>JAAUSO010000052.1 GCA_012033205.1 Richelia sp. SL_2_1 | reverse complement strand
AACTCCTAACTCCTAACTCCTAACTGCTAACTCCTAACTGCTAACTCCTAACTCCTAACTCCTAACTCCTAACTCCTAACTGCTACCTCCTAACTCCTAACTCCTAACTCTTGAACAAAGTAGTCGGCGCTATAGGTAAAATAGTATCGTCAAATCCTCCCACTTGATTGGTTCTTAAAACCCATAACTTAGCTTGTTGCTTGAGAAAAATTTTCGCGGTTTCGTCTTGCGCTCTTTTGGGTAATACAGTTCGCCAACTTCTGAGCATTTTGATTGCAGTTGTAATAATATTGTCGTTTTTATTATTAGTTCCAAATAAATCTTTGGCATTTTGTTGCCAGTCTCGTCGTACAATCCCCAGAGGAACTAACTGTTTCTCCAAGCTGTTTTCTAAAGAAATTAATTCCTTAAAATACTGAGTCTGTTTATCTTTTGGATGCTTTTGTAACCATTCCCTAATCGTCGGATTTGACTCCACAAACCTTTGTATATCGTAAATTGTCGAGTAAAGCGCTTGATTAGAATCTTGAACACAGGAAGCTGTTGGTGTAATTAATGATGCACCTGTTCCGTCACCAACCCGATACCGGGCTGTAATTTCTCTGAGTTCCTCAATAAATTCTGTTAAAGGAGACAATTTAACTCCATCAAAATCATAATCGGTAGTTATCGGCTCGTATTTCACCAAAATATCGCCTACGGGACGAGTTCCCAACCAACCCCGCCACAAAGAACCCATATAAGCAGCCCAAGTTAAACTACCAGAAATCACTGCTTCTGGATTGTGACAGTAAACTTGATAGTAAATGATATCGAAACGTAATTCATCAGTAATGCGATCGCGCACTACTTGGGCAATACCGTAGGAAAAGTGACCTGGAACCGGAAGCCAAGAGGCTGCTTCTGCTTTCTCTCCACCAATACCACCAAATAAATGTATTACTAAAGCTTTATCGCCCAATTTCCATTGCGACACTGCATTTTCTGCATTTGGTGCGAGTAAAACTGTTTGATAATTCCCTTTTTGTAATTTAATATTCCCCCACATTTCATACTTAAAGTATTCAAGTATTTTTTGTTGTTTTACAATTACTTTTTGTGGCTCTACTTTGAATAAAGCGCGGGGTTCAATTGCTTGTACTACAAAGGTTCCCTCAGCATTAGCTGCACCGTAAATATACCAGCCTTGAGAATTAAGGGGTGATTTTTCGATATCTTTATTACTCGAACGAGCAACGCCCTGTATATCTTGCGGTACTTGGGGTATACACAGAATTTCTTCGATTTCTCGATCAAAGTTTTTAGTTGCTTTGTTGTAATGACAAACTCGAAATAAATCGCTTTCTGAATCAATTTGGGCTAAAATCTTCACCAAACCAACGAAACGTCCAATAATTTGCACGGCTTCACAGTCAATCATTAACTGCGTCTCTCCCACAGCATTAGTTTCTACTTCTGGCTGCAATAGCATCACGCAGACATCATCCATAGGTCTTGCACCTGCTAAAGATTCCAGAGGATCAACTTGAGAACGTCCATCTAATCTCACAGGATGAACTTTACCTGCTTGATGACTTTTTTTAGCTTGTTTAGTAAACTTAACGTCAAAACTTACCCGTTTGACATATTCTTGCACCTTCTGATCATTACTCCACTTCAACTTTACAACTTTACCAATAAGGTGCATATGTGAATTTGGAGCATTTTGCACTTCAAATTCTACAAAACGCTCATGATTATTTTCTGGAGGTAAAATTAACCGCCCACTCCATTCTGCAACAGGTTGATAAAGTTGTCGGTTAACTTCTACATTAATAGGATAATAATCACTATGAAATAAAGGCGAATTGCTGTATATTTTATAGTTCGATGATTTGGTTTGTACCGACTTCTTGGTAATCAATCGAGCTACTATAAGCCCAATTGTCAGACAAACTACAAAAATGATTACATTCGTCATAATTTTTAATAATTTCTAATAATTTGTAAGACTTGAGTAATTGAGTAATTGAGTAATTTAATAAAATATTACGCCGTACTTTACTTTATTTAATTGATTTGAAAATATAAAAAATAGTGACTTGTATCATCTTAACGTGTTATCTGACGGTAAGCTTTTCTTCGGAAGGCTGCGTGTTCCAGGCTTTCCTGGAGCGCATTCCCAAGGGGAAACTCTAGATGAACTGCAAGCAAACCTCCGTGAGGTAATCGAAATGCTTTTGGAAGATGAGAATCCCGCTTTCGATGCGGATGGCCGGAACACTCTAGCCACAACTCGAAAACCCTTGCCACCGCTAAAACCCAGACTGCTACCCGGTGAAAGACAACCATTATCATTAATGCTTGTATGATTCCGGAAAATAATTCTGCAAACTTGATACCGTCAACTTTACCTTTTATGGTTTTGTGCAAGGATTTATAGACAACGAAACTCGATACGTAACCATATTTGAGGGTTGGTTTGGAGCGAGGGGAGCAATACCTTTAAATAGAGATTTACGAGAATTAGCAATAGAAACCATGCGTTTGGTTGTCGATTCTCATGAAAATATTCCCGAAAACTAATCAATCTATGCCTAACGAGGTATTGAACATGGCTTTAATTGGACTTTAATATTGTTATACCGCCAGCTTAATTAAGATCAGCTAGCGGTATACAGGGAACACACAGAACAAATCAATAGTCTTCCAGGGAAGAAAACTACTCGGTTTGCTAGTAAATTGGGTATTTTACTCAAAATTTATTATCACATATATAAATAGTTACATTCAATGGCAGTTAAGCCACTTAAGATTTAATTTCAATAGCTTAAGTGGTGGTAGTGCGTTAAAATTCTTGGTGAAAACGAATAAGTGTTTACCGAAATGGAGGGTAGTAAGCAGAAGCGAAAACGAGGTATAACACTGACTGCAACTGGGTTAAAACGGCTGCAAAGTGCGATACAAACAGCACAGTTGCAAGAAAATGATGGTGTGCGTTTTACTCAGGAAGAACTAAGCCGGCGGATCGGAATTTCCACCAATACATTATCGCGA
Organism: Richelia sp. SL_2_1; assembly: GCA_012033205.1. GTDB lineage: Bacteria > Cyanobacteriota > Cyanobacteriia > Cyanobacteriales > Nostocaceae > Rivularia. Next base: position 36,814 of record JAAUSO010000052.1, on the reverse strand, counting down.
TTGTGGTCTTTGAAAACGCCATTAGACTCGCGCTCCATAAAACTTTGCTTTAGCGCTTTCGATTTAGAGTTAACTGAGTCAGATTACAGCATCTATGAAGAATTAGACAAATTTGAAACTATTGAATATCCCAGTAGACCTGTATCGTTATATTCCAAATTGTATATTTCCCGTCCTCCGATTGAGCAATTAATTGAACGAGAAATTCCCCGTTCTGGCTGTCTAATCCGCATCAAAGCCCCTCAAGGAATGGGAAAAACTTCCTTAAAGTACAGGTTATTAGATTATGCCAAATCATTGGGTTATCGTACAGTACATTTAGATTTAAATTTAGTAGATGCGGATAAATTTTTAGATTTAAACGTTTTTTTGCGCTGGTTATGCAGTATTGCTTCCAGAAGTTTGGATATTCAACCCCAGCTTGATGAATATTGGGATGAAGAAATTGGTAGTAAATTAAGCTGTACTTTTTATTTTCAAACTTATATATTAGAAGCTGCTGATAGTCCTTTAGTTTTATCATTTAATGAACTCAATCTCATTTTTGAATATCCACTACTAGCTCAGGAATTCTTACCATTATTACGTTCTTGGCATGAAAAAGCGCAGTATAATTACATTTGGCAAAAATTGCGTTTAGTTCTGGATTATTCAACCGATATTTATGTTCCCTTAAACTTAAACCGTTCACCATTTAATATTGGATTACCCATCAATTTACCTGAATTTACACAGGAGCAGGTAGAGGAATTAGCAGCACGATACGGACTAAATTGGCAGCAGGGTAATCAAGCTCAAAAACTCATGGAAATAATTGGGGGGCAACCAACTTTAATTAATGTTGCACTTTATCATTTAAGTCAACAAGAACTAAGCTTAGAGCAGTTATTAGAACAAGCTAGTACGGATAAAGGAATTTATCGGCATCATTTACGAGAAAAATTAGATGTTTTGCAAAAAATCCCGATTTAGTCTTAGAATTCGCCAAAATACTTACAGCTAAAACAGGTCTAAATCTTTACCCTACATCTGCTTATAAATTAGAAAGCATCGGATTAGTTAAACTCGCTTCTGATGGTCTAATTCTGAGTAGAGAATTATATCGTCCGTATTTTTCTAAATATTTGGGTAATGTCATGTCCGGATAATTAGTTATTATTCGCTGTTGACTGGTAATTGGTAATTGGTAATTGGTAATTGGTAATTGGTAATGGGTAATTGGTAATTAATAATTTTCCATATTGATAAAACTACTCCCTACCCCTCAGATTAAAAAGGGACGCGACATTATCGCATCCCCTTAACTATTATGGCTTGACAAATTTTTGAGAAATCTTACAAAGATGGAACGTATTGTGGTTTTTCCGGTACTTCCGCATATTCAGCCACAATTCTACGGAACTCTTCACCATCAATAGTTTCTTTTTCAATTAGTAAATCAACTAATCTATCCATCAAGCTGCGATGGTCACGCATCATCTGTAAAGCGTTTTTATAACACTCTTCAACGATAGTGCGAACTTGAGAATCGATACGAGCCGCGATTGATTCCGAATATTCCGAACGTGTCGTCCAGTCACGACCAAGGAATACTTCTCCTTGTTGACTTTCCAATGATAAAGGTCCTAAATCGGACATCCCAAATCGCGTTACCATTGTCGCGCCATACCCGTAACTTGTTGTAAGTCATTTCCGGCACCAGTGGTAACTTCATCTCTACCAAAAATCACTTCTTCGGCAGAACGTCCGCCCAAAGCACCAGTAATTCTCGCTTTCAACTGAGAACGGCTAATCAATCCTTGGTCTTCGCTAGGAGTAAACCAAGTCAAACCCTGTGCCTGTCCGCGAGGGATTAAAGTCACTTTTTGTACTGGGTCGTGGTCTTTAACCAAGGTTCCAATCAAAGCGTGTCCGACTTCATGGTAAGCAATCAAACGCTTGCTCTTGCTGTCTACTAAAGGTGTGCCTTCCATACCAGCAACTACCCGGTCTACAGCGTCATCAATTTCTGTAAGGGTAATACCTTCTTTACGTCGTCTGGCTGTGAGAATTGCTGCTTCGTTGAGCAAGTTAGCCAAATCTGCACCCGTAAAGCCGGGAGTCCGACGCGCAATGGCTTCGAGAGATACACTTTGATCTAATTTCTTGTTACGTGCATGGACTTGGAGAATTTCCAAACGTCCTTTAATATCGGGTGCATCAACCATCACTTGTCTGTCAAAGCGTCCGGGACGTAACAGCGCCGCATCTAGTACGTCGGGACGGTTGGTAGCAGCAATAATAATGATACCAGTGTTACCTTCAAAACCATCCATCTCCGTAAGCAACTGGTTGAGGGTTTGTTCCCGCTCATCATTACCACCACCAATACCTGCACCCCGCTGTCTACCTACAGCATCAATTTCATCAATAAAGATGATACAAGGAGCGTTATCTTTAGCCTTCTTGAACAAATCACGTACCCGTGAAGCACCCACACCGACAAACATTTCCACGAACTCGGAACCGGAAATACTAAAGAAAGGTACTCCCGCTTCTCCAGCAATGGCTTTTGCTAGTAAGGTTTTACCAGTTCCCGGAGGTCCGACTAACAATACACCTTTGGGAATGCGTGCGCCGACAGCAGTAAATTTCTCTGGTTGTTTAAGAAAAGTCACAACTTCACCGAGTTCTTCCTTCGCTTCTTCAATCCCGGCTACATCATCAAACATGACTCCAGTTTTGGCTTCCATTTGGAAACGTGCGCGAGATTTGCCAAAATTCATGGCTTGACCGGGACCACCGGGAAGATTGCTAGAACGACGGAACAAAAGGAACAGTCCGCTAATCAATAAGATGGGGAAAATTAAATTACCTAACAGTCCCCAGATAGCTCCATCATTTCTTGCAGGATGGGCATCGAAGCTAACATTTTCTGCTTTGAGCTTGCTAATCAACTCTGGAGCGTTAACAGGTAAGTCCACCCGCACGCGCTGAATCCGATTTTCCAGGTCTGGGTCAACAGCTTCCACAATCGCCGTTCTACCACCTTCATACAAATCCACCATAGTGACTCGACCAGCATCTAAGTATTCCAGAAAGCGACCGTAGGTCATCCGGGTACTAGCTGCATTTTTACCCATATCAGCAGGAGTATTCGCAAAGGCTCCCTGCCAAAAGAAAAAGCCTATCACTAAAGCAGGTAAGGTCCAAAGAACTAGGACTCTCCAAGAGAATTTCATTTTAATTTGCCTCTAGATACCAATGGGATGCATCACCCCGTTAACATAAGTTATGTGAAACGGATGTATATAAATCCCGATTTGTTTAATTTTCATGACTTGCCGCATTCGCTTAAAACTGCTTTACGACATTTGCCAAGAATTTATTATTATTCTTAATTAAATGTAACTTAATTTTAAGACTTTTTACCATGTTAGGGAACAGGGAGTAGGGAGTAGGGAGTAGGGAGTAGGGAATAGGGAATAGGGAATAGGGAATAGGCAATAGGGAGTAGGGAACAAATTAACTGTCAACTGTCAACTAACTCCCAATTACCAATTACCTATTTACAAAATCCCTGAATTTCCTCAACTAATTGATCGATTTCCGATTCTAAAGTAAAGTAGTGAACGCAGGCACGGACACAATCTGGGTCAGCAATTGTACGGGTAAATATTGCTTTTGCTTCTAAAAATTTGACTAATTCTAAACTGGTTTTAGATTGATTATTTTCCAGTTCAAATGAAACTAAACCCGATTCGGGGGGAGAATGGAGTAGACATTTTATACCCGATACTGCCATTAATTTTTTCCAGAGGTACTCGCTGTTACGACAAATTCGTTGATAACGTTCTTCGGATGTACCCCATTTTTGATGCACTGAAATTGCTTCGGTTAAACCAACATAAAAGGGATAAGCTGAAGTTGCGATTTCATATCTTTCCCCGGTTTCTTGCCATTTTACAGGTTGAGCTTGACCATCAATAACAACGCTACGCCAACCAACAAAGGTAGGATAGAGACTTTCCCGTTCCTGGGGACGCACATACAAACCCCCTACACCCGGAGGTCCACACAACCATTTATGACCTGTAAACGCATAAAAATCGACTCCCAATTCGCCAAGATTTAATGACAATAATCCGACAGATTGCGCTGCATCCACCATTAATTTTGTATTATTGTTTCTACAGCAGACTACTATCTTTTCTAAAGGTAAAACTTGTCCTGTATTCCAAAGTACGTGACTTAACACCACCATACGGGTACGGGGGCGCAAATGCTGAGCAATTATTGCTACAGGGTCGCCATTATTTAAAGTTGCCATGATTGGACAAGTAGTCACTTCTACAGAAAATCTACGTGCTATTTCACGAGCCGTAGCAACAATTCCCGGATGTTCGCAGTCTGTCAGAAGTATATGGTCTCCTGGTTTCCAATCAATGCCCCACATGGCAATGTTGCAACCAACGGTTACATCTTCAGTCAGTGTAATTGTCTCCGATGGTACATTCAACTCGGTTGCAATTGCGACTCTAGTGGCTTTAGTCTGTTGTATAAGCCAAGCATTAACTTCGCTGCCAAAAGGACCGATTCGCTGAATTTGATCTTGGGCTTGAATTACGGCATTCATCGCCGTTTGCGGCATCGGTCCTTGACCTCCGAAGTTAAAATAAGCTTTATTCGCTAAAGCGGGAAATTGTTGTCGATATTGATGCAACCCTGTTGGTGTAGCAGATATACTTGTCATACCAATTTTAGATTTTAGATTTTGGATTTTGGATTTTAACAACGGATGTATTTGTTTCGGATTTTGCGGAAAGCTGCTAGAGCAGAAACTTACGGGAGCAGGTTTTTTAAGATGGATTTTGGATGATAAAACGGGTTCAAAGCGACCGATTTATTGACTTTATAAGGGTTTTTAAACAGTAAATTTAACTTTTAAATAAGCTAAAAACCCTTTAAGAAAGTATATTCAAATTTTATTAAAGTTTTGTAGTGCGGGCATCCCTTCACGGAGTTTACCCTTGAACGAAGTGAAGGGTTCGAGGGCATCCTGCCCGCTAGAAAAATACAAATTAAATGCGCGACAACTTATTTCAAACCGATTTTTCTTCATATCTTTTAAAACCTGTTTCCTTTGCTTATCCGAATCGGGAATACTGCTATAAGCAATGTACATTACACAACACCAATTTTGGTTATCTTGATTACTCCCAGATTGCACTAATTCTTGTTAACTTAAAATAATGTTAATTAATGCCGAACTACTACTACAATATCAAAAGTGTAAACGCCGACCGTTTTTGAATGTTCGCGGCGATAAGAATCAGCAAGATGCTCCTAGCGACTTACTTCTAAAACTGTATCAAGATAAATATGCTCATAAAAAACATATTTTAGAACAAATCAGTTATCAACGTCCGAAGTTTTCCAAGGGGGAACCGAAAACTGCCGAAGCGGCAACTTTGGAATTGATGCAGCAGGGAGTTGAATACATTTATAAAGGGATACTGACAACAAGTTATGCTGACAATCATACTCTGCTAGCACGTCCGGATTTACTCATCAAGCAACCGGGTAATTCAATATTCGGAGATTGGATGTACGTTCCCGCTAGAGTTGAATTAGGTAAGCGTCCTAAACAAGAATATCAAGTTATTGCTGCATTTTATGCTTTTGTTTTAGAAGCAGTACAACAAGTTGAGTTGGAAACTGCTTGGTTGATGTTGCGGGGAAAAGAAACTAGATACAACGTTGATTTAGTCAAATGGATACCCCGGATGCAAGAAATCTTGGACGAATGTATCCAAACTCTTTATTTACCAACACCTCCGGAAGTATTTATTTCTCGGCAAAAATGCAGTCTTTGTAATTGGTACAGTAGCTGTCATCAAACTGCTTCCACACAAAAACATCTTTCTTTAGTACCGGGAGTAACCCCAGGTCGTTACGATTGGTTAAAAATCCTTGACATTACGACTTTAGAATCTCTTACTCAAACTAATCCTTCAGAATTAGAAGACTTACCCGGTTTTGATACTGAAGTTGCTACTCAACTTGTTTTACAGGGAAAATCTTTACTCGAAAATCGTCCCCTGTTTTTACCACAAGCGTTAGTTGAACAAACGATAACCGAGGAATTTGCAACAACAACACATCAGTCCTTACTAACTCTACCAAACGATAACGCAATAATTGAACGGCGATCGCCATCAATCCAATATCCCACAATCGTGGAAATTGACCCAGTAGTATACGAAACTGTTACTTATACAGCCCCTATAGAACTCTACTTTGATATAGAAGCACAGCCAGATTTGAATTTGAATTATTTATTAGGGGTTTTAGTTGTTGACAGAGAACAGAATACCCAACAATTTTATTCTTTTCTCGCAGAAAACCCAGAGGAAGAAAAATTAATTTGGCAGCAATTTTTAGAATTAGTATGGCAATATCCCGATGCACCAATTTATCATTTTTGTGTTTATGAATTTGACACAGTGCAGCGATTAGCAAAACTTCACCGTACTCCTTCTAAAAAAGTATTCCCAGTATTGAATCGATTTGTCGATATTTACGAACAATTAACGGCTACAGTCACATTACCAGTTGAGAGTTATGCTTTAAAAGCGATTGCTCGGTGGATGGGATTTGAATGGCGTGACCCAGAAGCCAGTGGAGCTAAGTGTATTTACTGGTATGATAGATGGTTGAAAACTGGCGATCGCGCTTTATTAGAAGTCATCAAACGTTACAATGAAGACGACTGTCGAGCAACTCACAGCGTCAAAGATTGGCTAGTTAACTTTTTTGAAAGCCAATACAATGACAGTTGACCTTTAACCTTTAACCTTTAACCTTTAACCTTTAACCTTTAACCTTTAACCTTTAACCTTTAACCTTTGACCTTTAACCTTTAACCTATAACCTTTAACCTAAATTTGCCGTGGGAATTAAAAAATTATTTAAGTTACCATTACTTATATTTTTTTGTCACAATTGTGATAATGGTGTTTTTTTTCAGTAACTTTAGAACTTCTGCTGTTGAGGTAACGGGCATAAACTTTATCGGCGAAGCAACTTTACCCACAGGTACAAATTTTGAAAATACTGAATTAGGAGGGTTATCGGGAATAACTTATGATAGTCAAAACCAAATTTATTACGCAATATCTGATGACCGTTCTCAAAAATCGCCAGCGAGATTTTATACTTTTAATATTAATCTTAATATAGATTCTTTTCAAAGTAGCGATATTAAACCTGTTACTGTCACAACTTTAAAAGATAAAAATGGTAAAACCTTTTCTCCTGGAAACATAGATTCAGAAGGAATAGCACTAACTAATAACTCATCGATATTCGTCTCATCTGAAGGTGATACAATCGCGGGAATAAATCCATTTATCAAAGAGTTTTCCCTCAATTCAGGACAAGAGATTTCTAGTTTAGCAATACCTGAAAAATATTTACAATCTCAAGAGAAAAAGCGTGGTATTCGTAACAACTTAGCTTTTGAAAGTCTCGCGATTACACCTGATAAAAAGCATTTATTTACAGCTAATGAAAACGCACTTATTCAAGATGGTGAAGAAGCCAAAGCCAATCAGGGAAGCTTATGCAGAATTTTACAATATAATCTAATTACTAGAAAATTAGAAAAAGAATTTCTTTATCCCACCGAAATAGTCAAACCATTTTTCAATATTAATGGTAGATTTTCTAGTGGTTTAACCGATTTAGTCGCGCTCGATAATCACGGACATTTTTTGAGCATAGAAAGAACTTTTACAGGTTTAGGTTTTGTAAATTCATTATTCAAAGTATCTTTGGAAAATGCTGATGATATACAAAATATCGATAGTCTACAAAAAGTTGACTTGAAAAGCATTAAACCTGTTAAAAAAGAACTTTTATTAAATTTAGGAAACCTAGATATTGCATTGGATAACACCGAAGGTTTAACTATTGGAGAAACTTTACCAAACGGACAACCCTCATTAATTTTAGTCAGCGACAATAACTTTAACAAACTCCAACGTACTCAATTTTTAGCATTCCAACTCAAGATAGAATCACCACTCGAAAGACTCTTACGTTTAATTCGCGATCGCATTTCCTAAGCATAAACTCTTACTCATGCTGCTTTCCTTACTCCGTATAAACAGGGGTATTGTTCTATGTATATTTTCTTCGATATCTTAAAATAAATGTTTAACTATGTACAATCTACATCCAGTAGACTTGAACAAAAAATCAATTTGATAAACATTGAAAAGTCTTGCATTTAGAAGCTTTTACCTCCAAAGCTTAAATTATTCAGCATTGCGATCGCAGTATATACACTTAGACTATTTGCCAAACTCCACGTAGCAGCAAAAAGTGTTTCCGTAAAATTTCTCATAGGAAACATTAGTCGCTTGTGTTACATAATGTTTAGTGTGTTTACTAGAAATCCCGGTATGCTCAGTTAAAACTTTATATCTAATAAAAATTGATTGCCGTTAGTAAGCAATTAAACTTAAGTATAAGTTAAGACCTGATTTTCAATCCCTCTCCTGATTTATAGGGAAGAAAGGTAGAGGTGACTTATTTGTATAAACACTGATTTCCTCTCAAATTGAAAAATGTATTAATTCATTGATTTATGTTGCAACAAAAAGTCAATAAGATGTTAATTCAAAAACATAAAACAGAATTAGACACTTATATTGGAAAATTCCTAAATCATCGTTATTTAATCAGAGACTTAATAGGTAAAGGGGGAGGGGGTAAAGTATATTTAGCAGAAGATTGTACCAACGCTGGAATACCAGTAGCGGTAAAAATTTTGTCGTTAAACTTGGATAATCAAACAATATCACAACGCTTTGCAAAAGAAATTTTTATTAGTTCTCAATTAGGACGTAAAAGTAAACATATTGTCCGCATATTAGGTTACGGTATTACTGATGATAAAATTCCATTTTATGTAATGGAATATCTTCAAGGTAAAAATTTATTAGAATTCATTAATAATCAGCCTTTAACACTAGAAAATTTCTTTGATATCATCTATCAAATTTGTTTAGGTTTACAATGCGCTTATCAAGGAGTGAGTCTCAAGGGAAAAATTTGTCCAGTTATTCACCGAGATATTAAACCAGAAAATATATTTATTACTCCAGATGCAAAAAAAGGAAAAATAGTTAAAATATTAGATTTTAGTATTGCTAAACTCTTAAAAGAAAGGGCTGGAGCAACACTTTCTCAATCTTTTATAAGTAGTTTACCTTATACCGCTCCAGAAAATATGGAAGGACGCAAACTATTAGATATACGTTCGGATATTTACAGTTTGGGTATTCTCATGTATCAGATGCTTTGTGGAAAGCATCCATTTCAGTTAAAAAGTAACTCCTTTGGTGAATGGTATCAAGCTCATCGTTTTGAAACACCGCTTTTATTAAACGAAATGATCAACGAGGCTAATGTACCTGTTGAATTAGAAAATTTAGTGATGAGTTGTTTAGCCAAAGAAATTAAAAATCGACCTGAAAATATTACCGAAGTCTTAGAAAAATTAGAATTAATTCAACGTCAATTCTACCAAATTACCAAAAATGATGATAAACATATTTCAGAATTATCAGTAGATATAACGCCATTAAAATTAACTTCTAAAAATATTTGTTTGCAAAAAAAATGGCCTGAGAATAAGCCAATTGCACCAATTGCTTTCCCTGATTTACTATATACAGTACAAGGGGAAATTCCTACATTTTGGGTCATGTTACCCCAGGCAGATATTTATAAATTTTTAGACAAACAAAATACTACAGAATTTATCCAAAAAATTAATATTTACCCGATGATTATGTGGGTAACAGTTCTACATGAAGCAAATTTATCATTAACACGCTGGCTATCTTACTTCTTAGATATCAAAGATAAACAAGAAGAAAGAATAGTCAGACATTTAGCAGAAAAAGGATACTATCACCTGTTATTTTTTGCATTAGAAGAACCAACAAAATTACCTCATGTCACAACTGTTACAATTACACCCCACCAGCGCGAACAATTATTAATTTGTTTAGAAGCAAGTCAAAATTCTCAAAGTTTGATTCCATCCAATCAAAGTAAAACTATTCTCAAAGCAGAGTACGAAAAAATCAAACCTAAAATTCTGCAAAGAATATTGGACGAGCAACAAAAGAAAACAGATATCAAGCTTTGGTTGTCTAATTTTTTCACTAAACGGTTTAAATTTTAGTTTAAGCATGAGGTACAAAGAAATAGTTAGTCTGGATGTCAAAGTTTAAAGGTCAACTGTCCCCCATCTCAAAAAAAAATCTCAGCTACCCCTTGACAAACCACTATGGAAGAGGGATAATCAAAAAGTTGAAAACACATGGGACTGTAGTTCAATTGGTTAGAGCACCGCCCTGTCACGGCGGAAGTTGCGGGTTCGAGCCCCGTCAGTCCCGTTTTAAATAAATTATCCTGCTCATACTGCAATTTTTTATAAGATAAATCAAAATCAATGATTGGGTCATTTGCGATCGTCAAGTAAATTTCAACAGACGGTTGCTTTAAAATTGCAAGTGGCTCCAAAATTTCAAATAATAATAACTGTATGACTTTCAGAGTGCGTATTGCTCCCAGCCCAACTGGGAATTTACATATTGGTACAGCAAGAACTGCTGTATTTAACTGGTTGTTTGCTCGTCATCATGACGGTACATTTATTCTACGAATTGAAGATACCGATATAGAGCGATCGCGTCCCGAATATACTGAGAATATTCTAGAAGGATTGCGTTGGTTGGGATTGGATTGGGATGAAGGTCCATTTTTTCAAACCGAACGCTTGTCTATGTACAAAGAGGCGGTAGAGGATTTACTCGATAAAGGATTAGCTTATCGCTGTTACACCACCTCCGAAGAATTGGAAGCATTGCGGGAATCTCAAAAAGCTCGCAATCAAGCACCTCGTTATGATAATCGCCACCGTAATTTAACACCAGAACAAGAAGCAGAATTTAAAGCCGAAGGACGTAGCTTTGTAATTCGCTTCAAAATTGATGATAGTCGCGAAATAGTTTGGAATGACTTGGTACGCGGTGAGATGGTTTGGAGGGGTAGCGATTTAGGTGGTGATATGGTTATCGCTCGTTCCTCTGAAGATGGTATTGGTCAACCACTGTATAATTTTGCTGTGGTGGTGGATGATATGGATATGCAAATTACCCATGTGATTCGAGGAGAAGACCATATAGCCAATACCGCCAAACAAATTTTATTATATGAAGCATTTGGTGCAAAAGTACCAGAATTTTCTCATACTCCTTTAATTTTGAACATGGAAGGTCGCAAACTTTCCAAACGAGATGGTGTTACCTCAATATCTGACTTTCAGAAAATGGGTTTTACACCCGAAGGCTTGGTTAATTATATGACCTTATTGGGATGGTCTCCCCCGGATTCTACTCAAGAAATATTTACCTTAGAAGAAGCCGCTAAGAACTTTGATTTTGAGCGCGTTAACAAAGCCGGTGCCAAATTTGATTGGGCAAAATTAGATTGGATTAACAGTCAGTATATTCACAGTATGCCCGTAAGTAAACTTACTGATATGCTGATGCCTTTTTGGTCAGAAGCTGGGTATAAATTTACTCAAACAAAAGAACGTCCTTGGATTGAACAATTAGTTGCTTTAATTCAACCCGGTATAGCCCGTTTAACCGAAGCCGTGGACATTGCCAAAATGTTTTCCACAGAAACCGTAGAATTTGATTCCGAAGCCATAGAGCAACTGCAAAAAGAAGGAGTGAAAAGCGCCCTTCAAGCAGTTGTTGCGGCTTTAGATAGTCAACAGTTAGGTCAAATTAATGCGTCGAATGCTAAAGACATAGTACAACAAGTAGTTAAACAGCAAAACGTCAAAAAAGGCTTGGTAATGCGGAGTTTGCGGGCTGCTTTAACCGGAGAAATGAACGGTCCAGACCTGATAGAATCTTGGGTATTGCTTAATCAAAATGGCTCAGACAAGCTTCGTTTACAAAAGGCAATCAACGCATAGGCGTTTAAATTCCATAAATAAAACCATTACAATCCCGTGACTTAAGCCAAACCTTGAATAACTAATTTAGGGCGCATTTGATATGCGCCCTTATTTATTCTGTGCAAGGCAGCGGGAGTCATGATTATGAATTCTTAAAAATCTTAAAACTTAATCTTTTTACTACGTAATTTTAGTTGCCTAAGAATAGTTAATTACTCTGATTTATAGGGAACTATAAGTGTAACTTTAATGTCATTGCAAACACTTAGAAAAAATGTCATCAAAATGTCTACTAAATCAATAAGTCAAGCAATAAAGCTATCCTTTGTATTCTTATCCCTAGCAGCAGCATCGGGAATAAACAGCACAGTTAGCGCTCAAGAAGCATCTCCACCGATATTTGGAGATATAAGTATCGAGCATCCTTTATCAAAAGATCCCCTAACAGTTCGCGGAATGAGCGGTGGTAGTATACCAGCAAAAGAAATCTCAGAAAGAGCAGACACACCTACAGGAGCCTGTACCGGGTACGTAGATAAAGAACCAGATCATACCCTACGTTTAAAAAATAAATTTGATTATATGAAACTAGTAATAGAAAGTCCAGATGATACAACTTTAATCATTAAAGGTCCCGGTGGTATCTGGTGTAACGATGAATTTGAAGGTAAAAATCCCGGTATAGTTGGCGAATGGCTCAACGGAGAATACAAAGTTTGGATCGGTTCCTATAAACAAGAACTGTACCTTCCCTATACTTTAAAAATTACTGAAATTAAGTAAATCAACACTTACTGAGTCATCTACTAAGTACTTACGCAAAATTATTTATATAATTACTCGTGAGTTATATAAGGCTCCCCTCTTCCCTCCCTAAACGAAATGTTTAATTTATTTTGCACGAGTACTTATTTGTAGTGGGTTAGCGTTCACGCCTTCATCGTGCGGCGAGCGCGTGTCCCTTTCGGACATACGTCTCGCTCCCTCCTAGCCCAAATACCAGCTTTTCGGTTTGCGAGAAAACCCATCAATCAAAAATCCGATAATTCTTGCTCCGTCGTGTATATTGGTGTAATTTGTGCCATGACATGACAAAAGGGTATTCAATAGTGAGATTTTATTTATTAATTATTGTTGCAGCGATTATTGGATTATTTGTAGTCAGTGAAATGGGATTGCGTTTGCTGTTTGGTTTTGGCAATCCTTTAACTTATATTGGTGATGAAAAAATTGGTTATTTATTAACTCCTTCTCAACGTACCCGTCGCTTTGGTAATCGTATAGAAATTAATCAATATTCGATGCGGGGTGCAAATATTCAACAAACACCTTTACCCTCAAGTTTGAGAATTCTACTTTTAGGAGACTCCATCGCTAATGGTGGTTGGTGGACTGATCAAGAGAAGACAATTTCTCACTTAACGATGCTTTCTTTGACATCTAATTTATCTGCAAATATTACACAAGTGGAAGTATTAAATGCTTCAGCCAATTCTTGGGGACCAAGAAACGAACTTGCTTACTTACAAAGATTTGGTAGCTTCGGTGCTTCTTCTATAGTCTTGCTAATTAATACCGATGATTTATTTTCCACCGCACCAACTTCAGTGCCAGTGGGACGCGATCGCAATTATCCCGATCAAAAACCACCATTTGCATTAGCCGAAGTATTTAACCGCTACATCCTCAAGCCGAAACCCATACCAGAACTTAAAGGAATCCAAAACGAAAATGATCGCGTTGGGATTAATTTAGCAGCTATCGGTCAAATTCAAGAATTCACCCGCGCAAACAACGCTCAATTTCTCCTAGCAATGACTCCCTTATTGCGAGAAATCGGGGAACCTGGACCCCGCGATTATGAAATTAAAGCACGTCAGCGTCTACTAGAATTTACGCAAACTCAAGGTATTATCTATATAGATTTTTTACCCATATTCAACTCTTCCCAAAACCCTAAAGCTTTATATCATGACCACATTCATTTCAATTTACAAGGAAATAAGTTAATTAGTGAAAATATTCAACAAAAATTACTCGGATTATGACAAAAAGATGCAAAAATCAACTAATGTAGAGCGGATAGTTGATAGTTGTTAGTTGTTAGTGGTTAGTAGGCGTAGAGCAGGTAATGAGAAGAAAGTCTTCCAGCATTAAAATCAATATAATTTAAAATTTGTTAATTTAAAACTTGTTAATTTCAAACTTTTGATAAGAACTGAAAAGTTTTTAGTAGTTTTGCATAATTATTTTAAGTAAACGTTCCATATCATAAAAATTTGAGCAGAATAAGCTTATTGAGTTGAACTTAAAATTAGCTGTAAATAACTCAATAAAAAACATTACTACTTTCTCATACATCTCTTTAATAAACAAGTTGGATTAGTGAAAGTAAAAAGGAGAAATATATGGACGTTAATCAGCTTTTAAGCAGATACAGAGCCGGAGAAAAAGACTTTAGTGGAGCTATTTTACATCAAGCAAATCTGAAAAATGCTGACTTAAGCGGTATAAACTTATGTGCAGCAGATTTAAGCGGAGCCGATTTAAGTGGAGCCAACTTGAAGGGGTGTAACCTAAGTCGAGCAAATCTCACTGATGCAGATTTGACTCAAGCCAATTTAACTGACGCAAATCTCAGCGAGATAAATCTAATTGGTGCAGATTTAATGAATGCCAAATTAGAAAGAGCTAACTTACAAAAAGCTGATTTACGAGGTGCAAATTTAGTAAATACAAATATGTATCAAGCAAATCTCGTAGAAGCAGAACTCAGCGCTGCTGATTTAACTCAAGCTAATCTCAACTATGCTAACTTGACTGATAACAACATCAATGAAGCATATATTAATGGTGCTGATTTAACAAAATCTAACATCATAAGCCAAGAGATGACTGAAACAGTAACCTATATAGGTATATCTCGCAGATGGATCAGTTGGGCTGGTAGCCATTAATATTTTTTGTATTTTGTTTTTTGTATTTTGTTTTTTGTAGAGACGTAGCAGTGCTACGTCTTTGCTGCTTTTGTAATATTCTTTTGCAATATAGTCTTAATTTAAAGTACCCGTAAGGGTACCCGAAAACTTACGAAATCACCAAGATATACATTGTTGATTTTCTTAAGAATTAAGATTACAAAAAAATATGCCTCAAACATATACAACTCGCACCTATGACATCATCGCTTTTGGAGACGAACTTCCCGGTATTTTGACCTTAATCTGTGCAGCACGGGAATATTATCGACATACTAATAAATACCCGCGTAGCTTACTCATGTTTAAAGGTGATTCCCGACAAGGTGTAGGCGGACATTTAGTACGTGGTGGTTTAAGCTATTTGGATAGGTCTTCAATTCCTCTGGAAATTCGGCAAACGCACAACCTAGAATCTTTTGGTGACGCACCCGCGATTTACAAAGAATTTCTGCAAAAAGTTGGAGTAGTTCAAGTAGCCTTAGATCCGATCAAAGCGGATCGAATCTTACGGGAAATGTTAGCAGAAATTCGCGCTGATATATTAAGCAATATTGAAATTGAATCAGTAATCAAACAAAGAAATAAAATTGTTGGGATTAATCTCACTAAACGCGAAACTTACTTAGCCAAACAATTTATCGACTCCACCGTAAATGCAGAATTAGCCCAAGCTGCGGGAGTGAAAAAACTTAAAGGTTTTGAAACCTTCGGCTTACCAGATTCAGAACTTTCAGTTACCTTAGTATTTCAAACTCAAGGTTTGAGCGTACAAAGACTCCAACATATAGAAAAACTTTACCTCGAACGCTTCACTAACCTCAACGATAGAGACGCTCAAAAATGGTTAAATCAAGCCGCAGGTAATAATCCAGAAGTCGCCAACCGTCTCAGAGAAGATTTGGTCGATCGCAATGGTAAACTCAAAACCATGTATGTGGGTAAAGACTACATCGATATCCGCTGTAAAGCCCTTTCCATCGCTTATCATTCCTTCCGAGCAACTCCCTTGATTTTAGAAAAAAGTGGCGCAATTCTCGATAATGGTAACGTCGCAATTCTTTCAATGGTAGATTATCTTGGAACGCATTCCTATATGATGTAAATGCCGACAAAGCGGAAGCATTAGCGCGGGGTAAAGCCAAACCTACCCCAGAAATGCTCGCAGAAATGGATTATGTAATTCAGTGGTTTAAAGCTCTTGGTGCAAATAGAGTTACTCCAGCTTATGAATTATACATTCGTCACGCAGGCAACGTCATGGGAGTAATTGACCGATTAACCGGGGCGAAAATGCTGGCAGGGGGAGTTAATCAAAATGAAGCTTTAGGAACCTTTGGTTATCATTTTGATATTCGCGGTGGTATCAAAGGTTTAGATACAAGAGCAGAAGAAAAACAAATTGATCACCTTTTGCACATCCAACAACCCCTGTTTAACATCGGCATTCAACACGCTTTAATTAAAGATATACCCAACCTGGCAGTTATTAGTCCCGCTTCGGGATTCGAGGGCTATGCTTGCTCTGCCGGTAGAATTGTAGAATTTAATTGTGGAGTTGGACAAGGAGTTGGGATTGCCGCAGGTATGGCACTTTGGCGTAATACTAATCTCGCTGATTTTTCTAACCAAGAAGTGCGTAATGTTTTAGTACAAACCGGACGCATCGCTAAAATTTACGGTCAAAATTATACAGCCCAAGCACAATAATTAAGTGAATTTGAGTATGGACTTGCCGCTTAAGCATAACTACAGAAGTCGCGTTTTTTCGATATAAATATCCGTAACACCCTGATAACACCCACAGAAACCCACAATTACAGAAGTCGGGGTTTTTCAAGTAAATATCCGTAACACGCTAATAACACTCATCAAAACCCGACTTCTTACCCTTCAACATCTCTAAAGAAAATTTAAAACCTCAAACCCACACCACCCTGAACTGAAACAGCAGTACCACTCTTATCACGATAAGCATCAAAAGCAATAATCGCATTACCAAAAATTACAGTGTTGCTATTAGGTACCATATAGTCAACACCGGGCTGTAAAGCAAAACTAATTTTATTACCCACAGGGGAAGGCGTATCACCACCAGCCAAAACTAACCCAGCCCCTAAATAAGCATCAGTTTGCCAGTTAAGGGGGACATCATAAGAAACCATAGGTACAACTGCGGTACTCTCACCGATTAAAGCTTGAGTACGGAAAGATATCGGTGTCTCTAAAAGCTTATAGCGGACAGCAAGAACTCCTCCTATTTGCGCTCCATCCGAGATCCCAACAGTAGGTCCAACACCAACATAACTACCGTATGCAACTTGAGCTTGTGCGGGTTTCGTCAATAGAGCTACACTCAAACCTGAACTAAGTAAAAATACGGAAGATAAACACTTAACACATTTCATTTTCTTACTTCCCAAACAATTTTAGATTTTAGATTTTAAATTTTGGATTTTAACAACGGATGCATTTGTCTAGAGTTAGGATTACCGGAGTTAGGAGTTAGGAGTTAGGAGTTAGGAGTTAGGAGTTAGGAGTTAGGAGTTAGGAGTTAATAGTTAGTTATTATCTCCCCATCTCCCTATCTCCTCATTCTGCCCTACGGACAAAAACGATTGTGGATACCTCCCTGAGTACAAATATAAGCTTTTTGTTTCTCATCTAAATTTTGAACTTGACTAAAATCAACTCCTTTGATGACTGCGGATTGAGTTCTAGCAGCAGGAGTGTCAACAAATTGGTCTGCTGGATTTTGCTGTGCTGGAGAGAGTATTGTTCCTTGAAAATCTGCTCCTGTTAAATTTGCACCCCGTAAATCAGCAAGACTCAGATCAGCATTCCGGAAGTTGGCATATGAGAGGTTGGTAGAGCTTAAAATAGCACCAGTAAGTCGTGCAGCACTTAGATTAGCATTACTAAGATTGGCGCGGTCAAGATAAGCTGATGACAAGTCTGCTCCTTGCCATTCAGTTTTGATTAAATTGGCATTAGATAACTGTGTCCCGATCGCGATCGTCCGACCTAAACGAGCGCCGTATAAATCGGCATCATTCAACTTAGCTTCACCTAAATCTGCTCCTGTAAGGCTGGCATTTTCTAACACAGCACCGCGCAAATCGGCTCTTCCGAGTCTAGCGCTACTCAGATTTGCACCAACCAAACGTGCCGCTAATAGGTTAGCTTCATTCAAATTTGCACCGCTCAAATTGGTACGCACCATCAAGACGCGACTGAGATTAGCACCGCTTAGATCGGCTTGTTTTAGCTCAGCTTGACTCAAATCGGTAATCCAATCATCATAAGTATCCCAGCGACCATCTTCACCAGGTCCCCGAAAACGACTACCGCTGAAACTAGCTCGATCCAAATTTGCGTACTTGAAATCAATTCCCCATAAATCAACTTTGTCTAATGACAAGCTGAATATAGAATTATTCCCAGAACCTTCTTGAGACAATTTGGCACGGCTTAAGTCAATACCATTGGTTTTGCCGTTATAAACCAATAAAATCTTATTAATTGCCTGCTGATTTGCATACAAACTTTTTTGTCGCAACTCCCTTTCTTGAGTCGCATTGCTAGCTGTAGAATCCAACTCACCTTCAAGTAAAATATTCATGTGCTTGAGTTCGGGAATAGCGGACGGACCAATACTCACTAAAGCTTGCTGAATACTTTCTAATAAAACTGGGTCGTTTTCTTTAACCAACAAACCAACTAGAAATTTAGTAGCCTGGGAATCTTTGAGCGTCCCTAAAGCTACAATTGTCCGCTGACGTTCTTGTTTAGTCGCTCCAGAGTTATCATCCAACTGCTGCTTGAGTGCTAAAAACTGCTTGCTATTGTTTTGGTTAACTGCTTTTTGATTTTGCCTATTTTGAAGATAAACTTGAGTCCCGACTAAAGTTGTCAATACACCAGCCATGCTCAACAGTGCTACTCCCAGTAAAGTCAGGCTGGGGTTGCGTCGCATCCAAGCCCATAAATCCTTTTTTTGCTGTTGCTGGGGTGTAACTACAATTGATTCGATTGCAGCTTCTTCGTCTCTGTGCATCCACCCAGAAACATTCCTTTGATTGGCTAAAACTGAAGGTTCAAAAGGAACAGTGGCATCTATGGTATAGGTATCGGCAATTCTATCGTGAATTGAGCGACCTTGGCGCAACCAGGGGAAACCCATTGCTTCTGCAAACAACATCAACAATGCTAGTACCGTAAAAATACTCAGGTGAGGAAATAATAATGTATAACGCCATAACATATAAGTAACGGACATTGGCACACCCCAGCGACTAGCTTCCCGCAGCAAAACGGCTGCGAAACCTGGGGGTTGACCTTTTTGATTCACAACCTTAATGCCAAACCAACGCTTGGGAATGGTACTTCCTGTTTTCCCTAGCAAATACCATTGCCAACAAGTAAGTGACAAGGGCGCTAATATTGCTACCGTCCACAAAAAATTAGTCGGCCATGCGACATTACGAGTACCGTAACTTATGGGTAAAGCCAAAGGATAGGCTACTGTTCTTTCAGCCGCAACCAATACAGGATTGAGTGGTACCCGCTCAATATTAGTTTTAGTGTTGATATACCCGCCAATCCCAAAAGGCACTGCACCACTAACGACACAAAGCGTAATTTCCGCTACCCAAGCCGCAATCCGCCGCGAAGATAGCGAAAGCCCACTGGTTGTTCGGGGTTGCTTCGGTTGTCTCAATTGATTCCCACTTCTCCTCACTGTTGGAGTTGTCATTTACCTTGTTCCCTATTAATTAATTTCTACGCGAAAAAGTTTGCGTAGGTAGAAATAAATTATTCTTTTACTATTCTTTTATTTGAGGACTGTTACCAGCTACGAAAAAATTGTATCCAAGGTAAACTAATCCTGCCAGTAATGCCATACTTATAACAGAAGCAATCAGTTTCAGTGCTGCTTGTAAGATAACAAACCCAATTAAAAATCCTACAGCCAAAACTATTAGCTTTGCCAAAATTGGTAAATCCCAAAACCAACCGATAATTTTCACTATGTAGCAAACAACACTAGTATATTGGAATTTAGACGTTGGCAAAACTGTTGAACAGGCAACTTCTATTGAGTCCGAATCAAGTTCTGTGACTAGCTTCTGGAGGTGATACTCCTTTAGATTTTCTTCAGTTTGAGGATTCATTAATATTTTCTACCTTAGCTAGAAAAATGCCATATAAATAAATAAACTTATATACCGTTTTTGGCGATATGTATGTGATTTTATCTAAGATTAAATGTGTTTAATACAACTATATATTGCATAAAATAATTATTTTATACACCATTTTACTTACAGATATCATATAGCTTAAGAATATATAGTTTAATATTTATTCACATTCTCAATTAAAAATTTATCGAACTGGTTGTGTGAGAAGTCGGATTTTTACGTTAAATATCTCTTACACAACACAATCATCCTAAAAACCCCACGAATGATTCAAGGAACAGATCATAATTTTCCTTGTCAATTGGATTAAATATGATGTTTATGAATACGGCTCTATTAACTTTAGGAGCAGAATCCACAGTGAAAATACTTACTTTAATTAAATTTGCTCCTATCGTTTTGACGATAAGCTTGATTGCGATCAGCGTTCAATTAGTCCAAGCCGAAGTTATACAGATTAAACCCGACTTTCAACCAGATCCGTTAATTCTGAGTGGTAAATCTGGAGGAACTCAAAAAACTAATTGTGGTAACATTAGCGCTCAACCCAATCGCGTGATTGAAGTTACACAATCATTACCTTATTTACGGTTGACAGTAGAAAGTCAGGGAAAATCAACGCTGTTAATCGATGGTCCGGAAGGTCGCTTCTGTGTATTAGCAGATAGTTACTCCCAAAATAGACCAGAAATTTCTGGATATTGGGCATCAGGTCAATACTCCCTATATATAGGCGAATTAACTAAAGAGCAGCATACATACACCCTATCAATATCCAAACAGAAGATGCCACAAAAATAGCTGAATGTCAAGATTATATAATTTTGGATTTTAGATTTTAGATTTTAGATTGTAGTTTAAGGCACCTTTAATTGAGTAATTGAGTTAATCTTCAATTGATTTTGCTGGTACTTCTACAGCCGTCACGTCAATAGTACCTTCGGGAGTGAAGCGTTTGAGAGTTCTATTTTCCACTAGCAACTTCTCACCGCAGCTAGGACATTGTAACTGAGTATTGTTTAAACCTGTAATTTCTGTTCCGCAAACCGGACAGTTTTCAGCAATCAAATTACGTTGTAACCACCAGCGAAACCCGAAAAACGCCAAAATGGGTGCTAAAAACAGCAACCCAAGAATAATTAAGAACGAATTTACCAACCAACCCAAGCCCAATGTACCTAGCAACCAAGCAATTGCTAACAAGGTGAGCCAAGGACGTAGATAATACAAATTCGATTGAAAGGATTTAAAGCTCATTTTTAAATTTATCTTTAATTTATCCAAGTCTCCTTCTAGGATAGCGAGTTTATCCAATAGTCAAGAGTGAATAATCAAAAATTAAACTTTTAATCAGGAAACTTTTGGGACAAGGTGACAAGGAGAAAATAATTATTAACTTTTAACTCCTAAGTGTCAACTGTCAACTAACTCCTCACTACTTTTAATTGTCGATAAAAACTGCTGTTGCAAGCGTTTTTGAAAGGCTTCCATACCGAATGATGAAAGAGCTTCTTTTCTTAACCATTCTCCGTTACACCGTGGATCATCTCCTGTGAGAATTTCGATGCAAGCTGCTGCTACAGCATCGCGATCGCGGTGTGGTACTCGCCATCCTAGTTTACCATTTTGTAATGGGTCAGCCGAACCATCTGCATCGCCGGATAATACGGGTACTCCGCAAGCCATTGCTTCCAAATAAACAATGCCAAAGCCCTCCTGAGAAGGCATAATATAAGCATCGGCAAGACGATAATGTTCCACTAATTCTTCTGTAGGAACGAATCCAGCAAAGATAACTCGGTCTTGTACTCCCAAATCTTCTGCTAACTGTGCTAAGCGGGGTTGATCGTCTCCACGTCCAATTACTAAATACTTGACTTCGGGGAAAACTTCGGCAATTTGCGATAATGCCCGAATTGTCACATCTACTCCTTTGTAAATATCACCAGACCACAATCGCGTGACGCTGATCAACACTTTTGCTCCCGTCAAACCATAACGTTCTAATAAATCTGCTGGTTTTTGTCCGGGAGTAAAGCGATCGCCATTGACAGCACAAGGTAAAACTTGAATTTTATCGGGATCTAAATTATTGGCACCACTAGCGATTTCACGAGTATAGTGGCTTACTGTCCAAATTTGCGAAGCCTTTTGTAGATTGGCTTTAGTTAACTTTGGTAAAGGTTGCCATACCTCTTTACCATGAGTCATTACAGTATAAGGAATTCCCAAGGGTTGGCACAACATACCAACTAAAGGTGCTAGGTAAACATGACCGCAAAATACATGATCCGGACGTTGGTGAATCAAACGGTTTAATAATGCCCAAGTCATTCTCGCTCGTCCCATTTGAGAAGACTTTGTTTGAAAATAATGAAATTGCAAGCGTTCTGATTCAAACGGATTTACACAGCCTTTTGCATCTCGCAGTAAAAATACTTCCGCTTTTATCGATTCTGGTAATGTCTCATAAGCTCGAAATACATCTTTTACATAAGATTGAATTCCTCCTTCGCGGGAAAATATTTCCAAAAAACGAAGATGTGATTGAGATTTTTAGGATGTTTACTTTTGATTAAGTTTAAATGATTTTTTATATCTATTTTGTTAAATAACATTTTTATATTCCTCTGCTCAGTACTGAGGATGATGTTAATCCACGATTTAATCTAAAGAATATGAGTTCCATTAGTTGATAACTGAGTTTAATTAAAAATTTTTGAAAATAATTGCTATATTCAAACATGATTATTTTATTTAAGGCAATTTTGACTGTAATTTTTTCATTATTTAAAAAATTACCATCCAAAGCATGATCAACCACACTGATACCTAAGTGGAAGCAATTTTTGACTCTGGCTGTCAATTTTAACAAAGATAGCACTGTAACTTTAATGCTGTGTATACGGTATTAATCTGTTTATTTTATACATTTATTTACAATTATTAGCAACTGTAAAAATTCCTTGAAATTTGAGTTGAGTTTGACCTAAAAATTATTGAATATTTCACACATCTCTGGAAAAAATTGAGAGATTGGGTGTATTGCCAGGTCTCTACAAGGATTTTAAGTAAATCATAATTAATTTCAATATATGTATTTTATATAGATACACGGAAGTGACTTGTGCATCGACTCCTAAATCGAGTTGAATATAGGAGAAACACAAGCAACTAAAAGTAAAAAATCAGAAGTAACGATTAAATTTTAATTACATCGGTTTTCACCAAAATTGAGAGTCAATTTAGTCGGCTTTCTAACTAATAGAGAAATTCTATATGTAAGACTATTCGCGATTAATTTTCCTGCTTACCATACTTGACGATGAGCAAACAATTTCTACCATCTGTATCCCGTTCGTAAACAACTTGATCTGCTAATCGTCGTAATAGAAACCACCCATACCCTCCTACTTGTAGAGTACCGGGTTCTGGTTCGGCTATGGCATCTGGATTAAATGGTTTACCGTAATCCCAAATTCTAATTTCTAGTTTGTCATTCCACAGTAAAACATCAATATCAATGTTTGTTTCTGGTGGCAAAGCTTGATGTGCATGACGAACAGCATTAGTAAAGCCCTCAGCTAATGCTAGATTAAGTCGATACTGTTGACTTTCGAGCCAACTAAGCCCAGACAAATTACGCAGACAGAATTGTTCAAACCATTGTTGTACCTGGTTTAGAAGCTTTAGTTCGCTCTTAACCGTCAGATGGTCTTGCTCCACAATTGCTAGCATTGACCTTGACTTAAATATAGGTGGATTATTTTTACTTACATCTTTTATAGTTTATAAACTTTCGATTTTGAAATTTGATTTGTTGTTCTTAATTAAAAAAATCCCAGAGATAACCTAAATTTAAATTACAACTAACCTGCTTAACTGCATCTTTAAGTTGACGACGATTTGGGATGTTACTTATATTACCATGTATTTTACCACCTTCCACTATACCTGACCAGGCGATAGTTTGGCGATTGGGCAATACTATTTCCCAAAATTTATTTTTCGATCAAAGCTTTTGAAAATATCTAAAAAATATAATTTACTCTGTAATGCTCGTAGTATCAAGCTTATAGGATATTTAAAAATTATGATGATTACCGTATCTTTTTAACTTTTGAATAATTATCTGATTTCAGAAGAGCGTAAAAATATAAGTTAATTTAAATTAACGCCCGTTGGAGTTTCTCATAAGTACTTACATATCAATAAGCACTTTCTAGAGAAACCCCACAGACGTTAGAACAAGTTCTGATTAACTAAGTAATTTAGAACAGTCCTAAAGTAAGAGACTTATCTAAGGGCAGGGTAGCACCGATACCCAAATAAATTGTTACCAAAGTCCCGATGAGGAATACGGTAGTAGCAACAGGACGACGGAAAGGGTTTTGGAACTTGTTAACGTTCTCAATAAAGGGAACAAGAATTAATCCCAGAGGTACAGAAGCCATTGCTAACACTCCCAAAAGCTTGTTAGGAAGCGAACGCAAAATTTGGAAAACTGGGTACAAATACCACTCAGGTAAAATTTCTAAAGGTGTTGCAAAAGGATTTGCTGGTTCTCCTGTCATTGCAGGATCTAGCACTGCAAGAGCTACGATACAAGCGAAAGAACCCATAATTACAATGGGGAAAACGTAGAGCAGGTCATTGGGCCAAGCAGGTTCACCATAGTAATTGTGACCCATACCTTTTGCCAATTTAGCTCTTAATTGTGGATCGCTTAGATCCGGTTTTTTAACTGTTGCCATTTCTTAAGTGTTCCTCTGCTTCAGTTTAATATTGTGAGATTTTACTCGAATTACAACGGACCGGAAATACCTTGTTTACGGATCATCAAGAAATGAGCCAGCATAAACACTGCAATCAACCAAGGTAGTACAAAAGTATGAGCGCTGTAGTAGCGAGTTAAAGTAGCTTGTCCGACACTGGAACCACCACGCAGCAAGTCAGAAATCAAAACTCCAACCACGGGAATCGCTTCGGGTACACCGCTAACGATTTTCACAGCCCAATACCCTACTTGGTCCCAAGGTAAAGAGTAGCCGGTTACGCCGAAAGATACGGTAATTACAGCGAGGATTACACCAGTTACCCAAGTTAATTCCCGGGGCTTTTTAAAACCACCAGTTAAATAAACTCGGAAGGTGTGTAAAATCATCATTAACACCATCATGCTGGCAGACCAGCGGTGAATGGAGCGAATCAACCAACCGAAGTTTACTTCGTTCATGATGAACTGTACTGAAGAATAAGCTTCGGCAACGGTTGGCTTGTAGTAAAAGGTCATTGCAAACCCAGTGGCAAACTGGATTAAAAAGCAAGTAAGAGTAATTCCACCCAAACAGTAGAAAATATTCACGTGGGGAGGTACATACTTGCTTGTCACATCATCAGCAAGCGCTTGGATTTCTAAGCGCTCTTCAAACCAGTCATAAACGTTGGTCATACAACCCAGATTCCTAGAGATAAATTGCGGTTGATAATTATCTCAATTATCGGCAATGCGCTAATTGAGACTTGAGGGGACAGCAATAAAATAAACAAAATTTACAGAATTTGCTGATTTTTCAATTTACTTTTTTGCTGTCGCGAGTGTTAATAGTTTTAAGAAACGATTACACTCTAGTCGGGAGGGAATGTATTGCGTACTATGCACCCAAGCCCAAAAAAGATATGGATACAAAGTAGATCATAGCGTTTTACGGGCGTTGTTTGCCCAGTTTTTAGAAGTGAGTTGCCCAAAATTAATAACGGCAACACAGCACTTCTATAAAAAAAGTAACATAATCTAGAGATAGATTTCATCTTATGGAAGGTTGCGAATCGACCTTCTATATGGCTAATTGTGGTTGAAAATCAAGTAAAAAAGTCGAGTTTATGGACAATATAAAGGTTTTTCGGGGCATTTTATCCTTGATAATGGCGTTTTGGCTGGCATTTGGTAGTTTTTGCTTTCCGGCAGTCGCTTTAACAGACGAACAAAAATTAGTTTCTCAAGCTTGGCGAATTGTTAATCGTACTTATTTGGATGACACATTTAATCATCAAAATTGGGCGCAAGTGCGACAAAAAGCTTTGAAGACACCGTTAAAAGATAGTTCTTCTGCTTATGAAGCCATTCAAAATATGCTCAAAACCCTTGATGATCCTTTTACTAGATTTTTAGATCCTGAACAATATCGAAGTTTACAAGTGAATACTTCTGGGGAATTAACTGGTGTCGGGTTACAAATTGCTCTTGAACCGAAAACTGGTCAATTACAAGTTGTCGCGCCTATTGCAGGTTCACCAGCAGAAAAAGCCGGAATTCAGCCCCGCGATCGCATTACTCAAATCGAAGGTACCCCCACTGAAAATCTCACTCTTGACGAAGCTGCTTCGTTAATGCGCGGTAGAATTGGAACTACTGTTAGCTTAACGATAGAGAGAGATGACACTCCCACTCAAGAAATTTTAATTGTTCGCGATCGCATTACTTTAAATCCGGTAATTGCTAAACTACAAAAAGAGAAGGAAGATAACATTGGTTATATCCGCTTGACTCAATTCAACGCCAACGCCCCCATGGAATTAGCTCGTGCTATTGGCGAATTGGAAAAGAAAGGCGCTGATGGCTACGTTTTAGATTTACGAAACAACCCCGGTGGTTTATTGCAAGCTGGAATAGAAGTTGCTCGTCTGTGGTTAGATTCAGATGTTGTAGTTTATACGGTAAATCGGCAAGGTATTCAAGGCAGTTTTGAATCTTTTGGTCCAGCACTAACTCAAGACCCATTAGTGATATTAGTTAATCAAGGAACAGCTAGTGCTAGCGAAATTCTTGCAGGTGCATTACAAGACAATCATCGTGCAACTCTCGTCGGAGAAAAAACCTTTGGTAAAGGCTTAATTCAATCGTTATTTGAATTATCAGATGGTTCCGGTTTAGCGGTGACAATTGCTAAATATGAAACCCCCAATCATCGAGATATTAACAAATTAGGCATTACCCCTGACAAAGTAATTAACTCCGAACCAATCAAATTACAAGAAATAGCGACTTCATCCGATACTCAATATCAAGCAGCAGTAGAACTCTTAGCAGAAAATAGGGAACACTTAGCACTTAGGAGTTAGTTGACAGTTGACAGTTGACAGTTGACAGTTGTTGATTACAAATCTCTAACCTTTGACCTTTAACCTTTAACTTTTGACCTTTCTTTATAATTCTGCTAAATCTAGATTAGCTAAACGATTATAAGCGTTATCTATCACACCTTTACCTCGGATAAAACCCGTATTTGCACCAGGACAAATGTATTGAAGTGTTTGGGGTGTAAAAGTATCTAATAAAGACTTAATACTTTTGATTTGTCGGTGCCAGTGAAAGGTTTTTGATGTTCGTAACGGGGCTGGTTCTCCTTCTCGATTGGGGACTAAATGTCTTCCACTAAACAATATTCCTCCGGACATATTGTAATAAAACAGGACGAACCAGGAGAATGACCAGGTGTCCAAATAACTTGCGATGTCGAATCAATGGTAAGTTTTTCGCTTATAGCAGTTACCCTTAATTTAGGTAATAAATAAGCTTCTTGCTCTTGAATTAAAATTTCACAGCCAAAAATTTTTTGGATTTCGGCACTTTTACCAATGGCACCGCGATGGCTAATAAAAAACCAACGTACACCACCATTACTTTCTAAAAAATCTTGATTATTTTGATTCCAAGCAGGACAATCAATCAGGATATTGCCTTCGTTTCTTACAATGAAATAAGCGGTTCCCCCTAATGTGTCCCGATTGGGAGGAAATGCAAATAGAGAGTTGAGAATTTCCTTTGGTGGCTTGTGTGTTTGATGACTCGGCTCTTGTGGGGGGTGCATAAAAAAATACTGCGTAAAGAATAAAGGTTGTTTGAAATAAAGGTTAATGCTTTGTGAAAACAGCACGCAACTTCAGCAAAAAATGCAGTTCCGATCCGAAAACAAGACATTCTTATCAAAAAAACTGAAAATCAAATGACATTTTTGCTTTTAATTATTTTAGGAATATTTACTTACTATACTCTGCAAAAAACAGTTGCAAAAGTAACAAAAACTCCAGCTTGGCTGTTGTGGTTAGTATTGATGGCACCACCATTAATATGGACTGGTTGGATGAGAATATATGAAACCCAATTACCATCGCCACTAGTGTTTTGGTCATTAGCAATATGTTTTTGTTATACTGGATATTGTTTGAGTCGGGGCGTAAAAACCTTAAGGATGGGAACAATCAATCCCCAGAACTCAAAACAGAGTCGGCTATACATCCTACCGTAGAATCAGCACCAGTGCGTCCTATTGAACCAACGGAAGAAAGTCAATTGCGTTCGTGTTTTCCTTGGTCTGTATACTATATTCAAAATATTGAATACCGTCCCCAAGCGGTGATTTGTCGAGGTCAGTTAAAAACTTCAGCAACAAACGCTTACCAGCAGGTAAAGGAAAATATTGAAGCAGAATTTGGCGATCGCTTTATTTTAATTTTTCAAGAAGGTTTAAATAACGATAAACCAATATTTTTGTTAGTTCCTAATCATCAGCAGAAGAAAGCTGGTTTAAAACAGGAGCAATTAACACGACCAGGATTAGCTTTATTACTGATAGTAGCGACTTTGCTGACTACTACTTTTGTCGGAACCAGAATTGCTGGTATTGAAACTACGGCAATATCCTCTAATCCCAGTTTAATATTGCAAGGATTACCTTATGCCTTATCATTGATGAGCATTTTAGGTATACACGAAATGGGTCATTATTTAACTGCAAAGTTTTACAAAATTCGTACTACACTGCCTTATTTTATTCCCATGCCTTTTTTCTTGGGAACCTTCGGTGCATTTATTCAGATGCGTAGTCCTGTACCCAATCGTAAAGCTTTATTTGATGTTAGTATTGCCGGACCTGTTGCAGGTTTTCTCGCAAGTTTACCTCTATTAATATGGGGTTTGAGTAACTCGCAGATAGTCCCCATAGACAACGAAGCACCAATGTTAAACCCTGATGCTTTGAATCCCAGAAATTCGATATTAATAGCGCTACTCTCGAAGTTGACATTAGGCGCTCAGTTAACGTCTAATATGGCAATAGACTTACATCCAGTAGCAGTAGCTGGTTTTCTAGGAATAATTGTCACCGCATTAAATTTGATACCTGTAGGACAACTTGACGGTGGACATATTGTTCATGCAATGTTTGGACAGAAAACAGCAATGGTTATTGGACAAATTGCGCGTTTACTGTTATTATTACTTTCTTTAATTCAGTCAGAATATTTATTGTGGGCTATTTATTTGATATTTTTACGTTTAACAGATGAACCGGCTTTGAACGATGTAACTGAATTAGATAATAAACGAGATATTTTTGGACTTCTAGCAATTGCACTGTTAATTTTGATTGTACTGCCGTTACCCCAGACAGTTGCTCGTTTGTTAAATATTTAAATGATGTATTGTATGTAAGATGGTAGAAGAGGAGAAAGATTATCTTCTCTGCTCAAAATATATTCACATTTGTTAAATAGTAAAGTTTTTGCTCTCCAAAATACCTTTACTTACTATATGATGATGTATCATTCTATAGTTCATCAATTTTCAATATAGGATGAATGATTAACTATATTTAATTTACGCTAAGGATAAAAATAGGAATGACACTGCTAATTATCTCCACAGTATCAGTAATTTTCGTCGGAATAGTCACTATATTGGTTTTGCAAATCAAAAGTAGTTTAAATGTGAGTAAAGTTGAACAAGAAAAATTATTAAAGCTTGTAGAAGATACAAGTGAATTAAATAAGCAGTTAACTCAAATAGTTGCTGAGAGTAGTAAACATCAAAGTGATTCTTCCCAAGTCTTAAAAAACCAGATTGATAATTTAACTCAAACTACAGAAAAACTCGATACACGTCTAATTGAGTTAAATAAAGCGAATCATCAAACGAAAGAAAGTCTCAATCAAGCTTTAGCAAATAATAACAAGCAACAACAAGAAAGTTTAGAAGCTCTCACACACAAATTAGAAACTTTTTCTGCTGTATCTAACCAAGTTGAGAATTTAACTCAAACTACAGAAAAACTCGAAACCCATCTAATTGAATTGAATAAAGCTAATACTCAAACAACAGAAAGTTTGAGCAAAACAATAGAAGGAAATAGTCAGACACAACAAGAATTACAATCTCTGACAAAGAATTTAAAAACTGTTTCTTCTATTTCCGAACGAGTTGAAAATTTAACTCAAACTACAGAAAAATTTGAAAAATATCTGAATCAGCTACATAAAGTTAACACTCAAACTACAGAAAATTTGAATAAAACAATAGAAGGTACTAACAACAAACAGCAAGAAAACTTTCAACTACTGACAAAGAAATTAGAAACAGTTTCTTCCGTGTCTAATAAACTGGAGAATCTAACTCAAACTACAGAAAAATTGGAAAAATATTTAACTGAGTTAGATAAAGCTAATAATCAATCAAATCAAAAATCCAACCAAGAGGAAATAGATTTACAGTTAAATAATCAACAAGAACAATTAAAAACTATTGTTGAAAAATTAGCGGGATTTGAGACAATAAAAACTCAATTAGATAGTGTGGTGAACACAGTAAGTAAGCTTGAAAACAGCTTAAATCATCCACCACAAGCTAGAACAACCAAAAGTAGACCAAATAAAACTACTGCCAGGAAAAATACATCTACTGGTTCTTAATTAATTTTATCTTCAGAAGTCTGATTTGAGAAGTCGGGTTTTTTAAAACTGTCTGTAAAAACCTTACAATTATCATAAAAAACCGACTTATTGTACTAATTAATCATTTGAGAAGTCGGGTTTTTAAAACATATTTGCTACAGACTTAAAATTATGATAAAAACCCGACTTCTTGTTATGATGCAGTATTAGTCGCTGCATCGTTTGTTTTAGCAGCAGGTGAAGTTCCACCCATGCGAATTTCCGAAGTAAAAGAAGCCATACTGAAACCACCGAAACGCTTGAGAATACCAACACGCATCCGTAAATTTGGACTTGCAAACCATAAACGTTCTTCAGACCACATAGTTTCGTATTCTGTAGTTAGGGTGAGTGCATCATCGCTACCCATTTTATAACTTCCGGCAACTGGAGTTTTTTCTGCATAACCCATTTCTCGGAGTAACTTTCCTGTATTAGGGTCATCTAGATTTGGTATTGCCACCAATACTGTGGAACCTTCGTGTTTTTCTTGATCCCATTCCATTGTGCCATTCCAGGTGACTCTGGCACCATAGTTTCCGCTACTGGGTTCAAATTGATGTTGTTCGCACAGTTTAATTACTTCTGGATGGTCAGCTGCTAAGGTTTCAATAATAATATCTGATTTACCGCCTTCTGATTGCTTAAAAGCCAAATGATGACTAGTACGATGGGAAAACCATTTACCAGCACTTAATTCAAAAAACTCTTCAATATTCATCAATCAAATTACCTGACATCAAAATTTTTATAATCTCACTTTTTAAAAGGTAACAGCAAGCAAGTACCATCTTTACAGAATGTCAAGAAAATCAAATGTTTCGTAACTTTATGATACCCAGAAGTCGGGTTTGTTTTAGAAACCCAACTTCTCTGACTTGTAAATAAGTAGGGAGTAGTGACTAGTGAGAAAAACCCTTACATTCATGGCAATGAAAAAAAATTTCATGTTGACTACCTTGAAGGAATGTTTTTTTATACTAATTAATCTCAAAATGCGATGGGAATTATTCCATTTGATTGTTTGCTTCTTCAAGTCTTGAGAGGGAAATTTTCGCCGATTCACTGACGTGAGGATGACTGTCTTTTTTTAAATACTGTAAAGCTGAAATACTCTTAGGAGTAGGAAGATTTCCTAAAGCCTCTGCTAAACGCTGACGTATTAACCAATCTTCCGATTGAGCAAAGCTAAGGATTTTGTCCACAGAATCGATATCTTTGATTTCTCCCAATGCTGCGATTGCAGCTTGTTGGATCACAATTTCTTCACTTTCCAAAGCTTTGTAAAGTACTTCTCTGGAGCGATTGTCTTTCAAATTACCAAGCGCAACAGCAGCACTGAAACGTACTAACCAATCAGTATCTTCGTAAAATGCTCGTGATAGCGGTTCTATAGCTCTAGTATCACCCAAATATCCTAAAGCTCCCGCAGCATCGGCTCTGATGCCATAATCTGAGTCACTTTCCAGTGTTTGGATTAAAATGGGATAGCAATCGGGTGTTTGTTTAATGCCCAAAGCAAATATTGCCATAGAACGTAATTGCAGAGATTCATCATCAAGCACTTTTTTGATTAAAGGTACTGCATCTTCCGCTGGAATATCTCTTAATGAAGCCAGAGCAACCATTCTATCTCTTAAGGAAGAACTTTCTAATTGAGTCGTAATTTCTTGTAAACTAGAGTTTGACATATTAATTATTTGTATTCTTCTGTATTTAGATATTTATAAAACTACTGGTAGTTATATTTCTATAAGTAACATTACTTTAGCTAAGACACATTAGCCTTTGGAGCAGTTTTTAGAATAATTACCTATTAACCATAGTAGTACAATACCAGTAACAGCGCCACTTGCTTGCAGCCCAGCCCATACCATTAGATATAGTCACACCACAAATTTGACAGGATTGAAACAGCAACAGCACATACATCAGAACCTACCGCACCTCTTGCAGTACCACTCAAAGTACTAGCAAATATCCACCAAAATTTTTAATTCCGAAAATTGCAGTAAATTATAAACCATTGAGCAGTTCCCACAACAAAGCTACTACCGATTAATTCCCAGAAAAAATCAGTAGGAGCAGTAACATCGCCGATAAACGCACCACCAATAAGGTACATTAGTTTTAGAGAATATTGATTTTAAAAACTATCCGTCTAAGAGAAAAGAAAAATGACCATCATATTCCAAATAGCTCTACTCGCTCTAGTTGCGTTGTCTTTCGTCATGGTAATTGGCGTACCCGTTGCTTACGCGACTCCTCAAACCTGGATTGAATCCAAGAAATTTCTCTGGATTGGTTCCGGAGCTTGGTTTGCTTTGGTATTATTAGTCGGAGCTTTAAACTTTTTCGTAGTTTAAGCCACTGCTTTAACCATAGATTGACCAATAATAGGAGCAGAGGAATACCCCACGGATTGCAAAGCAGAGGAATATCAAAGTATATTTTGTTTCCTTTGTTTTTCTCGCAATCTTCCGGTAATTTTCTGCTCCTATTATTTGCGATCGGCACTAAACTGAAGTATCTGGTTAAAGAAGTATATTTATAAAAGAGGCAACTATGGCAGTTTTCGAGGGAAGTTTTACTCAAGCAGAACCCCTACACTTTGCATTAGTAATTGGTAGATTTAACGACTTAGTAACCACTAAACTGCTAGAAGGGTGTCAAGATTGTTTAAAACGCCACGGTATTGATACTAACCCCCACGGTTCTCAAGTAGATTATGTTTGGGTGCCTGGAAGCTTTGAAGTTCCATTAGTCGCCCGACAATTAGCAATGTCAGGTAGTTACGACGCGATAATTTGCTTGGGTGCAGTCATCCGGGGACAAACACCACATTTTGACTACGTATCATCAGAAGTCGCCAAAGGAATCTCCGCAGCCGCATTTCAAACAGGTGTACCAGTAATTTTTGGTGTGTTGACAGCCGACACCATGCAGCAAGCCCTAGAAAGAGCCGGAATTAAAAGCAATCACGGTTGGGATTATGCCATGAATGCCTTGGAAATGGCTAGCCTTATGCGTCAACTACGTCCCAGTCTCAAGCAACAATATTCCCCTAACTCTGGTACTTTAGCAGGTTCCCTTAAAAGCGCAAGTTTAAACAACATATCCGCAGAGTCGGAAGAGAAAGTTTAAAAAGAGGAATTGGTAATTGGTAATTGGTAGTTGGTAATTGGGAATTGGTAGTTGGGAATTGGGGAAAGAAAAATTCCTAACTTCTAACCATTACCCATCACCCATTACCCATTACCCATTCAAAAAAAGGGGTTGACAAATTTTAATTCGTGTGGGATATTATTATTTATGATGAGAATGCGGGTGTAGCTCAGTGGTAGAGCGTCACCTTGCCAAGGTGAATGTCGCGCGTTCGAATCGCGTCACCCGCTTAGAAAAAATTAATAATTACGAAAAATGCAGAAATTAAACCTTCTGCATTTTTTAGTTTAATTTTTAGTTAATTTTTGAGTTTTAGTTATAGCGGTAGACATAATTGTTAGGACATTTCCCAATTCCCAATTACCTATTCCCAATTACCTATTCCCAATTATCTATTCCCAATTACCTATTCCCTATGAGCATTGCGAGAATTTTGAAGATTTGTTGAAATTTACATATATTAAAATAAAAATAGATCGCAGATAGGACTTAGGAGCGATCTGTTTTAAACAGGATGGACTACACTATATGATGGTAAAAGCGCGATGCCTAAAACATCAAATAGTTTAATTTAAATTAAATGTGATTGTTAATCAATTAAAAGTATGTATGTAGAAAGAGTAACAGCCAAAGAACGTGAATGATACAAAGAAATTTTAGTGGGTAAACTGCTTATCCGTTTAAATTATTTCTCAATAGAGAATTCTGTATAAAACAGTTTATTCTGAATTGTAAATTTAAGGGAATATAAAACAGATTCCTAATTTAAAACCGAAGGGAGAGTCAAAAGAGCAGTCATAGTGCAACCACAAAAGCCCGAAAAAATCGATTTCAACAACGAATACCCGTGTCCCTGTCGCCGTCGGGGACACTTAGTTCCGATTACCCTGACAGAAGCCTTCGGTTGCGATCGCTGTCAGCAGATATTTGTCGTAGAAGATAATGCTCGCGTTCTAGAACAGCTTTCTACGACTTATCCGTACAAACGAGCTTGGCGCTGGACAAATTCTGGATGGAAAGTAGTCCATCCGCGTCTGGGAGAAAGTTACTTACCAGTAGCGCTGGGGATTATTTTCGTGCTAGTCATTATATGGTTACCATTAGCATTGCGTTTGGCAAGTGGTTCTGGCATTATTGCTTGGGCGCTGATAGCAGTGCTATTGGCTATACTGCCAGCTCTTATGGTTTGGCTTACCTATAGACGTTAAGGCGCTAATTATTTACTGTGGATGCTTTTGCCGAGAACCCCCAAACAATTGTGATAGCTAAAGGCGACGCTGAGCGTATCGCCAAACGCGCATACGATGCTGCCTTAAAATTGGGCATCACCAAAGGAGCAGATCGTAGTCGCGCTTTAATGGCGATGGCTGAGGCGCTAGAACGCTCGTTTGACGATATATTAGAAGCAAATACTTTAGACCTCGAAGCTTGTCGGGAAATGGCAGTACCAGATTTAATTTTGGATTGGCTAAAATTAACTCCGGAACGTTTAGATTCAGCAGTAGAAATTCTCCAAAGATTGGAGGGATTATCAGATCCCTTGCGACGGATGAGAACTGCCGATTATCAATTAGGTGAAGAGCAAAGTTACTCCCAGTCAACACCTTTGGGGGTAATTGCTTTTATTTACGAAGCCTTTCCAGAATTAGGAGCCATTGCCGCTGGTTTATGTATTAAAACCGGCAACAGTATTATTCTTAAGGGAAGTACCGAAGCCAGCCATTCTAATGCGGCGATTGCCTTAGTACTACAAAATGCTGTTGCAGAAGCTGGATTACCTGTAGGCTCTGTAGAATTGGTAACAGCGGAACATGGTACGTCAATTCTCGATTTGGTTACTCAAGAACAGTATTTAAATTTAGTGATTCCTTACGGACGTACCAGTTTAATACAGCAGGTAGTACGCCAATCTACAGCACCAGTTTTAAAATCGGCTATGGGTAATTGTTATCTATATTGGTCGTCCAATGGTAGCTTGGTGGATATTGCACGCTGGATGATTCTTGAAAGCCATGCTAGTTCTCCAGATCCAGTAAATGCCATTGAAAAGGTATTAATCAATCGGCAAACTCTATCCTCTTCTTTAGGTACGTTATTAAAGAATTTACAGGAAAAAGGTTTTTACCTGAGAGGAGATGCTGAACTGCGAGAATCATTTCCTCAGTTGCAACTGGTAGAAGATAATGAATGGGGAAGAGCTTATTTTACTAAAACAGTTGCGTTTAAACTTGTAGATAGTTTAGATACGGCGATTACTTGGATTAATCAGCATAGTAGCGGACACGCTGACTGCATTGTGACTGAATCTTACCAAGAAAGCAGGCAATTCGCTTTGGGTGTAAATAGCGCTTCTACTTATATTAATGCTTCGCCGCGTTTTAGCCGTAATCCATTATGGGGAGATGCGGTATTTTTAGGAATGTCTAACCAAAAAGGACACCGTAGAGGATTGATTGGTTTAGAAAGTTTGACTACTCTCAAGCATATCGTCCAAGGAAACGGCAGATTTTGAAATTACCATAGAAACTATTAATACATCATTATCCTGTTAAATTTTTACAGTAAATAAGATGTATATAGCGGTTTTCACTTGAGTGGAATACAAATTTTACCTCACCCCGCCCTCCGGGCACCCCTCTCCTTAATCACCGAATAAGTCCAACTGAGTC
>JAAUSO010000227.1 GCA_012033205.1 Richelia sp. SL_2_1 | reverse complement strand
AATCGAAATTCTCTTATAATCATGCAAAAGAAGTTGCTGATTTTTGCTTTTTTTCAAACTACAGGAAAATATTTAAGCGATATTGAAATTAAAAGTATTTCAAGCTTCATGGTCAGATAAAACCTATGATGAAATAGCAATAAATTACGGTTATAGTGCTGAATATATAAATAAAGATGTCGGGAACAAATTGTGGCATAAACTTTCTCAAGCTTTGGGGGAGAAAGTCACAAAGAAGAATTTTAAAGCTGCATTAAAAAGAGCATGGGAAAAACAGAATAATTTTATTATCTATTACTGAAAAATCCGAATTAAAAGTTTCTACAAAAATTTCCAATATACCTTTTCCTGAGAGTTTCGTAACACCAGATTCGGCTTTTTACATTGAACGGAATAATTTAGAAAATATTTGTTATGAAACAATTCTCAAACCCGGCTCTTTAATTCGGATTAAAGCACCGAAACTCATGGGTAAAACTTCTTTAATCAAAAGAATTATTGCGGATGCTACTCGTGATAATTATCGAACTATTTATTTAGATTTAAGTAGTGTTGAAGGAAAAATTTTAACTAATTTAGATAAATTTCTTCGCTGGCTAAGTTGTATGGTTGGGAAACAATTAAACTTAGAAAATCAATTAAATGAGTATTGGGATGCTGAAATTTTGGGTAGTAATGATAACTGCACAGTTTATTTTGAAGAATATTTACTAACACAAATAGATACTTCTATAGTATTAGCATTAGATAACATAGATAAGATTTTTTCTCATACAGAAATTATTGAAGACTTCTTTGGAATGCTACGGAGTTGGCACGAAAAAGGTAAAATTTCTGAAGTTTGGCAAAAACTACGTTTAGTATTAGCGCATTCTACAGAAGTTTATGTTCCCCTAGATATAAATCAATCACCATTTAATGCTGGTGTACCTATAGAATTAGTTGAATTTGATAGCCAACAAATAAAACAATTAGTTGCAATCCATGGGTTGAATTGGGGTGAAACAGAAATAAAACAATTAATGCAGTTAGTCGGTGGACATCCCTTTTTAGTCAGATTAGCAATGTATGAAGTGAGTTACAAAAACTTAAATTTAGAACAATTTTTACAAGAAGCTTCCACAGAAGCAGGTGTTTATAGTAATCATTTACGAGGATATTTAGAAGTATTGCAAAAATGTCAAAAACTGGCTCAGGCTTTCAAGCTTGCGGTTGACTCACCCGAACCAGTGGAATTAGATTCAATCCAAATTTATAAATTACACAGTATGGGTTTAATAAAAATACTGCATAATTGTGTAATACCTAGCTGTAATTTATATCGCGAGTATTTTCAAAGAGTTTTGGGTTGAAAGCGGTATTTTCCATATTTAAATATTGCTTTAAAACCCAAAAGTATCATCAAACAATTTTAGTCTATCTAGATAATGTTTTCACAAATTATAACTACTCCTATCCTGCTCTAAAATTACCTTTCACCTGTAGGTACGGTTCATCTCTTTTTACCTCTTTCAAGAAGCGCTAAGAGCGTCTATAAGGGTTTTTAAATCGGTAATCTTCTACCGAGAAGGAAGTAGCTTTAGAAGGACTAAATAATTATTTTTTTGGCGCGGAAATTGGATTGTTTTCAGGACAATCGATTGGATCTACCACACCTAAATAGCAATGATTTACCTTGAAATCTTGAGGTATTTCTGGAGGGAATTTGATTTTTTCTGAGGTTGGAGGATTTTTAATTTTATCGTTTAACTGTGGAGGTTGTTTTGGCGTTATAGTGTTAGGAATACAGCCAAGTTGGGGATTTAAAGGAGGTGTTGCAGGAATCCAACCATCAGGACAAATTCTTGTGGGAGGTTTACCAGCGAAAGCTGCGCTCGCAATTGATAATCCAGCTAAAACATTAATAAGTATTAAAGTGCTGGATATTTTTGATTTCAACATGATATCACCTGAAAATAATTTAACATTTGATTAAAAGCAAACTTTGCTTTATATATAAATGATGAATTTAATTGATGAAAATACCAATAGGATAAAATCAGGTTCTATCAAAAATAAAAAATAGGTAAAAGTCAGGTTTTTACTTAGAGGTAAAATAGTTAAACGCATAATGAGTATATTGAGATAAATAGTTATAGCTGATAATCATGACTATATCACCATCACATTATGAATATCAGGTTGGTGGAAGTCTGTGTGCTAACGCATCAAGTTATGTAACTCGTCAAGCTGATTGGGAATTTTATCACAGTTTAAAAGCTGGTAAATTTTGTTATGTTCTAAATTCCCGACAGATGGGTAAATCTAGTTTGCGAGTACAAACAATGCAAAAATTGCAAGCAGAAGGTATAGTGTGTGCTTTTATTGATTTAACCGGAATTGGCAAGGAAGATGTAACGGCGGAAAAATGGTACGCTGGAATTGTCCAATCTTTAGTTAGTAGTTGTCAGTTAGGTAAAAAGATAAATTGGCGAATATGGTGGAAAGAAAGACGAGATTTTCTCTCACCAGTACAGCGATTGAATTTATTTATTGATGAAGTATTATTAGTTGAAATTCAGCAAAAAATTGTGATTTTTGTCGATGAAATTGACCGAGTTTTGAGCCAAACTTTTTCTCTCGATGATTTTTTTGGTTTAATTAGATTTTTTTATAACAAACGAGTTGATAATCAAGGATACAAACGTTTAACTTTTGCACTTTTGGGAGTAGCAACCCCTAGTGATTTAATTGCAGATAAAACTCAAACACCTTTTAATATTGGTAAAGCTATAGAATTACATGGTTTTAAATTTGATGAAGCACAACCATTAATTAAAGGTTTAGAAGGGAAAGTAGACAATCCCCAAGCTGTAATTCAGGAGATATTAAATTGGACAGAGGGACAACCTTTTCTCACACAAAAATTATGTCAATTAGTAATTAGTAAAGAAAATCAAAATCATTTATTTGCAACTCAATTAATTGAAGACATAGTACAAAAATCGATTATTGAAAATTGGGAAGCCCAAGACGAACCAGAACATTTAAAGACGATTCGAGATAGAATATTGCGAAATGAACAAAAAGCCGGAAGATTATTAACAACTTATCAAAAGATTTTACAAAAAACAGAAGTATTTGCAGATGCAAGTTTAGAACAAACAGATTTACGCTTATCTGGTTTAGTTGTGCAACAGCAAGGTAAATTACGAGTATACAACCAGATTTATAAACAAGTTTTTAATAAAATATGGGTTGAAAAACAATTAGTAAATTTACGTCCGTACTCTCAAAATTTTAATATTTGGGTTAATTCTCATTATCAAGATGAATCTAGACTTTTACGAGGTCAAGCATTACAAGATGCTTTATTATGGAC
The DNA here is from genome assembly GCA_012033205.1 of Richelia sp. SL_2_1. GTDB lineage: Bacteria > Cyanobacteriota > Cyanobacteriia > Cyanobacteriales > Nostocaceae > Rivularia. The sequence goes on along the minus strand of JAAUSO010000227.1, from coordinate 6,256 downwards.
AAACAATCATAACTTAAGTTCTTTAGATTACCGTTTCTTAACTATTAGTCAAGAATTAGAACAGCGTCAAGTAAAATATAATTTAGCAATCAAAGAACAAGAAAGTCAAATCTTAACTCAAGCCCAGAAGAAAGCTAAACAGATTATATCTTTAGGTAGCATATTTTTAGCTATATCTTTTGTTGTCGCATTATTTACAAATATACAACTTAGTAAAGCCAGGCTAGAACAAGCAGAAGCTGATATACTTTTAACAAGTGTTTATTCACAAAGAGCTTTTGATACAAGTCCTTTTCAAGCATTGCTTCAAGGATTGAAAGCAGCAAGCAAATTGCAAAATTTAGCAAAATTATCTTCAGTTAACCAACAAACGCGCTCTTCAGTACTTTCTGCTTTACAACAAGCAATTTATAGCATTAGAGAAAAAAATCGCTTAGAAGGACATCGTGACAAAATAAGAGGTATTAATTTCAGTCCGGATGGTAAAATTATTGCTTCAGCTAGTGCAGACAATACCGTTAAACTGTGGAATGCAAAAATGGTGCTTTATTGCGATCGCTAATTGGTCATACTAACAGTGTCTGGAGTGTCAGTTTTAGTCCGGATGGTCAAATTATCGCTTCTACTGCTAGCGATGGCACAATCAAGCTGTGGAATGTGAATGGGACTTTAATCAAAACTCTTAAAGGTCATAATTCCATATTATTAGATGCTAGTTTTAGCTTTGATGGTAAAATTCTAGCTGTTGCCGCAGCAAACGGGAAAGTCGGACTTTTTGATCTTGACAATGGTAGTTTAATTAAGATTATCGATGGACATACTGAGCCAGTATGGAGCGTAGATTTGAGTCCTGATAATCTGCTAGCTACTGCAAGTCTTGACCGTACCGTTAAATTATGGAATATCTCTGATAATACTTTAATCAAAACCTTTAAAGGTCACACTAATAAAATTGCCTGCGTTAATTTTAGTCCTGACGGTAAATTACTAGCTACCGCCAGTTTTGATAATACCATTAACTTGTGGAATGTATCGAATGGTACTTTGATTCATACTTTTACAGATCATATTGCTCCAGTTCACAGCGTTACCTTTAGTCCCAATGGAAGAAAAATTATATCATCTAGCGAAGATGGCACAATAAAACTGTGGAATTTAAATCAAACACAAATCAAACCACAAACTTTCAAAGGTCATAATGGTCATGTTTTGAATGTGGTTTTTAGTCCTGACGGTAAAACTTTAGCTTCTACTAGCAGTGATTCTACCATCCGACTTTGGAATATTCATGGTATTGAACCCCAAACATTAGAAAACCACAGTGCTGAAGTTTGGGATGTGATTTTTAGTCCAGATGGTAAAACTTTAGTCTCTGCAAGTGCAGATAAAACTATTAAACTATGGAATATTGAAAAATCTTTATTACAAACTATTAAGAATAACCAACAAATTAGGAGTATTAGTTTTAATCCTAACGGTAAAACTTTTGCTTTGAGCAGCGATGATGGATTTATTAAATTATGGCATTTTAACAATAGCAAGCTACAAACTTTCAAACGTCATGGCGAGCGGCTATCAAGAGTTAGTTTCAGCCCAGATGGCAAAATTCTCGCTTCTGCTGGTGATAATAGAATAGTGAAATTGTGGAACCCTTTTAATGGAACAGTATTGCAAACTTTCAAAGCTGATAATAATATGCTCACAGGGAATAGATTGACTGGTATCAGTTTCAGTCCGGATGGTAAAATTATTGCTTCCGTAAGTGATCAACCAGCAATCAAGCTGTGGAATGTAGAAAATGGTAGTTTAGCAAAAACTTTTCCCAAAGCTCATAGCGATCGCATTACAAGTGTTAATTTTAGTCCAAATGGTCAACTAATTGCTTCAGCCAGTGCAGATAATACAGTCAAATTATGGCGTGTCAAAGATGGTAAGTTAATAAATACCCTTAAAAAACATCGTAACTGGGTTACTAAGGTTAGATTTAGTCCTAATGGTAAAACCCTTGCTTCCGCAAGTCTTGACAGTACAATAAATTTGTGGAACGTCGATGATGGTAATTTACTACAAACCTTTGAAAGTCATCGAAGTGGGGTATGGGTAACAAGTATAAACTTTAGTCCAGATGGAAAAATTATAGCTTCTGCAAATAGAGACGGTACCGTTAAGCTATGGAAAGTAGATTTATCTTTAGATGATTCAATCAAAATAGGTTGCAACTGGTTACAAGATTATTTAGCAATTCATCCTCAAGAACAAGAATTAAAAACAATCTGCAATCAACCTTAATTTAATGGTAAAAAAGTCGGGTTTTTATCAAAGTTGTAAGTGTATTATAGATAATTATTTTCAAACCCGACTTTTAATGATTATGATTAATTTGTAACTTTCATAGTACAGCTACCCCAACCCAAAGTTTTACCCATATTCAAACCATTTTCAAAAACTGTACTTCCAGTTCCCGTGACATTTTTACTTCCTTGTTTACAAGTAAGTTTTCCTTTATTCAAACCATTTACTTTGTAATCTCCCCATTGTGCTTTATCTACACTTTGACCAGAATTTAAAATTTTAGTAAAAGCAATAAAACAAGCTTTCTCCACACTGTCAACAGTCCATGTCCACCAAGTATAACCTTGATTCGATGTTGCTGTACAATAAGGTCTATTAGAGGATGATGCTGTCGCGGAATTGGTATTTACCACTGGTGATAAAGCAACAACACCGAGGATTAAAGCTGTAGATACAACTGATTTAACTTGCATACTTATTACCTCTTGATTTGATAATTAATGTGTAATTTAAAAGCAAAATTAACTTGCTTTGTAACTAAATAATGGCTCACATAAATCTCAATACCAACAGGAAAAAATCAGTTGTTTTTTTAAATAAAAAGTCAGGGAGATAGTATTAAATGTAGGAAAAAATCAGGTAAAAATAAAAGTCAAAAATATTTCTCTAATGTGAGTAACCTGCGTTCCAGCATTCGCTAAGAGAATAATTGCAGAAGTCGGGTTTTTAGGATAAATATCTGTATTAACAGACAATCCTTATCAAAACCCGACTTCTTACCCCAGGGCTGTGTTGACTATTCCCTATTCAAAACAATTTCTACCACAAGAAAACTCCATAATCGCTTTAGCTACCACATCCGGTTGCTCTGTTGCAACTAATGTACTTGCTTGGGGAATTTCTAAATATTTAAAGTCGGGACGAATTTGTCGAAACTGTTCTGCTCGATCGGTTTCCATGGGAGGATTCCCTGGTATTGGCTTGTAATCTGCACCAAAAATTGCCAACACCGGGACTTTCACGTCCTTACTAGCTTCAGCAAAGGTGCGAAAAAATTGACCGAAAATAAATGCATAGCTAATCCACCGTTGTTCAATGTTAGGACGCTCAATCAATGCTTCTTCAATGAGAATATCACCGTTTTTCTCTAAAAAAGATGGCTGGGAAAATCCAGCTTGGTTAAATGGTCTGATGTTGTCTGGTAACAACAAATTAACCCATATGGCTGCATCATCGGTTTCTAATGTTTGCTGATATCCTTGATTTTGATTTTCTGTCGGTGGTGATGCAAGGTTATTAATCCCAAAGGGAGAGATGATTACTAATGACTTGACTAAATCGGGATTTTGTGCAGCAACTTTCAACCCGCTCAGGGTTGTAGTATCTGTTGTAACTACGTTTGCGGGACGACCTACAACTTCTCTAAGAAATTCGCTGATAAACTGGTCGATTTTTTCCAAGTTATAGGTCGTTTTGGGCTTTGCTGAACGACCTACTCCCGGCAAATCCATAATGTAAACTGGGACACCTGCTTGATCTAAAGAGGTTCGCAGTTGACGAAATTGTCGGTGACTGACTCCCCCGAAAATCCCATGAAACAACACAACGGGTGTTGCCTTTTTAGAACTCGATTTCAACGGACTTCTAAAAGCAATGGTTCCAAAATCTTTCAGTTCTACTGTTTGATTGAGTACGGATTTTAACTCTGGTGAAGTGGGTATCCCTTCTTGAGAAGTTACCCTTGCAAGAATTTGATTATCTTCTTCAGTGACAATTGATGTTGCACCCGGTATATCTATATCTGGAGGCTGTTGTGCCATCACAGGTGTTACAACCGTCATCAGAACGCTCAAAACTGTGAGCGTCAAACAAGTCAGTATGGTTTTTATTTTCATGAATCGGAATCCATCATTGAATTTAATTTAATCGATCAATCTACCTAAGATTAGTTAGGCCAAATTGCAAAAAATTATTTCTCAACCACACCGTGGAGAAATAAATTAATCGACTTAGCAATCATCTGTTCTTCACCGTTGGGACTGTATTGTTTAAAAGTCCGGATTGGTTCGATCACAGCTAAAAATGTAGCTGCTATATAGAATGGTTCGGCTCGCAAACCGTGTTGGTAGCGAGAAAATAATTCTGCGATCGCAGGAATCACAGATCGATCCATTACCGATTCTATTTGGGCTGCTTTTTCTTTGGGGAGTGCAGGTAAATCCGAATCAACTAGACGACTCACATGGAGTGGAGGTTGAGTTAAAAGCCATTTCGCTAACTGATTTAGGCAATCTTCCAATCCTAGGGAAGATACCTTTGCAATAACCTGTTCTAATCCTTGTCTTCGCTGTTCGAGGTGATGTATGGTAACTTCCACAAACAAATCCTCCTTACCTCCAGGAAAGTGATAGTACAATGAGGCTTGTTTAATACCAAGCCGTTCAGCAATATCCTTTAGGGTGACAGAGGTGTACCCACGTGCTGCGAACAATTCTTGAGCCACGTTGATAACCGCTTTTCTCGATGAATTTTTACTTACCTCTTTACCCATATCACCTAACTTAAATTAGGTAGGTATTTTTGTCAAGCCTTTTTAACCAGGAATCATAAAACTCCCTTAGAACTAGGTATACTACTCGCACGTCTGGGATCGATTTCCGCACCCATCCGCATAGCTCTGGCAAACGCTTTAAATGTTGCTTCAATAATATGATGTGAATTGATACCATCAAGTTGACGAATATGTAATGTCATTTGACTGTTATTGACAATTGCTACAAAAAATTCCCGCACTAACTGAGTGTCGTAAGTTCCGACTCTTTGGGTAGGAATTTGTAAACCATAACTTAAATGAGGTCTTCCGGAAAAGTCCAAAGCTATTTGAACCAAAGCTTCATCGAGGGGAGCGACAAAATGACCGAAACGGACAATACCCTTGCGATCGCCAAGTGCTTTAAAAATTGCTTTTCCTAATGTAATACCGACATCTTCGTTGGTGTGATGGTCGTCTATTTCTATATCTCCTTTGGCTATAACTTCCAAGTCAATCAGTCCATGGGAGGATATTTGATGCAGCATATGGTCTAAAAACGGAATGCCAGTTTGAGCATTACAACTACCTGTACCATCCAAATTGACAGTTACTTGCACGTCGGTTTCCCCAGTAGTACGGCAAACCGTAGCAGTGCGAGGACTAAAACTAATTTTATTATGATGATTTGAAGATATTACCGAATGTTCGCTTGAAGGCATAGCAACTAAACTTATTAAAAAAACTGTAAATATATTATCCTGCTTAAATTGATTTTAGATTACCAACAAATTACTAGTAGAGACGTTGCAATGCAACGTCTCCCAATATTGTGATATCTATAGAAAATATCCTTGTAATATCAGTTCAGTTACGAAAGCATAGCAATTACATCCCCATAATTTCGTATCCTGCATCTACATACAAAACTTGACCTGTAATGCCACTTGCTAAGTCGCTACATAAAAACGCCGCTGCATTACCCACTTCTAGCTGAGTAACAGTACGCTTGAGGGGAGCAATTTGCTCCACATGATGAATCATATCTAAAATACCACCGACCGCGCTGGAAGCCAAAGTACGGATAGGACCAGCGGAAATTGCATTGACGCGAATATTTTGCTCTCCAAGTTCTGCTGCTAAATAACGCACACTCGATTCTAAAGCTGCTTTAGCTACTCCCATGACATTGTAATTAGGAATTGCTCTAACACCACCCAAATAAGTAAGAGTCACAATACTTCCCCCTTGGGACATTAAAGGCTTAGCTGCACCAGCTAATAACGCTAAAGAATAAGCACTGATTTCCAAAGCTAAATTAAAACCTGCACGAGAAGTTTCGCTAAATCCTCCGGTTAAGTCGTCTTTTTTGGCGAAAGCAAGACAATGAATCAAAATATCCAAAGAACCCATTTTCCTTGATGGTATTAAAAG
>JAAUSO010000226.1 GCA_012033205.1 Richelia sp. SL_2_1 | reverse complement strand
TATCTTGGTAGGTGCGCTGCATGAATTTGACTAGCAGCGCAAAATCCTGGGTTGAACCGGAACAAACCGTGTAATCCGGTAGGAGTTTTCTACCACTTTAAGGGTTGTGAGGGAAACTAGGAAACAAAATTGAGGATACAAACTCTGGTGCTGCACCATTATCCCATTTTTCTATACTCGAAATGCCTTCATCTTCAATTGGTGCCGGGGCTGCCATATCTGAAGGTAAAAAGATCCGAGCGCTAACAGCTACTAAAGCTAAAGTAAAGATTAGTACCGCAATTAACGGGGCGATGTATTGACGTAATATTGCCATATTGTAATGGAGAATTTGAGGTAATGATTGAAATAATTAATTTTCTCTAACTACTTATTTTAACCTGTTCTTTGACGTTCTAAGTCCGCGATCGCTCTTTGCCAATACCAATTTTCTGACATTCCGGGATGATTTTGCTTGAGTTGCTCAATTAAACGGTTTGCAGTTGCGGTATCTCCAACTAAAGCAAAAAATCGATTTTGTAAATGTACTTCTTTCTCGCTGGGTTCTGGGGTAGGATATGGTGGTTGTGTTGACCAAGAACGTGATTGACGCTTTTTTAATTCCCAAAATAAAACAAAATATAAGGTTCCAAAAATAATAATTAAGCTAAGGGTTCCCAGAAAAGTTACTAAATTCAGCGTTAAAAAACCCAAAATTAATTGAGAAAGCACATAACCAAGTATAATCCCCGTCATCATCATAATGACTATGGATATAATAACAACGAATTCTTGCCCCATAAATTTACTTCCTTTTTTCAAGTCTTGGTTTCAGAAATCGGAATTCTTGGTTCCAAGGGGCAAAGACTGGCAATCTGAATATAGTTGAGCTTTGCAGCAGTGGTTAGTAATTTTCAAGTTACAAATTAAGGTATAGGTTGTTATTCTTAAGTTGCCTAATTTACTGATTACTTACTGCCGTATCAACAGTTAGAAGTTAATAATTGATACAAGTTATATTCCACATTTATTCTTTTGCCAGTGCGCCGACAATGGTCGCAAGTAACCCAATTTTCCTGATTTAACGCAATCTCGGTTTTGCTAAACGGGATTGATCGTCAATTCGAGGATAGACATATTTGTTACCAAAGCATCGCCTAGTTTGTAAAGAGCTATCAACACTTTTATAAATACCTTTAACAATCAGTCGATGCTTACACCCTGGCGTTAGAAAAATTATATTCGATTAAAACTTGAAAAATATCTTGACACAGTTACACTTTACTGTTTTGCCAATACGCCAAATTCCGCAAACGTGAATTGACTGTTGGAGTATTAGCTATTGAAGCAGAAATTAAGCAGCAAACAGGATTTACGAGAGTGAGTATTAAAACAACAGATTCATCTTTGATAACTCCCCACGCCTATAAGGCGGGGGATTCTTTAAGAGTCCATAATCGGATCTTCAATGGGGCTATCAAAGACCCCCTACAAATTCCACTGAGAACTAGTCCCAATTTCATCGATACTTTTCTAATAATGTTACTTGCCCCATTGCAATCGGCATTGACTTTATAGCCAAGTGCCGTCCGGTACAATCCTCTATTTACTCGCTTTCCTGATGGTTGCCACCCTTCGGGTTTCGCGCCGATTGTAGGTAGCATATCATCATCAAGAAACGAAGCTTTACTTGTATAAGATTCCTCGGTTTCTATGAACTGAATTCCGTAATACTCGCACAGTTGAGCAATTCTATCTTTGAGCCGTGCTGTTGGTATTTGAACAAACTTTTGATTAGTCTTCTTCCCAAGATTGATATTTTGGCGTTGCCCAATATTCCAGCCAAATACAACAGTTGCGATATGATTACGGACGCAATGGTTGATAACAATCCGCGCAGCCTTGTTTACAGCATCTCGTACCTGCCTGTTTCTTTTTTCTGTTATATGAGCAAGCTGTTTTGACCAAAATCCTTGGGGCTTGTTCTCTTTAAGGGCAGAGACACGTTTGTTGTAATACTGATTCATCGATTTGAGGTGTTTGCCATCAATGATGAAACTAGTCCCCACATTGGACACACAGGTAAGCCAATTATTAAGTCCCGGATCTATCCCAAGTACTCGATTCTTATTGAGATAATATCTTGGTGCATCTTTCATCTTGTAAACAAATTCGGCATAGAAGCATTGATTACGCGGTAAAATTCGTACCTCTACAATGTCCTTGTATTCAAGGTTTGAAGGCATAGGCAAGTAAAATGCATCTAATCCAAACCAAGCTTTTACTTTGCTACCAAGAGGAAATCTGAGCATCTCGTCTTTTAACTTGACATCAGCGCGTGGGAAGGTTGCTAACACTAAACCACCTTTGCGATAGCCTGGTAACTTGGGACGCTGGTTGATTTTCCCCGCCTTTAATGCTTTTAATAGCCCCAAGTAAGATTTAAAGGACTCGGCTACTGTTGTTAAGCATTGTTGAGCAACGTGAGAATACATTGCCTGGAAATGTATGTTTTCTTTGAACAATTTATGCAAATCATATTTGCTTGGTATTTTTCCAGTTTTGAAATATAGCTGCCTCGCGTAATACGTTCCGCAATTGGCAAGAAGCGCTGATTCCTCTCCTAAGAATTCTAAGATAGCTTGTAATTCAATGTTCGGCTTGATCAGCGCTTGTTGACACCCATAATTAGACATGCTTTTGATTCTCAATGTATTGCTTAACTACCGCGATAGGCGCACCACCGACCGTTGAGACAAAATAGCTGTTTGTCCAAAGTGTAGGCAATCTACTCTTTAACCAAGGGAATTCTTGTCTGAGAAATCGCGAGGAACGACCTTTCATATATCGGACTACTTTAGCAATACCGAATTGAGGGTCTACATCAAGTAATAGATGCACATGATCGGACATCACTTCGGACTCGATAATCTCACAATTAAACTCGGTTGCGACTTCCTGCAAAATAACCTTTAAACGAACGTCTACGCCTTCAATTAGCACCTTTCTGCGGTATTTAGGACACCAGACAACGTGATATTTACAAGAGTATGTAACGTTATTGTTTGACTTGTATTTTTGGCTCATATTATAGTTATACAGCAGCTAGCCATATAATTATATGAAGAGTATATGAAGCTTTGCTGTATAACTATAGTAGAAGGTGGCTAAAGCCACTACCGACTTATCCCCATGTCTAAAGCCAGGGGCTTGCGTCTCGCTTTCTGGTCAAAATATTTACTAATTGCTTGACTTTGCTCTTACCTACCTGGGACTGCAAGTCCAATTCTGATAGCAGAAGTCCATTAAAATACACTAAAAATACGACATTTTTATCTTAGTAATATTTTTATTTATATTTTTGATTATCTAGCTAATTACGTGGCTCTGTGCAAGATATAAATTCACTCAACCACTTCATTCACCGGGAACCTATCGATTAACTGAGTCGCCCGTTGAGCATTACGCTTGATGTCTTGTGGTAAATGGGGAACATGAGGGATTTGCGATAATAAATCTAAGGTACGACGTAAAATTCTCACCACATCTCCTTCATCTAAGGTAGTATTTTCACATAGTTCCACCCAATCCATTCCTAACGCCCATTTTTCTACTAAGGCAATTAATTCAAACTCCAACCATACAGGTAAAGCTACACCATACCTATGCTGTAATTGAAACACTTTACGCCGAATCGATCGCAATGAAGCTAAACCATCGACAACTTCACCGCTAAGCTCAAAAAACACCCGACTGTCGGGGCGAGAAGTCTCCGTGACTAAAGCTGCAATGGCTGTAGCAAAATGATGGGGGTCTAATTCATTCAACTTACCGCTAGCCAAGACTAAACCCAACCATAATTCATTTTCTCCCCGAATTGCCGCCGCGATTTGTCCCAATTGGGTAGGTACTAAATTATCCAAAGCTTCAAAGTATTGCAGAATCTCTATTAACTTAATAAATTCTTCCCAATGATGCTCGGATTGCTGCTCTACTTGCGATTGCAATTCCTCAAGTTCGGCTTCTAATTCCGCAGCGCGGGCTTGACGTTTGTATACACTAGCTGCATTCCCCAATTCATGTAAGGGGTTACTTTCCATTTGCTCTTGCAAATTTGTAACCAAATGCATCTGTTCTACCACTTCCGGAGCCATAGAAAAGTCCGCAGATGGTTGGGGAATTTGTGCGGCGATAGCTGCTGAAATTTCATCCCCACGGCAGGATTGTCCTGGTTTCAAGGACAATGTGGATGGTGGTAGCAAATTGGCAGGTACATCAATGCGGGGTAATTGAGCATACAAATCGATCGCATCATGAACGGAAGCTACGTACCAACGGTTATCACTTCCCAAACATACTAAGAAAGGTGCTTGTCGAGAACCTTGTGTTTTGCCGATTAATACTGCTGTTACGGGGGTAGAAACTTTGACATTTTCACCATATAAACTTAATAGTGTTCCGGAAACTGCAAAACTCAGCATCATGCTCAATTCTTCTTTCCGGGATTCTACTGCTTGCTCTTGCAAAGTTTTCAGTAATTTCCGCTCCACCTTCAAACGCTGACGTAATTTTTCATACTGCGCTACGTCCTCATCGCTAATTTGGGCAATTTGTGCCTGAACTTCTGCTGATTGCTGTTTTGCCTCAGAAATCTTTTGATATTGAGGTTGTAAATGTAGATTCGCTAAATATTGCCCGAAACTGCGCTCTACCAATTCTTTAGCTTCTGTTAATGTATGGGTTTGTAGTAAATTTAACACCATGCCGTAACTAGGTGTAAACTGACTGACCAATGGATCTGGTTTGGATGTCGCTAAATATCCAGCTTCTTTAGTGCCTTCAAAGGGAGTTTGCAGCGTTACCACATGACCGACTTCATCCATACCGCGACGACCGGCTCTTCCAGCCATCTGTAAAAATTCGGAAGGATTTAATAAACGATGTCCGTTATCAGTACGTTTTGATAGTGTAGAAATTACGGTTGTTCTTGCAGGCATATTAATACCAGCAGCCAGAGTTTCCGTTGCAAATACCACCTTAATTAAACCCTGTTGAAATAGTTCTTCAACTAAACCTTTCCAAGCGGGTAAAATTCCGGCATGGTGAGCAGCAATTCCTCGATACAGCGGAGCTACGTGTCCCGCACGGCCTGCATCGGGATTACGAGTCAGAAATTCATCAATTTGCGGTCGTAATCTTTGGGCTTCATCTCCATTCACCAACCATAAATCACCCACATCAGCCACAGCGCGATCGCAACCCCGGCGGCTGAAAATAAAGTAAATTGCTGGCAGCATATCTCTAGAACGTAAATGCTCTAAAATATAGCTGATACTGGGAGATTCTTGTCTAGCAACGTGTCGGCTTCTTTCCCCTTTCCTTTTTCTGGGGACGAGACGAGGATTTAATTGAGTTTTTTCTTTATTAAGTAAAGGAAACAGCCCCCTACTATTACCAAAATGAAATTGTAAAGGAACCGGACGAAAATCCGAATAAATTAAATCTGTCGGACCGTGAACTTGATTCAACCAATCAGTTAATTGACCACTATTATCAACCGTCGCACTCAGAGCTACAAGTTGAATTGATTCCGGACAGTAAATAATTGACTCTTCCCAAACCGTTCCTCGTTGACGGTCATTCATATAGTGGCATTCATCTAACACCACTGCTTCCACATCTATTAAAGAAGTACCAACTTGTCCAATTGGTGTACCGTAGAGCATATTACGGAAAATTTCCGTAGTCATCACCAAAATTGGAGCATCTCGGTTGATAGAAGCATCTCCAGTCAACAGCCCCACCGAATCAAAACCAAATTCGGAACGAAAATCCCGTAATTTTTGATTTGACAGCGCTTTGAGAGGAGTAGTGTAAAATACTCGCTTACCTCGCGCTAAGGCACGATAGATCGCGTATTCGCCAACTAAAGTTTTACCAGAACCCGTGGGCGCGCACACTACAACGGAACGTCCAGCATTCAGAGAAGCTATCGCATCATGTTGGAATTGATCGAGTTCAAAAGGAAAAACGGAACTCGGATCAACATCTGGGGTTAGGGCAGAATAATTCACTCAAATTTTAATTGCATCCAAACTGATTTTCAAATACATAATTCAAATCGCATTAAGCACGAATCAATTCAGGTTCTCTTACGCGGCTTACACGTATTATACTTAACTGGATTCAATTTGAATCACTTTCTCGACATTTCGTAAAAAACGAGGGGATTGGGAATTGGGAATTACCCATTACCCATTACCCATTACCCATTACCCATTACTTCCCCAATTCTTGAGAGCGCTTAGTAGCGGCTTTCACGGCTTCAATTAATGCAGAACGAAATGCGGCTCGTTCTAATTGGGTAATTCCGGCAATTGTGGTACCTCCGGGGCTGGTGACTCGATCTTTCAATACTGCTGGGTGCATTTTAGTTTCTTCTAACAATTGCGCTGTTCCCAATACAGTTTGTAATGCTAGTTGACTGGCGATCGCTCTTGGTAAACCTGCGGCAACTCCACCGTCAGCAAGGGCTTCTACCATTAATGCAACATAAGCCGGACCACTACCGGAAAGCCCGGTAACTGCATCCATCAGATGTTCGGGTACTTCTACTACTTCCCCGACTGCGGTAAAAAGTTGTTTTGCTATCTCCGTATCTTTGGCTTTAGTGTAAGCACCATTACAAATCGCAGTCATTCCTGCACCGACTGTAGCGGGTGTGTTTGGCATGGCTCTAATCACCGGAAAACCAGGGAAAGCTGATTCTAATTGATGTAATGCTACTCCTGCCAAAATAGAAATTATTAATGGTTTACTTCCAGTTTCCATTACCCCTGCTAATTCTTGGGCAATTGCACTGAAAATCTGAGGCTTTATTGCTAAAAAGACTACTTCTGTCGCTTGAGCAAATGCCATACTGCTATCGGCGATCGCCAAAATTTTGTATTCTTGCTCTAAATAAACCCGACGTTCGGAAAGTGGATCGCTGACAATAAATTCTGATGGTTGATATATTCCACAACTGATCAGACGGGATAATAATGCTTCACCCATTACCCCGCCACCAATTAAGCCAAATTTTTTATTCGTCATTGCCTGGAAAGGTAATTGATCATTTGTCATTGGTCATCAGGCAAAAAGCGGACTAATGACTAATGACTAATGACTAGTTTATCCTTATTGTGCCATGTGATTCGGTTCGTTTCCCCAAGTTTGGCTCGGTGGATTGGTACGGCTACGTACTGGTGGTTGAGGAACTTCATGAAGTACTCCACCAGTAGTACTGACCTGTACGCAACTAGGGGTGAACAAAAATATACTTTCCCCAATGCGCTCTTGATGTCCATCAAGGGCGTAAGTTCCTCCTGCAACAAAATCTACCGCACGCTGAGCCTGATCTGGGTCCATGATTGTTAAATTTAACACCACAGACTTGCGTTCGCGCAATGCTTGAATCGCTTGGGGCATTTCTTCAAAAGTGCGTGGTTCTAGCACCAATACTTCCGAAATACCGTTTAATACTCCTGGCATACCAATAACATTATTCATAGATTTTGCAGTGGAAGGGGACGCGACATCGCTTCCCATTGTAGGCATTCCTTCGCGCCAACGTCGATTAACTGCAACACTTTCTGGTTGAGGAGCAGGTGCTTGATTTTGCTCCTGATACAGATTTTCGTAACCGTCTGCTTCTGGTTCTTCTTCGTAATATTCGTACTCTACTGGTTCGTTTAATCCTACAAAGTCTCTCAATCTGGAAAATATATTCATTGTTACGCTCCTGGTGCCAATCATCTTTCATTGAGAAGGTAAAAATTGCTTTTGTCAACTTTTACCGCTACAAACAGAGAATAATTGTCATAATTTTTCGCCATTTGTAGCATATTTTACGAGCTTTTGGATTATTACAACGTCATCATCACGTTGTTACCTCAAACACGTACAATAATGAGTCAAGATTATATCCTAGTAGTTATAGAATGGAAAGTTGTTTTTACCCCTTATTTTATTTTCTTATACTTTTGTAGATACTATATCTTTTGTTGCTTTTACAACTAGCGTAATAAATAATTATTCTGTATCAAAGTGTGATACTTTTCATCCCGTGGTGAAGTGAAATATCTCCCCTAGGATAGACGTTCGCCAGTTTTAATCGTAATGCTGGCGAATCACGGCTTATCTATCAAAAGGTAGATTTATTGTCAATTGGGCAGATTTTTCTTCTCCCAGCTTAAAACCTATTCATATCAAGGTTTTTCGCTTTTTCTGCCTCAATGTTCTGACTTATACAGAACGTTCTCCAAACAAAATTGTCCCTAAACGTATCATGGTTGCACCACATTCGATTGCTAGCTGATAATCTCCTGACATTCCCATGGAAAGCTGGTTGATTTTGATGTTTGACAAGTTGCGATCGCCAATTTCTGCCATCAATTTTCGTGTTCGATTAAACACCTGGAGAATCTCTGAACTATCTAATCCTAATGGTGGGATTGTCATCAAACCTTGAATTTGTAAATTTTTGCATCGGTCAAGTTCCGTTAAATCGTCTAAAAGTTGCTGTATTGTCCACCCAGATTTATCTGGGTCGGGGAGAATTTTGACTTGCAAGCAAATGAAGGGATCAACTCCTAACTCTTGTGCTAAAAGGTTCAAACGTTGTGCTAATTTCAGGCTATCTACGGAATGAATCCATTGAAAATAAGAAAGAGCTTGTTTGGCTTTATTGCTTTGTAGATGTCCAATAAAGTGCCAGGTAATGTCCGATAAGTCTTGCAGCGCGTCAATTTTGCTTGCAGCTTCTTGAATACGGCTTTCGCCAAAATCTCGGACACCAGCGTCATATGCTTCGCGTATAGCTGCAACCGAGACTTTTTTACTAACAGCAATCAATTTTACAGACTCCGGAAGCGAGTCTTGAACCTTGCGGATACGTTCTGCGATCGAACTACTCATTGGAATGTGCGTTTAAAAATACTAGTGAGTTGATCGTACTCAATAGATTGTCCGCTGCGACGCAGGTTACGCAAACGATTTTCTAGCATCATTCTGGCTTCGGTACGTCCTACTGGTTGGAATTTAACGCCTTTTTCATCATGGGCGACAAGGAAAAACAGGCGTTGAGCATAGAGTGTGGTAAAAAGTTCTTGGCTTTGATCTACCATACAAATTCTGTAGAGTAATCCCCAAGTTGGATGATTCAAGTAGGTTTCCGAGTGTTCTGAGTTCATTTATTAGTTAAGGTACGAGTACATATATCTTTTCGTGATTAAAAACAAAAACTCGGACTTTCTTTAATAAGATATTGCCGAAAAATTTGTTTTCGATGTTTAGAATAAAGGCAAGCGCGGTATTTATTTGCACAAAAATAAATCTCTGTGCTGTCGAACGGCAAATGAAATAGTAAATGGCTACGACTTTCTTTTCATTTCATAAAAAAGTCTTTATTATATCAATTCTGCCATAATTATTCGCTGTTTTTGTACAAAAAAAATAACAATTAATTAACAATTGAGGATGACCATTGTCATTTGACTGTAAGGCTAGTAGTCCTTTGCATTAGTTATAAGGCAATACGGTTCAGTTAAGGAAAATTGTAGGTTGGGTTGAGGCTCTGCGAAACCCAACAAACCCGCCTTGTAGGTTGGGTTGTGCCTCCGGCACACCTAGCGGTGAACGTTCCTCAACCCAACCTACA
>JAAUSO010000051.1 GCA_012033205.1 Richelia sp. SL_2_1 | reverse complement strand
TTGATTACCAACCTTTAACCTTTTAACCTTTAACCTTTAACCTTTAACCTTTAACCTTTAACCTTTGTACCTTTAACCTTTAACCTTTGACCTTTAACCTTTAACCTTTAACCTTTGACCTTTGACCTTTGACCTTTTACGATTATGATCAAAAAGCTTGAACCCACTCTTTAACAAAATATTCAGTCCAAATCCCATTTTTCCAATAAGGATCATTTTCTACTAACTGACGTACTGTCTCTTCATCAGGTGCTTCGTAAATCCCAAAAACTTTAGTAGCATCCTTTGTTGGACCTAGTGTAACTAAAATACCATCTTCCTTCTGCTTTTTTAATCCATCTAAATGTTCTTGACGATAAGGTGCGCGTTTTTCTAAAACGTTCTCGCAGTAGCTGCCCCACATTATATATTTATTCATGATTGCTCGTTGATTTAATGAATGACGCTGATGACACGGATAATTAATAACTAACTCCGGTAGTCCTAACTCCTCACTCCTAACTCCTAACTTCTTAAACTTACCCCAAATTTCTCAACCAAAGTATCTCTAACTTTTTGATGTACTGGCTCTACATCTGCATCAGTAAGAGTACGATCGCGCAAACGATAAATCAACCGAAATGCTAAACTTCTTTGTCCCGATGGTACTTTGTCACCGCGATATTCATCAAATAATTCGACGGATTCTAATAAGTTTTTAGCTGAAGAAGTAATTGCTTTTTCGATTTCGGCAACTGTTAAATTAATCGGCGCAAAAAATGCTATATCTCGATCTGATGGCGGATAGGTAGAATAAGATTTGAATCCTGGTGTCTGTATTTCATCACTATCAAGTTCATCTAAAATCACATCTAGATTCAGTTGAAATACATAGACATCATCCGGTAAATCTCTTTCGCTACGGACTTGGGGATGCACTTGTCCAAATACACCCAATCTGTTACCTTTAATCCAAAGTGAAGCGGTACGTCCGGGATGCAAACCCTCGTTGCGTCGATCAGGCTGATATTCTACCTGCAATCCTATGACTTGAAAGACGCTTTCTAAAATACCTTTGGCTTCAAACCAACTTAGCGATCGCGAACTACCACTGTTCATCCATTTACTGGAAGTAATATCACCTCCGATGATTCCTGCTACAATATCTGTCTCTTGAAAACCGTCTTCTTCTTCCCAAAAAATTCGTCCGATTTCAAACCCGTTAAGCGCACCGTTTCCTTGTTCGATATTATATTGAAATGCATCAATCAAACCGGATATCAAATCGGTTCGCAATGCAGAATATTCTGTAAACAAAGGATTACTCAATACTACCTGTCTTTCTTCTCCCGGTTTTACCAAGGAGTAGTGCATTAATTCTGTTAATCCAGCAGCACGAAATGCGGCTCGTAATTTACGAATTAATTCTTGATCTGCTGGTAAATAACCAATTTCTGTTTTTTCTGGTAAGGTATCGCAAAGGTTGTTATAACCATACAAACGAGCGATTTCCTCAATCAAATCAATTTCTCTTTCTAAGTCACGATAACGATAAGCTGGTATGGAAACTGTCCAAGTTCCGTCACCAGAAACAGTTAATCGACATCCCAATGCGGTTAAAATTCGCTCTACATCTTGGCTCTTAATTTCTCCGCTTTCTTCTCCCAATTCTACAGGACCAAGTATTTGATTAACTCGATCTAAACGTAACTCAATTGAACGAGTCCAAGTTGAAATATTGGGAAGAGTATCGGAAGTTTTTCTGGTTGTTAAAGTTCCACCAGCAATTTCCACAATCAAGGATAAAGCACGACGACAAGCAATTTCCAATTCCGCATGATTTACTCCTCGTTCGTATCTAGTAGAAGATTCACTTCTCAAACCAACGCTACGAGATGAACGACGAATTGCTACTGTATCAAACAACGCTGCTTCTAAAACCAAATTTTCGGTTCCATCATGGACTTCGCTTTCTTCCCCACCCATGACTCCCGCTAAAGTTATGGGTTTGTTGTTAACTGTAATCAATAAATTTTGAGTTGATAATTTACGGGTTTTTCCATCCAGGGTTTTGAAAGATTCCCCGTTACTCGCAAATCTAACCCCAATCTTAATATTTTCACTACCAGCAATTCCTTGGAGTCGATCGCGGTCAAATGCGTGTAGTGGTTGTCCCCATTCCAACATTACATAGTTAGTAATATCAACTATATTACTAATCGGTCTGACTCCCGCCGCTAATAACCGTTGTTGCAACCAGTCGGGAGATGGAGCGATTTTTACTTGTTCTATGACCGTTCCAATGTATGCAGGACAAGCTTGAGTCTCATCAATTTCTATACTTAAATTTCCTACATCTTGAGGAACCGATACTTCTTGTGGTTGAGAAATTTTCAGTTTTCCGCCAGTTATGGCTGCAACTTCCCGCGCTATTCCTACCATACACAAAGCATCGGCACGGTTGGCTGTTGCCGTGACATCCAAAATTACATCATCCAACCCCAACAACGGACGTACATCCGAACCTAACTGTAGGTTTTCCCCAGTAAAAATATGAATTCCGTCTACATCGGTAGGTAAACCAAGTTCTTCCAAAGAACAAATCATCCCTTGAGAAGGTACTCCCCGTAATTTCGCGGGTTTAATCCTTAAATCT
This sequence comes from Richelia sp. SL_2_1, assembly GCA_012033205.1. GTDB lineage: Bacteria > Cyanobacteriota > Cyanobacteriia > Cyanobacteriales > Nostocaceae > Rivularia. The sequence continues at coordinate 37,618 of JAAUSO010000051.1, read as the reverse complement.
TTATTGGGGAGGTAAGTACCGACAGTCGCAACTGGCACATAGATGTCTGCACGTACATTAGCAGCACCGCAGACAATATTTAAAATTTCGCCTTTACCCACATCAACCTGACAAACGCTGAGTTTATCAGCATTTGGATGTTGTTCGCGTTCGACAACTTTCCCGATTACAACCCCATCAGCCCAAGTCCGACGGTCTTCGATATCTTCGACTTCAAACCCTGCTAATGTCAGTGTTTCTGCTAGGTCTTCGGGACTTAATTTTAACTCTACAAGTTCTTGTAGCCAATTTAAAGAAATACGCATGGAATATATTTGCTTATGCGATTAAAAATAGCGATTGAATCAACACGCACAAACTATTTTAAATGGGAATGGGTTATTAGCAATGGCAAATTGGATAATGGACATATCAGCACTCCAGAAAGCACTTAATCCATCTTCCGATTTTTATACCATTACCATGATTATATTGCAATATCGAGTATCTGATATTTCTTAATATAATATATGTCATCACAATCCTATTTCACTTTTTACTTGTTAACTGTTAATAGTCAACTTTAGAAAGTACGGAATATTTCACAAATCAGCTATATGTGAGTTTTAAATATTTTAAATCACTCAAAGGGTTAAATTTTTGTTTTAATAACACTAAAACGTAAAAAATATGATATTTTTTTATTTGCAAACTGTTAACTGAACATCAACTTATAATGCTTGATTCAAAAACATAAAAGCACTCTGATGAAAATATTGTATTTAAGTAGATACACTACTATCAGATTAAAATAGTTGGATAAAATAATTAAACAACAACAGATTTCACCGCATGAATTAATTGCTGTTTGGTAAAAGGTTTTGTCACATATGCATCAGCTCCTTGTCTCATTCCCCAAATACGGTCAATATCTTTATTCTTAGAACTACAAAAAATAATCGGTATTTTTTGTGTCGTGAAATCTTTTTTCAGTTTACGACAGAATTCAAATCCGCTCATTCCCGGCATTACAACATCTGTAATAATTGCATCTGGTTGATGTAATCGTGCTTTTTCTAATCCATCTTTAGCATCAATTGCTCTAATTACTGTATACCCACCTTCCTGCAAAAAAATGTTCATTAACTCCAACTGAGAAGGAGTATCTTCAACAACCAAAATTGTAGCCATTTTTATCCTCACTATCCACATTTACTAGTAATTTACTCGAATCTAACCCAGTAGCAAAAATAATCCTTAACTTATATTTGAGAAATTTATAACTGATGTTGATCTAACTAATCAAGTCAAATGCATAAACACCATTTTGAGTAAATCAGCACGAGTAAAAGGTTTAGTCAAATATCCACTAGCTCCAACTAATCTTGCTTTTACCTTGTCTACAAATCCTTTACTTCCCGTTACCATCACAATCGGAGTATTTTTGAACTTTGAGTTATTGCGGATAATCCGACATAATTCATAACCATCAATTCCTTCCATATTTAAATCTAATAAAATTAAATCTGGCTGATGTCGAATAATTGACATTACAGCTTTCAGGGGATTATCGATGGTAACAACAGAAAAACTCTCATCTTCCAAAAAGCGACTAATTTCTTTGAGCATTACTGGACTATCATCTACCGAAACAATTTTGTAAACTTTTCTTGGTGGTAAACTTGAGTCATGAGGAGTAGCTTTAATATTATCCGGTTTTGCTACTTGTTCAACTTTTTCTGCGGTTGGAGAAGAAGGTTGAGCAACAGGCTTAATAGTTACTTTATTGACAGGTATTATTTGCTTTTGTGGAGGAATAGTCGGCTGTGATTTGGTAGTTATTTGTGATGCTATTTCTATGGTGTTAGCGACTTCTTTATTGATAAATTGCGTTATTTTACTATTAGTATGGGATATCTGAATATCAGTTTTAGGTAATTTGTCAAATGGTGGATCTGGTTCATGGAGTAAAATCGCTCCACTTTGGATATGAGGATATAAACTACGTGCTAACTGAAGTTCATCTTGATTCATAATTACAGCAAGATGACGCAGACTAAATCCCTTCATCCAATTAACTAAATTTGGTTGAATTTCGGAAATTTTTTCTATATGAGTTTTTGTATTAATCCATAAATAAGGACGTTGAAATGGAGAAGTAATCCGTGGCGCAAAATGTTCCCAGGATTGCAATCTATCTTGAGAAACTACTAATAGTTTTTCGGCATCCAATCGACAAATTTTCGGAGATAAAATTAAATTTTGATGAAATTCGTATGTACCTTTTTTAATCAGTAAAAATGATTCAACAACTTCTTTTACTAACTCTTGAATTAATATAGCTGCTTGTGTTGGATTCAAATATCTTTGAGTTATTAACCAGCAAATTGCTTGATAATCTGGAGGTTGTTGAGAAGATAATGATTCTGACAGATTTTCTGTAGTTTGGACTGACTTTCGCTGGGAATCCGGCTCAAACATCATCCGTAACTGCACGCGAATTTCGCTGGTTAAAGTGGGGATTTGAACTGATAACCGACGCAAATGACGCTCAAGTCGATCAAAAGGTTCTACAGAATGAGTAGCATAAGCAATTTTACCTTCTTCCAAGTAAATCCACCAATTAACTGAATTACTTTGAACTTGTAAACAAGTATTCTCAAAGCAACTAGATAAATGTCTTAATAAACTCAGGGGAGGCAATTTTGTGAAAGTTGCAAAATTATTCATATAGCATGGAGAATTACAGTAAATAAGACAAAATATTTGTAAACATCAATTGAATCTAGTTAAGCATTAAAGAATAAATATTCTACATGAATTAATTTGTTCTTTTTTAACATAAATATATTACCAGTTAAAAATGTTACATTACAGCTTGATTGCTACATTTGTTTTTAGACTATATTAGTCAACAATACATAACGGAACCTTTAAGAAAACTTAGTATTTATTCTTGATTTAAGTGAATTAACTCTCTTTTTAATCAGAAATAATTTCCAGCCCGTCAGTATTTCATCTAATCTAAGTTTTTTCTACACATAATCTTTAATATTGTGCGTATAGATAGCACCGATTTATTGTATTCTAGATTTATTCTGTATATAATATAAACCCTTACATTTCAAAGCCATCCTCGATCGAAGTCTTAGAAAAATACCTATGATTTATCAAATAACAGTAAAGATATGTTGGATAATATAAGTAATAATCCATTAGTAAGAAAGCGAACCATAAAATAATTATCAATCGTCTCAAGTGCCACAATTATGATTTATTTGCGGCATTAAACTATATACTTTGACAAACCCAAAATCCAATCTTAGAACTTCCATATAGCAGCGAAAGTTATGTCCGATACCTTAAGACTAGACGAAGTAGTTGATTTCGCGGAGAACCCCGAACCTCGTTGTCCTTGCGTATTGTTGTTAGATACATCTGGGTCGATGCAAGGAGCGCCAATAGATGCTTTAAATCAAGGCTTGCTTAGTTTTAAGGATGAATTAACAAAAAATTCCTTAGCATCAAGAAGAGTTGAAGTATCTATAGTTACTTTTGATAGCAATATAAATGTAGTACAAGATTTTGTGACTGCCGACCAATTTACTCCGCCCATATTAACAGCACAAGGGTTAACTACCATGGGTGCTGGTATTCACAAATCTTTAGACTTAATTCAAGAACGAAAAGCTCAGTATCGTTCTAATGGTGTTGCTTACTATCGTCCTTGGATATTTATGATTACCGACGGTGAGCCACAAGGAGAACCCGAAGAATTAATCGAACAAGCATCCCAACGTCTACAAAGCGATGAATCAAACAAACGTGTAGCCTTTTTCTCTGTGGGAGTGGAAAATGCCAACATGACGCGGTTGAGTCAGTTAACCGTGCGTACTCCTCTAAAACTGAATGGATTAAATTTTGTGGAGATGTTTGTATGGTTATCTGCTAGTATGTCAGCAGTCTCTCATTCCAAAGTAGACGAACAAGTAGCTCTACCGCCAATTGGTTGGGGTTCTGTTTAATATAGTTCAAGTACAACAATAATTAAACAGCCCTAGAATAAAGGTAAGTTTATGAACAGTTCAAGACAAAAGCTTCACTGGCGGGTAGTGGGTGCATCAGTATGTGGGACGAGCCACGTCAAAAACTCCCTGCTTTGTCAGGATGCCCATCACTGGCAGATGTTGCCAGATAATATTTTAGTGGCAGCCGCAGCAGATGGTGCGGGGAGTGCAAGTCTTGGCAAGGTAGGAGCAATGGTAGCTGTAGAAGCAGCAATTGAAAATATAACTGTGAAGCAGGTTAACCAAAGTACCCTAGCTTCGGATAGCTCTGCGAAAGCCCTATTGAGCGAAGCCATTTTGGCAGCAAAAACAGCAGTTGAAGAAGAAGCAATAGCTTCAAATAGACCACCCAAAGATTTATCAACAACTTTAATTATTGTTGTAGCTACGCCTAATGTCGCTGTGGTGGCTCAAATCGGGGATGGTGTTGCAGTTGTTAAAGATAGCCTAGGTAATTTAACAGCTTTAACCGTTCCCGACAGTGGGGAATACATCAACGAAACCAGCTTTTTGACATCACCCACTGCTTTGGATTCAGTGCAGGTAAATGTATGGCGGCAGGGTATTACCAATATTGCGATTCTTACCGATGGGCTGCAAATGCTAGCAATCAATATGGCTGTAGGTTTACCCCACAAGCCGTTCTTTTTACCTTTGTTTGACTTTGTAGCCAATGCTGAAGAGTTAAAAGGGGCTAAGGAACAATTAGTTAAATTTTTACGTTCCGAAAAAATCACCCAACGTACTGATGATGACTTGACTTTAATCATAGCAGCATTAAGCGATTAACAATACTGTTGAACCGCAGTCAAATTTAAACTATAAAGTGTAATTTTAAATTAAAATGCAGGTACTACGCTCTGTTGGCAATCAAAAAAATCTTCCCATCGACCTTAACATCAGTTTGGGGCGTGGTGGTGAAGCGTGCATCTACACAATAGATTCAGATGCCGAACTAGTCGCTAAAGTTTACCACAAGCCTACTCTGGAAAAAGCTCGTAAGCTTGAAGCGATGGTGCTTCATCCACCAGAAAATCCCACGGCATCTTTAGGACATATCTCGATTGCTTGGCCTTCCGAATTGATCAGAGCAGCAGACGGTAGCAACCAAATTATTGGTTTTACCATGCCGCGTATTCGGGGAATGCGTCCCATCATAGATTTTTATAATCCGAGAACTCGCCGTCAACATTGTCCTTTATTTAACTATCAGTACCTGCTTCGCACTGCTCGTAATTTGGCTGCGGCTTTCGCTGCTTTGCACGCAAGTGGGTATTGCGTCGGTGATGTCAATGAATCGAATATTTTAGTCAGCGATACGGCATTGGTAACGGTGGTAGACACGGATTCGTTTCAAGTGCGAGACCCTCAAACCAATATAGTTTATCGCACCCCCGTAGGTAAACCAGAATTTACCCCACCAGAACTACAGAATAAAACATTTTCCGAATGCGATCGCGCAATTCCTCACGATTTATTTGGATTAGGAGTACTAATATTTCAACTTTTGATGGAAGGTACCCATCCATTTTCGGGAATTTTTCAAAGTGTAGGCGAACCACCACCTTATGAAGCACGGATTGCCAAAGGGCATTTTACCTACAGTGTGAATCGTCACGTACCTTATAGCCCTACACCCATTGCACCATCTTGGAATGTTCTTCACCCTACCCTACAACAGCTTTTCGTCCGTTGTTTTGAAGATGGTCATAATAACCCCCAAATTCGTCCGAATGCTCAAACCTGGCTGTTGGCATTAACTGAAGCCGAAAATTCTTTGGTACGATGCCAGAAAAATCCTCAACATCTCCACAGCAACCACCAGCATAAATGTCCTTGGTGCGAGCGCAGTGCAAAATTAGGCGGAAGAGATCCTTTTCCATCAATTCAAGCTGTCGAAGCCAAACAACATTTGAAGCCTCGTCCCAAGCCTAAACGGAGGCGTACAGCCACAACTCCCAGAAGACGCACTGCTACTACTGTAACTGCAACTGCAACTGCACCAAAACCAACAACTGTTACTTATCATCGCAGCCCGCAAGTTATTCAGAATATTTCCTACTATCAACCCAATAAAAAACCAAGATTTTACCCGGTGATTTTGTGCTTGCTGGGATTTTTGACATTGGGCTACTTAGATATAGTTACAAAGTTTACAAGCTCCCCGGTTGACGAAAATCAATATGCTCGACAAACTTTGGTTAGTTCCAAAGAAATTGATCATAATAACAGCTTCACAGATTATTATAAGCAGGGTCGTGCTGCCTATAAACTACAGAAATACGAAGAAGCTATTGCTAATTTTGCCCAAGAAATTCAAAAAAATCCGGAGAATTCCAAGGCTTACGTCAATCGTGGTAATTCCCATTACAACTTAAAAGAATATGAAGCAGCCCTTACAGACTACACTCATGCTGTAAAGTTAAATCCAAAGGAAGTCAAAGCTTTTGTCAATCGTGGTAACGTCCGCTATATGCTTGCTGAATATAGTAGCGACCCAGACAAAGAATATAAATTGGCAGTTGAAGATTATAATCATGCGCTCTCAATTGACAGTGACGAGGTAGAAGCTTATGTCAGAAGGGGTATCGTCCGTTCTCAAATTGCTAAATTCAGTGGTGATTCCCAGAAAGATTATTTACGAGCAATTGACGATTTTAACCGAGCCTTACAAATTGAATCCTCAAGACCGGAAGCTTTTTATCAAAGAGGTTTAGTTCGCTATCAATTAGCCCAATATAGCAGCAACTTTGACCAAGAATATAAAAAAGCTCTTGAAGATTTTAATCAAGCATTGCAGCTTAATTCTAAATTGCCAAAAGTCTATCTCAAACGAGGTTTAGTTCGTTATGAACTAGCACAGTATGGCGGAGGAGAATCTAATCTGTATCGTCAACAAGCGATTGAAGATTTACAAAAAGCAGCTAAAATCTCTCTGGAGCAAGATGACATGGATAATTATCAGCAAGCCCTCAGCAGCATTTGCGTTGTTGTTGATAACAAATGCGATACTTTATTTCAAAGCACAAGTGTAACCGCACAATAAAAATAGTTCGGATATCGAATTTTTATTTGTTGTTGTTAGCTGCTACAAGTACAGTAGAAGCTAATGATTTTTGCTGAGTAATTAAGATTAAGTCAGTAATATAGCCATTTTCAGTTGAATAGAATACACTCGTAACCTCACCCCCTTCCCCTCTCCTTGCTAAGGAGAGGGGTTAAGAGGGCGGGGTGAGGTAAAATTTGTATTGCACCCAAGTGAAAACCGCTATAAATACAGCACTTTATAGTTAAGTGAACAGAGCTGATTACTCAAACTTTTGCTTGTTCGTCACGACAAAAATACTGATACGAATACCTAATAATTGATATATATTTTCATGGCTAATCAGTTATATTACTGATGTCAATTAACTAGATATATTTACTATATTCTTCGATTTATGATGATTTATTACTTGTGATGTTGTTTGTCATTGCATCGCAAATATGTAAGAATGGCATATTGTCTACTGTGTCTTTCCGAGCTACTAGTTCCTCATCAAGGCTGTAAAATTTGCAATATCAAATAAAGCTAAAGTACGAGTAGTTGAGAGTAACTGATATCAAAATTTCAGAGGAAGATTGTGAAAAATAAAAACGGCAATTAAAATAAAATAGGTTTTGCTTTGTTTATCTAATTATTCTTTGATTTTGCGAGTAAAAGTACAAGAAATGAGGTTAATTAACGATAAAACGCCCTTAAAGGTAAGGTTAAGCATAAATAAAGGATTTGATTTTTAATTTTTACCAGAGAATAATACGTAATTATCAGCAATTGGATAACTATTCGGGCGACTACCGGGTAACAGTTATCAGCAATTAATTAATCATATTTCGGTCTTTTGTCATATTAGTTTTTGATGAAAATAAATTTATTTAGTCTTAACTTGATTAAACTAAACAAAGAGATTTTACAGGCTTTGTTCTGGTAAAATTATTTATTTTCGACACCTACCTTTTAATTCAACCAAGCTTTTTGATTTTTTCACAGACAAAACAACTATATTTATCTTGTCTTTATAATTTACAGTAAAAATACGGTTAGATTATATACTGAGAAAATAAAAATAAATAGATTTTCTCTATATGAATCATAGAAAAACTATTTAATCATCTACCTACCGACAAAAATTAGAGGCAGTTTTTATGAAAGCAGTAATTTTGGCTGGAGGTCTTGGTACACGCTTAAGTGAAGAAACCAGCGTTAGACCGAAGCCAATGGTAGAAATTGGTGGTAAGCCGATTCTTTGGCACATCATGAAAATCTATTCCGCTCACGGTATTAATGACTTCATTATCTGCTGTGGTTATAAAGGGTACGTAATCAAGGAGTATTTTGCTAACTACTTCTTACATATGTCCGACGTGACCTTTGATATGCGGTTTAATCAGATGAACGTACATTCAGGCTATGCAGAACCTTGGCGCGTCACCTTGGTAGATACAGGAGATCATACCTTAACAGGTGGACGATTGAAACGAGTTAAAGAGCATATTGGGAACGAAACTTTTTGCTTTACCTACGGTGATGGAGTTAGTAACGTTAATGTCACCAACCTGATAAAATTTCACAAAGAACAAGAATCTTTAGCAACTTTAAGCGCAGTACAGCCACCAGGACGTTTTGGTGCAATTGTTCTAGGACAAGAACAAACTAAAATTACCAGCTTCCGAGAAAAACCAGAAGGAGACAACGCTTGGATTAATGGTGGTTTCTTTATATTAGAACCCCAAGTCATTGATTTTATTGAAGGAGATTCCACAGTTTGGGAAAAAGAACCATTAGAAAAGTTAGCTGAGATGGAACAGTTATCAGCTTATAAACATGATGGCTTTTGGCAACCGATGGATACTTTGCGAGATAAAAATTACTTAGAAAATTTGTGGAAAAGTAACGAAGCTCCTTGGAAGGTTTGGTAAATGGCAAGGTAAATAATTATGAGTTTTTTTAACTTTTAATTTCTAAACTCAGATTGATGATTGTAAATTGCTTGATTATTTTAGTTACAGGGGAGCAGATTTGACGAATGTATGATTTCATCATTGTAGGTGGTGGTATAGTCGGTCTTTCTACCAGTATGGCTTTAGGTAAACGCTATCCAAAAGCAAGAATTTTAGTTTTGGAAAAAGAGTTGGAAGTAGCGTTTCACCAAACTGGTAATAATAGCGGCGTTATTCATTCAGGTATTTACTATAAACCTGGTAGTTTCAAAGCTAAATTTTCCCGTGAAGGTTGTCGTTCGATGGTACAGTTTTGCCAAGAACACGGTATCGACCATGAAGTATGCGGTAAAGTTATTGTAGCAACTTCTCCTCAAGAACTTCCTCGTCTAGAAAACCTCTATAAGAGAGGTTTAGAAAATGGCATAGAAGTTAAAAGAATTACCAGTGAACAAGTTAAAGAAATTGAACCCCATGTAAGTAGTGTCGCGGGAATTTGGGTAGCATCAACTGGTATTGTAAATTACAAGCAAGTTTGCCAGAAATACGCCCAAATCATCGAAAAACAAGGTGGTGAAATTAAATTTAATACCAAAGTTCAGAAAATAGTTAATCGCGGTGAAACCCAGGTTTTAGAAACCAATAATGGTAGCTTTGAAACTCGTTTTGTAATTAACTGTGCTGGACTGTATTCTGACCGTGTAGCTAAATTAGGTAAGGTCGATCCCCAAGCCAAAATTGTACCTTTTCGGGGAGAATATTACGAATTAACTCCAGAAAAACGTCATTTAGTCAAGGGCTTAATTTATCCCGTACCTAATCCAGATTTTCCCTTTCTTGGTGTTCACTTTACCCGGATGATAGACGGTACAGTTCACGCAGGACCGAACGCTGTACTTAGTCTCAAGCGTGAAGGTTATAAGAAAACAGATTTTGATTTACGTGATTTTGCGGAAGTAATGAGTTATCCAGGCTTTTGGAAACTAGCAGCAAAGCACTCAGATGAAGGGATCAAAGAAATTATTCGTTCGTTTAGTAAAGCAGCCTTTGTGAAAAGCTTGCAAAACTTGATTCCCGAAGTGCGATCGCAAGATGTAGTTCCGACTCATGCGGGTGTGCGCGCTCAAGCTTTGATGAACGACGGTAAATTAGTAGACGACTTTTTGATTGTCAAAGGTCAAAACTCCGTTCATGTGTGCAATGCGCCTTCTCCAGCAGCTACTTCTTCCATCGAAATTGGTAAAGCTGTAGTCGCAGAAATTCCCGAACAAGCACATCTAAAATCAGTAGCAGTTAATTGCTAATAGGTTTAAAAGTTAATTATTAATAGTTAATAGGTATTGAAATCAATGAAAATTCTTGTTACTGGTACTGAAGGTTATCTTGGTTGTTTGCTAGCTCCTTTGTTAATTGAAAAAGGACATGAAGTTATTGGTGTAGACACTGGTTATTACAAAGTTGGTTGGTTGTACAACGGCACCGAAACTACCGCTAAAACTTTAAATAAAGACATTCGTCATATTAGTGTAGAAGATTTACAAGGTGTCGAAGCCATAGTTCACATGGCTGAATTATCAAACGACCCTACCGGACAATTGTCACCAAATATTACCTACGATATCAACCATGCTGGTTCGGTTCGTCTTGCCAAACTAGCGAAACAAGCGGGTGTCCGTCGCTTCGTATATATGTCTTCTTGTAGCGTTTACGGTGTTGCGACAGAAGGTGATGTTACCGAAGAATCCCCGGTTAATCCGCAAACTGCTTATGCAGAATGTAAAACTTTTGTAGAACGAGATGTCAAACCGCTTGCTAGCGATGATTTTTCCCCTACCTTCATGCGGAATGCGACAGCATTTGGTGCTTCTCCAAGAATGCGGTTTGATATTGTTTTAAATAATTTAGCTGGTTTAGCCTGGACTACCAAAGAAATCAAAATGATTAGCGATGGTACTCCTTGGAGACCATTAGTTCATGCCTTGGATATTTCAAAAGCGATTATTTGTGCCATAGAAGCTCCTCGCGATATTGTCCACAACCAAATATTTAACGTCGGAGATACTGCGAATAATTATCGAGTTAAGGAAATAGCTGAATTTGTTGCCCAAGCCTTTCCTGGATGTAAATTGAGCTTTGGTGATAGTGGTTCAGATAATCGTAGCTATCGAGTTTCTTTTGAAAAAATCAATACTACTTTACCTGGCTTTAAATGCGATTGGGATGCATCTTCGGGAGCTAAACAATTATTTGATGTGTTTAGTCAAATTGATCTGACAGAGGAAATATTTTTCTCTAGAGGTTTTACTCGTTTAAAACAGTTAGAGTATTTGATTCGCACGCAGCAAATTGACAAAGATTTCTTCTGGGCTAAGAAATAATCAAACTATATTTCATCCAAATCAAAAAGAAATCAAACAAATATTGGGATGTTTATTTACCCCTATTCAAACATTAAATTATTCTTTCATAGGTTGCCATGATTTTTACCGAAACTGAACTGCAAGGAGCTTACATTATCGACTTAGAAGAAAAACACGATACTCGTGGCTTCTTCGCTCGTACTTTCTGCGCTCAAGAACTCGAAGCACATGGTTTAAAGTCAACGGTTGCCCAATGTAATTTATCTTTTAATCATAAGAAAGGTACTTTACGGGGAATGCATTATCAAGTAGCTCCAGCAGCCGAAACAAAGTTAATTCGCTGCACAAAAGGTGCTATTTACGACGTAATTATTGATATGCGTCCCGAATCTCCTACTTATTTACAACATTTCGGTGTGGAATTAACAGCAGACAATCATCGTGCTTTGTATGTACCTGAAATGTTTGCTCACGGCTACCAAGCACTAACTGATGGCTGTGAAGTTATGTATATGGTAGGTGAATTTTATACCCCCGGATACGAAAAGGGTTTACGCTATGATGACCCATTTTTTAACATTCAATGGCCTCTCGAAGCAACTGAAATGTCTGAAAAAGATCAAAATTGGCCCCTGATGAGAATGATCAGTGTTGGTGGTGCTTCCTAATTACTCGCTTTCTGTAGAAGATTACTGATTAAAAAAAACCGATGCTTGACGCAGAGAACGCAGCGGAAAGTGTGGTCTTGGGGGTCTCCCCCATTAACAACTTTTCAAGACAGAGGAATGAGAAAAAGAGAGATGAATCGCACCAAGAAGGGTGAAAGGTAGATCGGGGATTACCTAAGTAGTAATGACTAGTGTAAAAGTTGCTTAAAGTACATATTTAGAACATAATATCTCACAGGAGTTAAATTAATGATTATTGTAGACCGCGCTTTACAAGCACGCGCTGAAGCAGGAAATCCGGTAAAAGTCGCAATGATTGGCGCGGGTTTTATGGGTCGCGGAATTGCTAATCAAATTGCTAATTCGGTTCCTGGAATGGAATTAGTGGCGATTTCTAACCGTAATTTAGATGCTGCTAAAAGGGCTTATACAGAAGCGGGAATTGAAACTGTTAAAGAAATTTCCCATGTTACGGATTTAGAAGATGTGATCAGACAAGGTGGATATGCAGTAACTGAGGATGCAATGTTACTGTGCCGTGCTGAAGGTATTGATGCAATTATTGAAGTAACTGGGGCGATCGAGTTTGGCGCTCATGTTGTGATGGAAGCTATTGCTCATCACAAGCATATTATTATGATGAATGCGGAGCTTGACGGTACTATCGGTTCTATTTTGAAAGTTTATGCTGATAAAGCCGGAGTTATCCTCTCAGCTTGTGACGGAGACCAACCGGGGGTGGAAATGAACCTTTATCGGTTTGTTAAGAGTATTGGTTTAACTCCATTACTGTGCGGAAACATCAAGGGACTACAAGACCCTTATCGTAATCCTACCACTCAAGAAGCATTTGCTAAACGTTGGGGACAAAAGCCTCACATGGTGACTAGTTTCGCTGATGGAAGCAAAATTTCCTTTGAGCAAGCGATTGTCGCTAACGCTACGGGAATGAAAGTAGCTCAACGGGGAATGCTGGGATACGACTTTAAAGGTCATGTTGATGAAATGACCTCGATGTATGATGTGGAACAATTAAAGCAACTTGGCGGTATTGTTGATTATGTTGTCGGTGCTAAACCCGGTCCGGGAGTATTTGTTTTTGCAACTCACGATGACCCCAAACAGCAACATTATCTCAATCTGTATAAATTAGGTGAAGGTCCCCTTTACAGCTTTTATACTCCTTATCACTTATGCCATTTTGAAGTACCTTTATCAGTAGCCAGAGCTGTACTATTTAAAGATGCTGTGATGTCTCCCTTGGGAGCGCCCCTAGTCGATGTGGTAACTACTGCCAAAATTGACCTTAAAGCCGGGGATACCCTTGATGGTATTGGCTACTACATGACCTATGGGCAATGCGAAAATTCCGAAATTGTTCGCGAACAAAATCTACTTCCAATGGGTCTAGCAGAAGGATGCCGTTTAAAGCGAGATATTCTTAAAGACCAAGTTCTGACTTACGATGACGTAGAATTACCACAAGGTAGACTTTGCGACAACTTGAGAGCAGAACAAAATGCAATATTTGCCAACAGCAAAACTTTGGCAGTAGCTAGATAAAATAACCACAAAACATATCATGGATTATCTAATAAGTTGACCGAAGTAGTAGAGAATAAATAATTTGGGTAGTGAAGGATTTTTGTTAATTAAAATATTAAATATCCTTCACTCCATTTCTCTTAGTTAGTTAAAATTTAATAGAGTTTTTCCAGGGGTATTTATGCAAACCAATTTAGTTAAGCGCGTAGCAGATAATATTACTCTAGTCGCAGATAAAATCCAAGGTCGTCTCGAAAGACGGCGTATGGTTTCAATTCAACCAGATAAACCAGCAATTGGAAACGTACTTATTTCTTACGTTGTCAATCCATTTACTTTGAACCCAGGTGAACCCGTTCCAACTTCCCATACTCAACATTGGGAATGCTTGCAAATGGCTAAAACTTTTTTAGACTTCGGCTACAACGTTGATGTTATATGGTTTTATAACGATGTATTTATTCCAAAAAAAATTATGCCTTTTTTATTGAAACACGTTGGAACTTACAAAGATGTGTACCGTTTCTGAATCAAGATTGTGTCAAAATATTTCATTCCGATACAGCGCATATTTTATTCCACAATGCAGCTGAAGCAAATAGATTATTAAGATTACAGCAACGACGCGGCATTACTTTAAGTCCGAAAAGATTCGAGCAACCAAATCAAGCCATCGAATACGCCGATTGCGCGACAGTTCTTGGTAACGAGTTTACTCTGAACACATTTAAATACGCAAATAAACCGCTGTATCGAGTTCCTATTTCTGCTCCCAAACTTTATCCTTTTCCTGAAGATAAAGATTTTGCAGCTTGCCGTAAAAACTTTCTTTGGTTTGGTAGCGGTGGTTTGGTTCACAAAGGATTAGACTTACTTTTAGATGCCTTTTCCCAAATGCCAGATTATAATTTAACTATTTGCGGACCAATTGAGAAAGAAGACGATTTTAAAACAGCTTTTTATCAAGAACTTTATCAAACTCCGAATATTCATACAATTGGGTGGGTTGATGTGACATCTCAAAAGTTTTTAGACATTGTTAATAGTTGTCTAGGAATTGTTTATCCAACATGCTCCGAAGGTGGTGGCGGATGCGTTATTAATTGTATGCATACAGGACTGATTCCGATTGTTAGTTATGAATCAAGTGTAGATGTTAGCGATGATTATGGAGTTATTCTCAAAGAAAATACTGTAGAAGAAATTAAACAAAGTATTCAAAATATTTCTAAATTAAATCCATCGCAACTCCAACAAATGGCGAGGACATCTTGGCAATTTGTCCGAACAAATCATACTAGAGATAGATTTGCTCAAGTTTATCGAGAAACGATTGAAAAAATTATGTTACAACAAGGTATAAAACAAGATTTATTAACATATGTTTAAAGTATCTTTAAATCAATTGCGAATTAGTTTAGGAGCCGCCGTCAGAGATACTAATTACAATGTACATTACAATTGGCTTTTACGTTTTAAAAGCAAACCTCTTGAGGTGAGTAACAAGCGAGCCATAGTTTTTTCTCCCCACCAGGATGACGAAACTATCGGTTGTGGAGGAGCGATCGCCCTTAAGCGTTCCCAAGGAATACCAGTCAAAGTAGTGTTCCTCACAGATGGACGTTATGGTAGACCAAATTGGATTGAACCAGAAAATATTATCGAATATCGTCAACAAGAAGCATCAAGCGCTTTAAATATTTTGGGAATTGAACCATCGCAAACGCAATTCCTCGGTGAAGCCGATGGAAGCCTGGCTCAATTATCTGCCGAACAACGCAACTTATTAATTAATAAATTAGTTGAAATTATTCAATCTTTTGCACCGCAAGAAGTTTACGTTCCTCATCATCACGATGGACATCCAGATCATGAAGCAACTTACTCTTTAGTTGACAGTGCGATTACAGCTTCTAAAATGCCGATAGAACTTTTACAATATCCGATTTGGATGTTGTGGCGCAGCCCCTTATCTGATCATAAATATTTGCCGAAAAAAAGTCAAGCTTACCGATTATTTATCGGCAATTTTAAAGAAACAAAACACCAAGCAATTGCAGTTTACAAATCACAAACTCCAAATTTGCCTTCTAGCTTGAAGCAAGCAATGTTTTCCAGTCATGAAATATTTTTTAAAGATTAAATTTATCTATTTCCATTAGTAGTAAAAATTATTTATTAAATAAACAAAAAACAGTAATAATTAATTAATAATTGTTCAGGATTTAAATGTAAAAACACTTTTTTAATTAACTTTTTTCTTGCTTGCGGTCGAAGTGTAATTTTATAGGGAACAACATGAAAGTTGCTTTAGTCCATGATTATTTAACCCAAAAAGGTGGCGCAGAACGAGTCTTTGAATTGCTTTGTAAACGTTTTCCTGAAGCTGATATTTTTACATCTTTATACGATGCTCAAAAAACTATTGATCTAGGTGAACGCATAGTCAACACGACTTATTTACAAAATATTCCTGGTGCTGCAAAATACTTTCGCCTCATGGCTCCTTTGTATTTTCCTGCTTTTCGGGCTTTAGATTTACAAGAATATGATTTAATTATCAGTAGTAGTACTAGCTTTGCCAAAGCTGTACGAAAAAACCCCAAAGCACAGCACATTTGCTTTTGTCATAATGTGACTCGGTTTCTATGGGATACAGAAACTTATTTAAGAGAATATGCTGACTATCAGTATTTTTCTCCATTAATTGAAAAAGTTTTTCAGTTAATGAGAAATGTAGACTTAACTTATGCACAAGAACCAGACCTGTACATTGCGAATTCTAGTGTTGTTGCACGACGGATCAAAAGTACTTATGGTAAAAAAGCAATAGTTATTAACTACCCGATTGATACGAGTAAATTTGTTTATTCAGATTCCAAAGACGATTATTTTCTTGCATCTGCAAGAATGATCGGTTACAAACGACTTGATATAATAGTAGAAGCTTTTAACTGGCTGGGATGGCATCTGAAAATATCAGGTGACGGTCCAGAAAAAGAACGCTTACAATCAAAAGCTTTGAAAAATATCGAATTTGTGGGTCACGTATCAGATTTAGAACGTACCCAATTGTTTTCTAAGGCAAAATCAGTAATAGTTGCAGCCTTAGAAGATTACGGATTAGTTCCGGTAGAAGCAAATGCTAGTGGAACACCAGTAGTAGCTTTCGGAGCCGGAGGAGTTTTAGACACTCAGGTACCTGGTAAAACAGGAGTCTTTTTCAAAAGGCAAACACCTGATTCTCTACAAACCGCATTATTAGAAGCCAGGGAAATCTATTGGAATTACGATAACATCCGCAATCATGCTGTAGCCAATTTTTCGGAAGAGGCATTTTTTAGTAAAGTCGAACAAGTTATCGACCAAACTAGTCAAATACAGCGATCGCAGTCTCTGATTTGTTAGCTGAGGAAATTAATAAAGTGAATCAAGCCAGTCTAAGTCCCCATGTAAATCCAGCTGCTGATACAGAACCGGGTTACGGACAACTGTTTGCGGTATTAATCCGGCGATTTCCTTGGTTTTTGATCGTATTTCTGGCTTCCGTAGGAGCGGGTTATTATGTATATAAAAAAACGCCGCCTACATACAAGAGTTCCATGGAACTGCTAGTAGAGCCAAATTATCAAGCAAAAGCAGAAGGAACGGAAATAGGCAAAAATCAGTTTACGGACTCGAATGTGAAGATAGATACCGCTACTCAGTTGAATTTAATGGGTAGTTCTTCACTTATAAAAGAAGCAGTTGATAAACTAAAGCCTGAATATCCGGAGATCACCGTAAATAATATCAAAAGTGCTTTATCCTTACAGCAACTAAGGTCAAAAGAAGATAATACTGCAACTAAAATATTCCGCATCGAGTATACAGGTCAAGACCCAGCAAAGACTCAAAAAGTATTAGAAGCTATACGGCAAGTTTATCTTGATTACAACAAAGAGCAGCAGAGAAAGCGTTTAGGAAATGGTCTGAGAGTTGTCAGAGAACAGAAAAAAAATGTCGCTGACGAGTTAAATAAAGCTGAAGCGCAGTTATTAAGGTTTCGCAAAACTGAGAATTTAACAGATCCTTCTACACAAGCTAAAGCTTATGAAGATGCTTTAAATAATATTCAGCAAGAACGAACCACAACTCGTAATCAATATAAAGAAGCTCAAGCTCGGCTCAACTCTTTACAACAACAATTAAAACAAACTCCTCAAAATGCACTGGTTTCTTCTCGTTTGAGTCAGTCAACTCGCTACCAATCCTTGCTCAACGAAATCCAAAAAACCGAACTAGCGATCGCCCAAGCCAATTTGCGGTTTACAGAAAGTCATCCGGACGTTTTAAAGCTCAAAGAACAGCTTGTAGAACAAAAACAGTTACTACAGCAAGAAGTTGGACGGGCTTTAGGAGGGAGTAATACGGATGCAAGCGCCATCGATTCCGGTGAAATACTTAACCAAGGACAGCTTTCTCAAACAGACCTCAACCTTGCTAGTAATTTAGCAGAAACCCAAACAAATCTGTTTGCTTTAGCTGCTCGCGACCAAAGTTTAGCACAAAGAGAAGAACAGCTAAACCAAGAATTGAGAAAATTTCCTCTCCTATTAGCTCAGTATAACCGCTTACAGCCCCAGGTAGAATTGACTCGACAACGCTTGCAGCAGCTTTTAAAAGTAGAGCAAGAATTAGAACAAGAACTGGACAAAGGTGGATTTAACTGGGAAGTAGTGGAAGAACCCCAAGAAGGAAACTACTTAGGTCCAAATCTGCAACAAAACCTGATGTTGGGTGGAGTAGTTGGTTTGATGTTAGGAGGGATCGCAGCTTTTGCTCGTGAAGCCGGAGATGATGCAGTTCGGACTACTGCTGAATTAGAAAAACAAATTGCCATCCCCTTGTTAGGGACAACTCCGAAATTACCTTCTGCAAAAGCCAAAGAGCCGGTGTTTAGATTACCCTTTGGCAAGCCAGAAGTTCTTGCCCCTTGGACGGTTCAGGTGTTACAATCACCACCACGCTGGGAATCCCTCGACCTAATCTATAAAAATATCGAATTGCTCAATTCTGTTTCTACCTTCAAGTCTTTGATGATAACCTCAGCCTTGCCCGATGAAGGTAAATCAGCTTTAGCTTTAGGTTTAGCTATGAGTGCGGCTCGCTTGCATAAAAAGGTATTATTAATTGATGCCAATTTACGCGACCCTAGCGTACATAAAAATCTCAATCTTCCCAACGAACAAGGTCTTTCTACTTTGTTAACAAGCGATGTAGCTCTACCTAACCAGATAACTCTTCAATCTTCAGGCTCATCTTATATAGATATCTTAACCGCAGGACCAATTCCCGACGACCCAGCGAATCTATTAAGCTCTCCTCGTATGGAAGAATTAATGAGTGCATTTGAAGAAAACTACGATTTAGTCATCTTGGATGGCTCCTCAGTACTTGGTTTGGTGGATGCTTTACTCACAGCATCAACTTGTCGCGGCGTAATCATGGTGGCAAGTATTGGCAAGGTAACTCGTACCCAAGTTACACAAGCGACTGCAATGCTTGGTAAGTTGAATTTACTTGGGGTTGTCGCAAATGGAGTATCAAACTCTAGTTTTAGTTATGTTCCCCATGTTAAACAACAGCAACTTGCACTCAAAGGAGTCGTGGAAGAGTAGATATTTAATCTGAGTATCCCTACGGAATCCACAGAGCAATCTAAGATAGTCGGGTTTATATTTCTATCAGGGTGTTTACAGATACTGATTTAAAATCAGTGAACAGTAATCAGTGTTAGCTTTACTCGTGACGCGATAGCGTCATACAGTAAACACGGGGGCGTATGCTAGGGGACTGAGAAGCGTCACCAACGCCGACCACCTTAATACAGATATCAACTTAAACTTTCCCAAATATAAACGTGACTGATAACTGATAACTTTTAAGAATTCGACTTATCAACTCTTAGAAGTGGGTGTGACAGTAGATAATTAATAATATTTGATTTATTCAGGCAAACTTTTAATTGAATCGTATTCCTTTTATATTGTCAATTAGACTTGGTTATGGAAGTCATATGTATTACTTAAGATAATCTCAAAGGGTATTTGAGGTGAAACGAAATGACAGTAGTTCAAACGAAGCATATATGAATTTTACGTGAATTGTTTAGTATATTTGTTTTTTTTAGGTAAAGCTCTGCAAATCAAAAAACTTTATTAAGTTGTGAAAATATGTATGTTACAATTACTTAAAAATTGAACATAGTATAGTTATTAAGTGTTACACAAATTTAATTCATCGTACCTTGATAATAAGCCTAATAAAGCAGTCACTGTTTAAAGAACAAATAAAGAATTTATTTTAGATAGGATTATTCATATAGTTTCCTATATCCTGTTTATTGGATACCGTTGCAAAAAAAAAGGTAATTGCAAGATTTAGTCTATTTATCGGTAGTCTCGTATCTTTTGTGAAGGTAGGTTTTCTACCGAATTGATAAAAGTTATGTAATTACCGCAATAGCACTTTTTTATTTATTAATTGCCCACATCATTTATTTTTGATGGAAGTGAAGCCAACAATTACGGATAATAGGCATTTTTTCGGCGTTGTATATAAAACAAGCTGTCTATCACCACACAAATTAAAATTCATATGACAATATCAATAGCTCCAAGTTTATACAATAACCCCAGTGGATTTGAATCTAAGAGTTCGAGCTACTGCACCCTTCAATGGCGACGTAATCAATTATTAGTTAAATCTTTGGGTACAATCAAGCAGCCTTATATGGCTTCATTAGATCATCATGAATCTTTGAAGGAATGCTTAAAACATTCTGCCGTTAAGTTAGTTCGCATAGATCCCAAATTGGGTGAAGAAAAAGTCAGACTGTGGGCAGATGCTTGTGCGTCCATTTCCAAACCAATATATTTGTCTATAAGTGCCGACAACAAGCAGCCCAAGCCAAATAGTGTATTTTGTGGGGTTTCAAACGGCTAATTGAGTGGGCGATCGCCAGTATTTTTCTACTAGTATTGAGTCCGCTGATGTTACTATTAGCTTTATTCATGAAAGTAGATACTCAAGCACCAATATTTGAACGTACTTGGCACGTTGGTGAAAGAGGTAAATTATTCAAAATAATCAAATATCGGACAAAATCTGCGAATAGAGAAGCAATCAACCAAAATACGACACAAATAGGTAAGTGGATGCATAAATCCGGTTTAGAAAACTTACCACAGTTGTTAAATGTGCTTCGAGGTGAAATAGGCTTATTTGGTTCTCGTTGCTGGACTTTGGAAGATGCGATTAAGTTAACTCCGGAGGCACAAAAACAACTGAATCATCTACCAGGAATCATCAGTTCGTGGGAAGTAGAGACTGAATCAAGCGTCTTACATCTAGATAGCCAAGTATCATAATTGATGTGTTGTCTATAAATGTTAATAAATCTGATTCATACTTTACCTTGGCAATTCAACATTTCTGCATCACTGCCAACACTTGTAAAAACTATATTTCAGCTTTCGTGTTGGCATTGCATCCTGGAAGAATAATTTAAAAATGCTGGTAAATAGTCGTGCAAAATAAATTATTTAGTTAGAGGAGGTAACAGGGATACTAGCTCGCGACTACACAAGTTGCAAGAAAAATTCAGAAAATATCGCAATTTCATTCCTGTTCAAAAATAGCTAAATATTTTTGCTTAACTATGTAGTAAAAGGGATGATTGTTGATCTTACACTGCTATCCTGTTAAAAAAGAATCAATCCTTGACGAGCCACTACTCTAACAGTAAAAAAAAAATAAAATTATATATGCAGAGAAAAATATACCAGCCATTGAGCAATTTACTCAAAGCAACTAACTTCTGGAAGGATAACTATTTAATATTACGAGAATTTAAACATTTTCGTCGGATTACTATTTTTGCCTTATTGTTTTCTATACTAGCAGCGGCTTTTGAAGGTTTTACTATTGGTTTTTTGTTAACTTTTTTACAACGTCTCACAGCCGGGAGCAACGCAGAACCGATTCAGACGGGTATTGCTTGGTTTGATATCTGGATATTAGGAGTCAAAACTTCGGCAACAAGTCGTTTATATAGAATATCAATATTAATTTTATTAAGTACTTGGCTGCGTTCTACATTCAATTACTTTGGTGCAATCTACACCGAATCGGCACAATTACATCTAGCAGACCGTTTGCGTAAACGAATGTTTGAACATTTACAAGCATTACCCTTAAGCTATTTTGTTAAAACTCGTTCCGGTGAACTAATAAACACGATAACCACTGAAATCGAGAGATTAAAGCAAGGTTTTGGTGGTGCTGCTTTCCTGATTACTAGGGGAATGGCAGTTTCTGTTTATTTTATCTCCATGTTTTTGATATCATGGGAACTCTCGATAGTTTCAGTGTTGCTGTTTACCCTTTTAGGAGTAGGACTTTCAACTCTTAATGCTCGTGTTCGAGAATCAAGCTTTGGAATTTCTAATGCTAACGGTCTTTTTCATTCAACAGCCACAGAGTTTATTAATGGTATCCGCACAGTTCAAGCATCAGGTACGCAAGATTTTGAACGGGAGCGTTTTTATAGCGTTAGCGGTAAATTACTTCATGCTTCAATAAAAGTTGCAAGAGCTTGGACTTTGGTAAAACCAATAGCTGAAGCAATTGCAACTACCGCGCTGATTGGTTTAATTATTCTTTCCTTTGCGAAATTTACCTTACCAGTTGAGTCTTTATTAACATTTTTCTTTGTGATGACTCGTCTTGTACCCAGTATTCAAGACATCAATGGAACGGTAGCATTTATGAGTACCTTAAATGGTTCCTTAGATAATGTCACAAAACTACTTGAAAGCGATGACCAAGAGTACTTCCAAAATGGCGATACTGAATTTAAGCAGTTGAATCGTTCTATTGACATAGTATCTGTTGATTTTGGTTACGAACCCAGTAATTTAGTGCTACAAAATATTACCCTGACCATTGAAAAGGGAAAAACAACTGCTTTGGTAGGAGCATCTGGTGCTGGAAAAACCACCCTTGCAGATTTGATTCCTCGATTTTACGATCCAACAGAAGGGCATATTTTTGTTGATGGAGTCGATTTAAAAGATTTTGACATCTACTCGCTGCGAAAAAACATGGCTGTTGTCAGTCAAGATACATTTATTTTCAATACTTCAGTTTGGAATAATATTGCTTACGGTACACTCAGCGCTTCCGAAGCTGAAATCAAAGAAGCTGCTAGACTTGCCAATGCATTAGAATTTATCGAAGATATGCCTGAAGGTTTTGATACTCAACTTGGCGATCGCGGTGTCCGATTATCCGGGGGACAAAGACAGCGAATCGCCATCGCACGTGCATTACTTCGCGATCCCCAAATTTTGATTTTGGATGAAGCCACCAGTGCTTTGGATTCTGTATCAGAACGGCTGATTCAAGATTCTTTGGAAAAGCTTTCTGTTGGTAGAACAGTGATTGCGATCGCTCATAGACTTTCTACAATTGCTAAAGCCGATAAGGTAGTTGTATTAGAAGCAGGAAATATTGTCGAGCAAGGAAAATACCAAGACTTACTACAACAACGTGGCAAGTTATGGAAATATCATCAAATACAAAATGAAGTCGGTCAAACAAATTAAAGAGTAGAAATGGCTGGTTAATTTACAAAAATTATACTTAATAAGTAGTCAAAATATTAATCATAGGGTTTGCTAATGGCAAGCCTTTTTTTAGGTTAGTGGAGTGAAAAGTCGGGGTTTTTGTCTGAAATATCTGTAATATAAGGTAACGCTGATTAAAACCCGACTTCTTAATCGTTTGTTCACTAACTAGATTCGGAATCACTTCAAGCCGTCCACGTAAATTACTGAATATTTTGAATACTTAAAGTGCTTTTTAGGGGTATCGTTTGTAATTACCGAACCCTAATTTAAAGCTTTTATAAAGAAGATTAGCTCTAAGATTTTGATTCCAAAAAATAACGCCAAAGCTCTCGCCTAATATACATATATTTTGGTATAACCAATTCAAAAGATACACATGGCAACTATCTGTAAATAACTTGCTTACGGGATAGTCACAACTTATCAATCACAGTAATACTACATACACTACTTCAAATCGTGTATTTTTATGTATTTAGGCTTCGATAGCTTGTAATCTTTAAAACAGAAATGAGAGTATTAACTTAGACAAGTACTCAGGATTACGAATCTATAAAACTTTTTCCCTAAAGCAAAATCCTTGTTAAATAAGCTATGAGTCAGTTAAATCCTTATCGTCCGAGCATTTTGCCAGTTTCCCCAGAAGTAAAACGTCCTCTGTGGTCTGTAATGATTCCTACTTATAATTGTGCAGAATATTTACGGTACACACTCAAGAGTATTTTGGCACAAGACCCTGGAGTGGATCAGATGCAAATCGTAGTTGTTGATAATCACTCTACGGAAGATAACCCAGAAGCGGTTGTCAAAGAATTAGGTGCAGACCGTATAGAATTTTACCGTCAAAATAGTAATGTCGGTATGATGAATAATTTTCAAACCTGTTTTGAATTATCTAGGGGGAAGTTGATTCATTTAATGTGCAGTGACGATGGTGTCAGAGAGGGATTTTATCAAAAGATGGCACAACCGTTTGAAAAACATCCAGAACTAGGTGCTGCTTTTTGCCGGAGTATTGCGATCGATCAATACAATCAATGGCAAGGTTTATCAGATTTTGAGATGCCGACTAGCGGTATATTGCCTAAAAGTTGGTTGCATAGAATTGCCGAACTTTGTTGTATTTCGGTACCTTCTCTGGCTGTGGTGCGGCGTGAAGTTTATGAAAATCTGGGAGGATTTGACCGACGCTGTGGTATCAGTGGAGATTGGGAGATGTGGGTGAGAATTTTTAGTCATTATCCAATGTGGTTTGAAGCAGAACCTTTGGCTATGTGGCGAGTACATTTAAATTCTGCAAACAATGTTAACGCCAAAAGTAATATTTTCATTCAGGAAAATTATAATACTGTAGAAACTATCTTGAATTCTTATTTTTCTCAAGAGAATAATCATAAACTTGCTAGAACTGCGAAACAAAATTGTGCTTTTTTAGCTTTAGAATCTGCTGATTTTTTAATTAAAAAGGCGATATCTCCGGAGGTATGCTTCAACTGAAAACAGCAATAAAATATAGTAAATCTTACAAAGTAATTAGGTCAGCAAGTCGTATATTATTCTGGAATAGAACGATTAGTCTGCTACAAAAAGTGGTAAAATCGGGCGGATATAAAACAAGTATTGAGATTTAAAGAGATGACAGAAAATTATCAAAACCAACCTTTAGTCAGCGTGATTATTCCTACTTACAATCGTCCGGAATATCTCAAAGTAGCTCTCACAAGTGCCGTTCAACAAACATATCAAAATATCGAAATTATTGTTTCTGATAATTGTAGTTCTGAAAATCCGCAATCGATCATTGAGGATTTTAAAGATTCTAGAATTCGCTTTTTTCGTAATGAAAGCAACCTCGGAATGTTTGTGAATACAATGAATGCTTTTAAACAAGCGCAAGGCAAATATGTTGCAAGTTTATTAGACGATGATATGTGGGAAAAAGACTTTTTAGCTAAGCTTGTACCCGCATTAGAAGCTAATTCCGATTTAGCTTTAGCTTTCTGCGACCACTACGTTATCAAAGCAGATGGCACAATAGATATTGCTGCAACACAAAAGTGTTCTCAATTCTATAAACGTGTAGATTTGAAAGAAGGAATTTACCAACCTTTTTATAAATTAAGCTTAATTGATAGAGCAGTTTCCAGCGCGACTGCGGCTGTAATTCGTCGAGAAATCATTGATTGGGATAGCATACCAGCAGAAGTCGGTGGTTCGTGGGATATTTATCTGAATTATCTGTGCTGTCGTTCTGGGAATGGTGCTTATTATTATCCTGCTAAATTGACCAGGTATCGCGAACATGAACAAACAGAGACAATGCTAAGTGGAAGACGCAATTTTCAGGCTAAAATCCGCAAAGCAAAAGCTGACCTTTTCTGTTACGAGCAGTTTATCAAAGATGACAGATTAAAAGAATTACATCCTTATTTTCAGAAACAATGGGGATATATTAGTACGAATTTAGGAATTGGCTTGATGCGGGGTGAAAACTTAAGAGAAGCACGTATTAGTTTTTGGCATTCTTTACGTCGAAACTTTAGTTTACGGACAATAGCGGCACTCATACTCAGTTTTATTCCTCCAAAAATCGCAGCTAAATTTTAGTTGTAACTGACAGCACATATATTTCGTAATCAATATTATTTGAAAATCAAAGAAGGTTTTACACAAATGCGAATTGCAGCTTGTATTACAACTAGAAATCGTTCCCTAGAGCTTGATAATTGTTTAAAAGCTTTGTGGAATTCTACAGCTAAACCCCATACTGTTATTGTTTCTGATGACTCGCAAGATATTGAAGTTCAGCAAACAAATTTAGAAGTTGTACAACAATATCCAGGAACAACTTATATTACAGGTCCCAAGCGCGGTGTTTGTGCTAACCGTAATAACGCAGTCAATGCAACTTCTGTGTTAGAAACAGATTTTGTGGCTTTTGTTGATGATGATATTTGTGTAGAACCAGACTTTATTGCTAATGCAATCGAGAGATATTCTCAAATGTCAAACGAGCAAAGAAAGTATACTATTATTACGGGTGTTAGTACAGGTACTAAGGGAGAGAAATTACTACCATCAAAATTAACTTTTCGAGGATATTTTTGTGCCACCGAAGAGACTCCCGAAACAGTCGTAATTCATGCAGCATTATTTCCCAGACAGTTTTTTGTTCAAGAACAGTGGGATGAAGATATATATTTCGGTTATGAAGATGCAGAACTTTGCTTGCGAGCTATTAAGTACGGTTACAAAATAATTTCTTGTCTAGAGTTACAAGTAAATGTTAAAAGTACTGAAAGTGTGCTTGACGCACCGGGTATTAGTGGTATTAGTAATTATGAATTACACATAGAAGCTGCTAGACTTTATGTAGGCATTAAACGCTATAAAAATCTATTCCCAAATCCGATTAAGTTACTAGCCTTTTTAACTATATATTTTGTTCATATGAGCGGGTATTTACTAAAAAGAGGAGCAATTCAAGCTTGGCCAGAAATTATTCGTCGTTCTCGCATTCAACTATTATGGCAGCAGGAAAATATTCCTCAACCAGAATCTGCTTCTTCAGTGATTATTTCTTGAAATTCGTACCTGATTTTTACAGCAGGCTGATATCGTGAAGCTTTGCATTATTACTCACAGTTTAATCAAAGGTGATGGTCAAGGAAGAGTCAATTATGAAGTTGTTTGGGAAGCAATTAAGCGCGGTCATCATTTGACTGTGTTAGCAAGTAAGATTGATCCAGAGTTAGAAAAACATCATCAAGTTGATTGGGTTCCGATTTCTGTGGCAGGTTTACCAACAGAATTAATTAGGAACATTAAGTTTGCTTTTGCAAGCAATAAGTGGTTAAAAAAACACGGCAATCAACTCGATTTAATTAAAACAAATGGTGCTATTACCTGGGCAAATTCAGATGTGAATGCAGTACATTTTGTACATAATTCCTGGCTGAAGTTTTCTACTTTACAAGCTACACCTGCGGCAAAAAACAATATCCTCAATCCACGCCTTTTTATATATAATTTTTATCAGTGGTTGTATACCACACTCAACGCCCGTTGGGAAAAATCAGCATTCGATAACACAAAAATAGTAGTTGCAGTTTCCGATCAAGTTGCTGAAGATTTAAGAGAAATTGGCGTACCTCAAGATGCTATTCGAGTCATTAGTAATGGGGTAGATATCGAAGAATTTTCACCCGGTAGCGGTGGTAATCGTGAAACATGGAATTTACCCACCAAAGTTCCCTTGGCAATGTTTGCTGGGGATATTAGACTACCCAGGAAAAATTTAGACACAGTGCTACGGGCTTTGGTGCAAGTTCCCGATTTGCATTTAGCAGTGGTAGGTGTTACCGATGGTAGCCCTTATCCGCAGCTAGCAGCATCTTTAGGATTAAGTGAACGAGTGCATTTTTTAGGATTCCGACGTGATGTCCCTTCGATTATGAAAGTTGTGGATTTCTTTGTGTTTCCTTCACGGTACGAACCTTTTGGTTTAGTAATTACTGAAGCAATGGCTACAGGAATACCAATAATTACCGCTAAATGTACCGGAGCCGCTTTCTTAGTCACTCCCGAAGCCGGAATCGTTTTACCAGACCCAGACGATAGCAAAATTTTAGCAGAAGCGATGCAAAAATTAAGCACCAATCCAGATTTAAGAATTAAAATGGGTCAAACGGCAAGAGCGATCGCCATCCAACATACCTGGAAAAATATGGCACAACAATATGTAGATTTATTTGAGGAGATCAATTAGTCATGTCGATCGCGGTTATCGTACCAACTTACCGACGTAGCCAAGACTTGGCTCGCTGTTTGCAAGCACTGCAAAATCAAACTCGATCGGCTGATGAGGTGATAGTAGTAGTTCGCGATACGGATACTGAAACTTGGTCATTCCTTGCAGCATTTGAACCGAAAAATTTACCATTACGCACTGCAAAGGTCAGCGTTAGCGGGGTAGTTGCAGCCATGAATACTGGTCTTGATACAGCAACAACTGATATTGTGGCTTTTACGGATGATGATGCAGCCCCTCATACTGATTGGTTAGCACGTATTGAAAGTTATTATCTAGCAGATGAACGTGTCGGTGGTGTAGGCGGACGCGATTGGGTATATCATGGTACTGACTTAGAAGATGGAAATTCGGTAACAGTTGGACAAGTACGTTGGTTCGGTAAAGTTATTGGTAATCATCATATAGGTAGTGGTGAAGCACGGGAAGTTGATGTACTCAAAGGAGTAAACATGAGCTTTCGACGGGCTGCGATTGAGGGATGGCATTTTGACGAAAGAATGCGAGGTACCGGCGCTCAAGTTCACTTTGAATTAGCTTTTTCTCTAAAATTAAAACGGGCTGGTTGGAAATTAATTTACGATCCCAAAATAGCAGTTAATCATTATCCTGCGAAACGATTTGACGAAGATCAACGTCAAAGTTTCAATCAAATCGCTTTTGCAAATGCTGTACATAATGAAACTTTAGCTTTATTAGAATACTTTTCACCATTGCAAAAACTAGCATTTTTATTCTGGGCTATAACAGTAGGCACTAGAGAAGCGGTGGGTTTTATGCAGTGGTTACGATTTGTGCCTTCTCAAGGTTTATTAGCAGGTAAAAAGTTATTTGCATCTTTACGCGGTCGTTGGCAAGGTTTACAAACTTGGCAAGCCTCTAAATCTATTATTAATAAAGCATTAATAAATTATAACTCCTAATTCCTAACTCCCGTACAGACGTAGCATTGCTACGTCTCTACAATTCCTAACTCCTAACTCCTAACTTTTTAACAGTGAATTATATACAAACGCAAAATAACACTCCTAAAAAAGGATTTTCCTTTGGTTTAGAGCCGCCTTTGGGTTGGACAGCAATACTTGCATTGGTATTGTTCACAGCACTATGTATTCTTTCAGGGGCTACAGCTATTCTTCGCAATAGCTATATAGCACTCTCCCTTGCAGTAGGTCTGTTTTTGTATCTGCGATATCCTATCCTCTATATCGGGTTTACATGGTGGATGTGGTTCGTTACACCATTTGTAACTCGCTTAGTTGATTTAAAAAGCGGTTTCGATCCCAGTCGTCTGATGCTGATTTCACCATATTTAATCACTTTATTTACTTTACATACCTTTTTAAAATATCTTCCCAAGTCCTTAAGTCAAGGTGGTTTACCTTTTATTTTGGCATTTTTAGGTGTGTTTTACGGTTCTTTAATCGGACTAATTAAAACTAGCCCAATGACTGCGGTTAGGGGAATTTTCGATTGGCTACCCCCGATTGTGTTTGCTTTCTTTTTGTTTATCAAATGGCGAGAATATCCTCAGTATCGTCAAGTGATTCAGCGCACCTTCACTTGGGGTGTACTGGTGATGGGTGCTTATGGTGTTTGGCAGTTTATAGTAGCACCTGAATGGGATGTATTTTGGCTGATAGAAACCGAGTTGAAAAGTATGGGAGATCCAGAACCTTTAGGATTGCGGGTATGGAGTACAATGGCTTCTCCTGCACCTTTTGGGGCTGTAATGATGGCTGGTTTATTATTGTTATTGACTCACGCTCACTATCTGAATATTCCTGCGACGGCTGCCGGTTATTTGGCATTTTTGCTCACATCAGTACGGACATTATGGGGTGCTTGGTTAGTAGGATTAGTAACTTTATTTGGTTCTCTTAAAGCACGCTCTCAAATGCGCTTGGTTGTAGTTATTTTGTTGATGGTACTTTTTGTTGTACCTTTAACAACGATTGAGCCATTTTCGGAAACAATTTCACAACGTTTTGAAACTTTTTCTAATCTGGAAAAAGACGATAGCGCTCAAGTTAGACAAAAAATTTACGAAGAAGGTTTGAATCAAGCCCTTACCAACGGTTTAGGTAATGGAGTCGGAAATACTTTTGTTGTAAATGAAAAAGGTATCTTAGAACCAATTGTAATTGATAGTGGATTCCTCGATACATTTTTTACTTTAGGTTGGTTTGGAGCAGTGTTTTATTTAGGTGGAATGCTACTGTTGGTTTTTCAAATATTTCAATTTAATGAATGTCGTTTTGATTCTTTTATGGCTGCATCGCGGGGTATTGGTATCGGTATGATATCAACTTTAGCTGGTAACAGTGGGATGTTAGGTGTTGCTGGTATGGTGTTATGGGGCTTTTTGGGTATTGCTTTAGCCGGACATAATTATCATGTACACGAGCAGAATAAATTTGGGAGTTAGGAGTTAGGAGTTAGGAGTTAGGAGTT
The DNA here is from genome assembly GCA_012033205.1 of Richelia sp. SL_2_1. Classification (GTDB taxonomy): domain Bacteria; phylum Cyanobacteriota; class Cyanobacteriia; order Cyanobacteriales; family Nostocaceae; genus Rivularia. The sequence continues at coordinate 7,078 of JAAUSO010000051.1, read as the reverse complement.
AGGAGTTGGGAGTTAGGAGTTAAGAGTTAAGAGTTAATAGTTAGAATTATTTATAAGTATAAAAACAATTATAAATAGTCCTTTTAAATTATATAATTTAATTTATAAATGGAGTAAAAGGCATATTATTACTGTCAATATTATTTAGCTGGATTTACAAAATATAAAACTTTAACTCCTAACTATTAACCCCTGATTATTTAAAATTACCCTATCAATTTCTGCCAAGTGATATTTCCGATAATTCCATCAGCAGACAAACCATTTGCTCGTTGAAATTGCTTAATTGCAGCTTCTGTGTCAGAACCATATATACCATCAGGTTCAGCACCTAAACGGTATTGTAAATATTTCATGACGATACCGGCGGCATGGTTCTTCCTAATTACTGGTTTTGCTAAAATTTGATTAATCGCATCCCATGTCGTATTACCTGCGATTCCTGTTTGTTGAATACCAACTATTTCTTGAAATTTTGTGATTGCAGATACAGTCGCTAGACCCATTATATTATCTTCATCTAAAGGATTACCCTTGAGTCGGTGATTCTGAGACGATTTAAAGCTTTTTGCAATCTCAATAAAGATACATCAGGATTTAATGATTCATCAGGTACCGAGATAACCGGAGCAGTAGGTAATTTGCCCGTTAATCCTTTGACAATCGCATTTGCCATGGCTTCCGAATCAAACAATTTCATATCTTTTGCTGAATCAATAAAGCAACATTCAATTAAAATTCCAGACATATTTGTATTTCTCAAAACGTATAGATGAGAACCATTTTTAATTCCGCGATTAAAAAACCCCATTTGCAGAATTTCATCTAATACTGGTTTAGCAATTTTTTTACTTGTATCGCTGATAGCAAATATTTCTGTACCGTTAGCAAATCCATTGAACGCATTAAAATGTATTGAAACAAAAATATCAACTTTACTTGCATTAGCTCGCGAGCATCTTTGTTGCAAGGAATTTCCCACACTATTAGATTTCGCTGGTTTACAATCTATAACTTGGTGTCCCAAATCTTTCAGTTTACCCATAACTCTATTGCCGACATCCAAAGTCAAATTATCTTCAAATTTGATTCCATTTGCTCCTGTGTCTGGAGGAGAATTGTGTCCAATATCAATTCCAAATCTCATTGACTTACCTCAAGCATTAAATATTACTTTTAAAACATTCAATATAGTCATTGTCAAGATAATTAGATAACATTATATTCAACAATAATTAATTATGAAAATAATATTTGTATTCATGTTTTTATTTTTAAGATATTAATGATTAATTTAAGAATCAACTATATTATTAATTATTTATTTTACATAAACAAGTATAAAATCGTTTTTCAATAACCTAATTTGAGAATAGATAAATATTGAATTTAAATCTATTTTCATAGACATAAGCATTAATATCTCTATTTTTAAACAGTTATTATTCCCCACCCAATTTATAAGTACTTTTCTCTCCTAATCTCTTCCTTCTGTGTACGAGCGCCTCTGGAAGCTTTTTTAATCAGTAATCTTTTACTGAAAACCGAGTAATCGAGGTTGCTTGAGTCTTGAACTTCGCTAAAGTTGTAGAATGAAGCATTTTATGGGTTTAGGATATGAAGCGCATTGTCTTGATTGCAGGATTTGAATCTTTCAATGCTGGTTTGTACCGCAAAGCTGCTGATATGGCTGTATCTCGCTGTTCCGATTTGGATATTCGCATATTTTGCGATCGCGATATCAACAGCAAACCAAGTACAGTGGAAACAGCACTTAAAGATGCTGATGTGTTTTTTGGTAGTTTGCTATTCGATTACGACCAAGTTGTATGGTTAAAGCAACGAGTCAGCAAGATTCCCATTCGTTTGGTGTTCGAGTCAGCTTTGGAGTTGATGAGTTGTAATCAAATTGGTGCATTTGCAATTGGTGACAAACCCAAAGGAATGCCTAAACCAGTAAAATTTATCTTAGATAAATTCAGCAATGGAAGGGAAGAAGATAAACTTGCTGGTTATATTAGTTTTTTAAAAATTGGTCCCAAATTATTAAAATATATACCAGTACAAAAGGTTCAAGATTTACGCAACTGGTTGATTATTTACGGTTATTGGAATGCTGGTGGTTCAGAAAATGTCGCTGCACTACTTTGGACTTTAGCAGAAAAATATTTAGATTTAAAAGTTGGTGATATTCCCCCACCTTTAGAAACTCCGAATATGGGATTGCTTCATCCTGATTACAATGGCTATTTTGAATCACCGAAAGCTTATTTAGATTGGTACAAAAAAAGAATTGAACATATTTATAGTCCAGTAATTGGAATTCTTTTGTATAGAAAACACGTTATTACTAAACAACCTTATATTCCTCAATTAATTAAACACTTTGAAAAAGCTGGTTTAATTCCCTTACCCATATTTATCAACGGTGTAGAAGCACACGTTGCTGTTCGTGATTGGATGACTACAGATTACGAAACCCAACAACGTCAACAAGGTAATTTGCAAACTGTTTCTCTTTCCCCAGAAGCAGTTCAAGTTGATGCAATTGTTTCTACTATTGGATTTCCTTTGGTAGGAGGGCCTGCGGGTTCTATGGAAGCAGGAAGACAAGTTGATGTTGCAAAAACCATTCTCGCTGCTAAAAATGTACCTTATATTGTTGCCGCACCGCTGTTAATTCAAGATATTCACTCTTGGACTCGTCAAGGTATTGGCGGTTTGCAAAGTGTTGTTTTATATGCATTACCGGAACTTGATGGGGCGATCGATACAGTTGCTTTGGGTGGTTTGGTAGGAGAAGATATTTACTTGGTTCCCGAAAGGGTACAGCGATTAATTGGTAGGGTAAAAAGTTGGGTAAATTTACGAAAAAAACCGATATCGGAACGCAAAATTGCTGTTATTCTCTACGGCTTTCCACCGGGATACGGTGCAACGGGAACTGCTGCTTTATTGAATGTTCCCCGCAGTTTATTGAAGTTTCTCCAGGCTTTAAAAGAGCAAGGTTATAACGTGGGAGAATTACCCGCAGATGGGGAAGAATTAATTCGTTTAGTCAAAGAAGCCGATGAATTATTCCCCCAAAAAATGTAGAGACGCAAGGGTTCGCGTCTGTAAATGTCAAAACTTTGCAAAAATGGTTAGGATATCTCCAAACAACCCGCGTTGAAAAACAGTGGAAATCACTTACGGGTTCTGGTATCAAAACTTATGGTGATAATTTTCAGATTGGCGGGATTCAATTAGGTAATGTTTGGATAGGGGTTCAGCCACCGTTAGGGATTCAAGGAGACCCGATGCGGTTAATGTTTGAACGAGATTTAACGCCTCATCCCCAGTATGCAGCCTATTACAAGTGGTTACAAAATGAGTTTGCTGCTGATGCACTAGTTCATTTTGGAATGCACGGTACTGTGGAATGGTTGCCCGGTTCGCCCTTGGGTAATACTGGTTATTCTTGGTCTGATATTTTACTCGCAGATTTGCCGAATCTTTATATTTATGCAGCGAATAATCCTTCGGAGTCGATTTTAGCAAAGCGTCGCGGTTATGGAGTATTGATTTCTCATAATGTACCTCCTTACGGTCGTGCCGGTTTGTATAAGGAGTTGATGGCTTTGCGGGATTTAATCTCGGAGTATCGGGAAGATCCGCAGAAGAATTATTTACTCAAGGAAGCAATTTGTAAAAAGATTATTGATGCTGGTTTGGATGTCGATTGTCCGTTTGCGGAAGCGAAGAAGTTGGGAATTGAGTTTACGGTTGAGAATATCGGAATGTTTAGCGATCGCGCTTTTAATGATTATTTGGTGAAGTTGTATGAATATTTACAGGTTTTGGAGAATCGCTTGTTTTCTTCGGGGTTACATATTTTAGGGGAAGCACCGAATGACGAGGAGATGAGGTGTTATTTGGATGCTTATTTTGGCAAGGAGGAGGAAGAAAATCAACCGCAGAGGCGCGGAGAACGCAGAGAAAGAGAGGAAGAGGAAGTTAGGAGTTTGTTGGGACAAAGTACGGATGAGTTGAGTAATTTGTTACGGGGTTTGAATGGTGAGTATATTTTACCTGCACCAGGGGGAGATTTGTTACGGGATGGTGCTGGTGTGTTACCGACGGGAAGGAATATTCATGCTTTAGACCCCTATAGAATGCCTTCTCCTGCTGCTTATGAACGGGGAAGGGAGGTTGGCAGGAAGATTATTCAGCAGCATTTACAAGAAAATGGCAGCTATCCGGAGACGGTGGCTGTAATGTTATGGGGCTTGGATGCAATTAAGACTAAGGGTGAATCTTTGGGTATTTTGTTGGAGTTAGTGGGTGCGGAACCTTTGAAGGAAGCAACGGGTAGAATTGTTCGTTATCAATTGAAACCCTTAGCAGAAGTTGGACATCCCCGCATTGATATTTTGGGTAATCTTTCAGGAATTTTTCGCGATAGTTTTGTGAATATTATTGAGTTATTGGATGATTTATTTCAACGTGCTGCGGAATTGGATGAACCTTTAGATCAAAATTTTATTCGCAAGCACGCTTTGGAGTTGAAACAAAAAGGTGTGGAGAATATTTGTGCAAGATTGTTTTCTAATCCTGCGGGTGATTTTGGTTCGTTGGTGAATGATCAAGTTATTGATGGTAATTGGGAATCTGGGGAGGAGTTAGGAAATACTTGGAAAAGTCGCAATGTGTTCAGTTATGGTAGAAAAGATAAGGGAGAAGCACGCCCGGAAGTGTTAAATCAGCTTTTGGGAAGTACTAGTCGGATTGTTCAAGAAATCGATTCAGTAGAGTACGGTTTAACTGATATTCAAGAATATTACGGTAATACAGGTGGTTTGAAAAAAGCTGCGGAAAAATCCCAAGGGAAGAAGGTGAAAGCTAGTTTTGTGGAAAGTTTTTCTCAAGATACTACTCCCCGTGATTTAGATGATTTATTACGCATGGAGTATCGTACTAAATTACTTAATCCCAAATGGGCTGAAGCGATGGTAAATCAAGGTAGCGGTGGTGCATTTGAAGTATCGCAACGGATGACGGCTTTGATTGGTTGGGGTGGTACTGCGGATTTTACGGATGAGTGGGTATACAACCAAGCGGCAGATACTTATGCTTTGGATGCCGAAATGGCGGAAAAATTGAGGAAAGCTAATCCGGAAGCCTTTAAAAATATTGTGGGAAGAATGTTGGAAGCTCACGGAAGAGGTTTTTGGGATGCTACTGATGATAAATTACAGAAGTTGCGGCAGTTGTATGAGTTGACAGATGAGGAGTTGGAAGGAGTGACCAAATAATTCGTAATTCGTAATTCGTAATTGCGCCAGCAAACCTACCTATCTGCTGTTCAAAGAATTCTCCCCTCTAAAAACAGTAATAAATCCTTCAATTAGTACAGTATTTGAAGAAAGTAAAAACTTTTAACTGATTCGTAAAGTACATTCCAAAATTAATTTTTGGTTGATTAAAGAATAAGGCTGAATCTCCAAAGCACGCTGAAAACAATTTATCGCTCTAGCATACTCTCCTAAAGCTGCATAGCATAAACCCATGCCGTGCAGTGCGCCAAAATGTAGTGGATTGAGTTCCACTGCTACTTGAGTATCAGCTAAAGACTTTTCGTACTGATGATTAGTGTAATAAAGAAAAGCGCGACGATTCCAAGCTTCAGCAAAATCCGGCTGGTTTTCAATCAACTGCGTCAACATTTCTTCGGCTTCGGCGATTTTACCTGCATCCAATAGTTTTTGGCTAGTTTCTATTTTTTCTAACCCATAAACTCCCTTCTGCTGAAACCATAAACGCCATAATTTGCGAGTCGCTTCTTCGCGCACTACCTCCGAGGGATTTTTCAAGTCTTCAAGTAATGAGTTAATAAATAAAGAATCCATGAAATTTGTTTTTTGAGTATCAGAGTATCTATTTAGATTTAATCTCGCACAAAATCACATTAAAATACAGTAATTTACTCATTTTTAATCTTTTACTTTAAATTACATCTTTAAAAATATTTATCTACTTGTGTAACTTTTAATACTATTTTTTTCCCTTGAATTATAATTCATCATATTTGAAGTAAAAATTCACATTTACCTTACATTATCTACAACAAAAATAGACTACTAATAGTTGAAAACTTAATCTTTATTGATAGTTAAACAAAACAGCACAAAAAAATCATCACTATCTCATATTGACTGGTTCCCAACCAAAGAACTGGGAATACATTACTTAGAGGCTCTTTCTTCATAGATAGAGGTACACAGAGCCTTTCAGTCTATTTTTAATTCCTAATTCCTAACTGATAACTCTTGTAAACACAGCACGATAAACGGGTTCTTTTTTTTCTAAAGTAAATAATTCCCGTTCCGTTGCAACTTTTAAGGGATTTTCTGCTAACCATTCTTTTTTTTCTCTTTGAAAAGCAGAATTTTCATCAAAACGTTCGCACATCTCTACTGCTACAAATTTAACATCCGATTGTAAAAATACCGTTCCCCCAGGTGTTAGATAATCTGCTAATTCTGCAACTAATTGCGGTTGTGCGACACGCCTTTTTGCATGACGATGCTTAAACCAAGGGTCGGGAAATTGGATTGTTACTCGTTGTAAAATTCCTTTTGGTAAGGAAGATAAAAGCGGTTTTAACGAGTTATTCGCATTACAAAATACATAATGTAAGTTTGTTAATCCTAACTCTGATCGCATTTTGTTAGCTGCTTCTACCAGAGGTTGACGAATTTCTAAACCCAAAAAATTCCAATTGGGTTCTAATTGAGCCATTTCCATTAAAAATTGACCCCTAGCACAACCAATATCCAAAAGTAAAGGTTGATTCCTATCGACATAAATTTTTTCCCAATCAATCGGATTGATAGGTGTTTGATATTTTATTCCTAATGGATTAACGTGCTGACGAACTCGAACGCGATTCAATAATTTTCTCCTTGCTTCAAGGTTCAAGGTTAAAGGTAAGAACTCCCAACTCCCAACTCCCAACTCCCAACTCCTAAACTCCCAACTCCTAACTCCTAACTCCTAACTCCTAACTCCTAACTCCTAACTCCTAACTCCCAACTCC
>JAAUSO010000050.1 GCA_012033205.1 Richelia sp. SL_2_1 | reverse complement strand
GGTTTACCGCAATAAATGCAAAATAGATTATCGGGGGAGTTTCCTTCATGGGTGCAGCTTGTAGGTGCAGCTACAGCTTTTTTGCAGATGTCGGTTGCTGTTGTAGTTCAGGTAAAAGTTCGACTTTCAAAATCGGACCACCCCGTGCTAATTGCAGCAAACAATTACCCGTTAACTGAATGCGAGTAACTAAAACACCATTTAAAAAAGTACCATTGGTACCCTTGCTAATAATTTCCCAATCATCAACATTACCTTTAGGATTGTTATTTCTCAGTTCTAAATGATATCGAGAAACTAAATTATTATCGAGAACAATATCATTATCTGCCGCTCTTCCAACCCGAATTACCGAAGATTCATCAAAGCACCAATCTTTTAGCGGGGTTTTGTTTTGTGCTTCTAATAGGGTTAGAGTAATCACGATGCTTAGGAACTATAAATTATGAAGGATGAGTGATAAAGAGAAAAACAAAAAAACTTGAACTTATCAATAATGTCTTAATTTAAGCACAGATTATCTAGGTAAGTAGGGATGCAAAAATATTTATACGTGAGGTGAGAAGTTGGGTTTTCATGATGATTATCTGGTTTTACTCATATTTCAGCTCAAAAACCCGACTTCTTAAAGCTTTATCGAACTGACGTTTATAAATTGTCGCGCATTTAATTTGTCTTTTTCTAGCGGGCAGGCTTGCCCTCGAACCCTTCACTTCGTTCAAGGGTAAACTCCGTGAAGGAATGCCCGCACTACAATACCGGCGACTTGAATAAAATTTGAATATACTTTCTTAAACGCTTTTTAGCTTATATATATTGAATTGCGAAAACCCACCTATAGCTAAAACCAGATAATTAATCATTAATTATCAATTATTCACAAATTATCCATAATTTGACTATCTAAATTTGGACGGACTTTTGCTCGGACAAGTACGACGGTAATATTATCATGACCATTATATTGGTTGCCTAATTCAATTAAATCTCTCACACCCTTTTCTAAATTGGCTTCCGAACTGATTAAATTCAGCAAATTAGTCTGCCAGTATTTTTCCAATAAATCGTTATCCGATAAACCATCCGAACTCAGAACAAACAGCGAATCTTCATTAATTTCTAAAAACTGTACCTCCGGTGCAATAAAATTATTATCTCTAGGTCCCAAAGCTTGAGTTAGCTGATAAGCATCCGGACGAGAGTAAGCAATGCTCGATTCAACCCCACGAGAAATTTCTCTTTGACCTACTTCATGGTCTACTGTTATCTGTTCTAAACCCCCTTTACGAGTCACCCGATAAAGCCGACTATCACCGACATGAGCCACCGCTACACGAGTATCCTGTATTAACACTAACACTAAAGTAGTACCCATCCGACCCACACCAGAACGAGCATCTTGCTGGTTAACCTCGTGAATCGCTTGATTGGCTTGAAGAACTCCTTCGCGGATAATTTCTTCACTAGGTAATATTTCTAATTGCCAATGTTCTTCAAAATACTGCCGTAAAGTACTTACTGCTAACTCGCTAGCAACTTCACCACCTGCGTGTCCCCCCATGCCATCGCAAAGAATATACAAGCCCCGCGCTAGTGCAACTCGACTTTTGGGCAGATCGACTTTATGAATTTTTGTTTCAATGCCAAAATAGTCTTCATTATGGTCGCGTTGTTTTCCGACATCAGTCAACCCCGCATTTTCTAAGCTTGCTAGCTGCATCGGCAGAACTATTGTGGGTGTATCGTCAATCTTTGTTGGACTTTGCTCTAATTCATCTAGCTGTAATATTGTCGGATTGGAAATATCTTCATCTTCGCAGCAATCAAGACTCAAATTATTTTTTAAATCATTTTTTAAATCATTTTCTAAATCATCTTCACTTTGGTTCGACTCCCCTTGCAACTCTTGAGAAATTAATTGCAAGTGCGATCGCAATTCTTCAGTTGTCGCAATTTTACCCGATTCCAAATTTCCTAACAGTTCTAATAACTGACCAAATTGAGTGCGTTGGGATTGGCTAAATAATGCTTGCCAAATCTTTCCTAAAGCTTTGATTGTAGGTAATTTTTCTTGTTCTGGGGATGATTCTGAGTTTTTGCGTATATCTAGGTATAGACACTGCAACACTAACGACTGGTCTTCATCAACTCGTAAATTAGTTAAATCTAAAAGACTTTGACGACAATTGAACGGTTCGAGCAAATCCCACAATTGAGTCATCTGATAAAAATAATGTGTAATCTGCAACGATGTAATTTTATCATCTTGCCATAGTTCTAATAAATAAACCCAATCAGAACGGTCTTCAAGTACAATCACCTGCATATTCCCCAGTTGCCATGCATCATGGATATAGGGAATTCCCAAATTCAAGTAGGGTTGTAAGGCAATATAAGTTTTAGCAAGGCTGGGAATTTGAGTTTCCGTTACGGATGGATTTATCGACTCGTGAAATTGTGGATTTGCCAACATTGCCTTGATTGGCGACACTTGATAAGGTTGACAATCGATCACTTTCACAGAGGCTTGAGCATTAACGGCATTTTCAAAAAAAGCTGGTAATGGTTCAAGCATTTGATAGCGTTTTTCCGAATCTAAATAAGAACCTGTTGCAAATAAACTAGGACTTTCTTGAGGAAAATTTTCTGTATTTTCTAGTTCCTCTGTTTGTTCTTCTTGTTCTTGTACTGCTTGTTTTTGGGTTTCCTCCTCGTCTATTCCGACAACTTCCGTACCTTCTTTAATGGCGATCGCCATCCAAATTTCCGCACAAACCGTATCGCAACTGTGACACTGTATTGCATTCAGGGGAAGAAAAACACCACACTGTTGACATTCCTTTTCAGTTAAGGATGCGCCGCAGTTTTGACAAAATTTGTTGCTATTAGGATTTTCAAAATTGCACTGAGGGCAAATCAGCATTATATCCGCGTCCTTAACTCCCGCTCATTTGTGCTTGTAATCGTTACGCCGGCGTTGATTAATGGTAGATTAACCCCCATTGCCAATGGTAAAGCAAATGTTGATATTTTTGGTTCTACCATGTAAAAAGTATAACTATTTTAATTGTGACGATACACCTAATCTCGAACAGGACGTAGTTCTTCATGGGGAAACGGAGTAATTCGCACTAAACGAGTAGCTGTATCCATCACTGCGATGAAGTTTAGTTAACTCACCATATTTGCCTGAGATGCGTTTCCCATTTATTGGCATTTCAAAGCGCTTAGCGTCATTAATAAGCACCCTGCCAAGACATTTGACACCTTTGTTTATGGATATTGCTATATCTCCGGTTTTCCAGCCTATATCGTATTTCTTGCGGGGCTTTGACGCTGGAAAGCCAAATTTATTCATCCTTACATACTGCTTGTTTCGGTGACCAGCAGCTTTGATTAATAGCGGCTGCGAAGTTCTAAACTCTAGAGTATCAACGCTTCCGACACAAGCCGCATCTATACTGTGTTCTTTTGGAAGACCTAGCCTAGTGCGGTTGTACTTAGTTTGCGCTCCGGTTCCTACCTCACAATCGCTTCTCTTTCCTGTAATTCCTGAGATTATAAACTCACAAATCCAGGCAAGCTTGTTCCTAGATGCGTTAACAGCGGCTGCATCTTTAAGCGGTGTTTTCATTTTTGATTTAATTTTCTTCAACTTTTCTAGTTTGTTTTTAAGAAATTCTTCTACTGGTTTATTCCCCTTTTTCTGATTACATTCTTCACAAGCTAAACACAGATTACTAACTCTGTTAGAACCTCCTTTACTCTTGGGAACTATATGTTCAATCTGCAAAGGAACATCTTTCTTGCCGCAATAAGTACATTCCCTCCCCCACTTTTCTAGCAGGTATTCGCGTACTTCATAACCCCACAAGGTTCCTTGTTGATATTCAACTCCGGTTATTTCTGCATTTTGCATTTTAGCCATATCAAACTTAACTTGCTCAATTGCGATCTTGTTTATAGGAACAAAACGAGTAAAGCGTTTAAGCCATGTTTCAACTGTTAGGGCTCTATGGTGTACGCTAGGGGGAAGCGGTCTAATACTACCCGTTCTATGCAAGAATCTAGCCTTACGGTATCTGGTTTTCCTACTGCGTCTATTTCTGCGAATAGTACGCCGTTTTTCTAGTGAGTCTTTTATTCTTTGACCCCTGTGTTCCAATTCCCCCAGCCAAACTACTTTGTCTCCGTCGAGCAAAGCAAATCCTGTAGTCTTAGAACCCGGATCTATTTTTAGAGTAAGTGGGTGAATATTGGCGTTACTTATCTCTTGCTTAAGGATTAAGGTAAAAGGAAAAGGCCTTAATACCGCTGCTTTGTTTTGATTCAAAAGCTGTCTTGCTCTTTTTGGTCTTATCGGGTTAAGAGGAACCACGTTCTTGTCAACAACAAATACGTAGTTTTGCATGGTTTTGTTTCGGTGTAAATCAACTTAATGATTAGTTTCACTTGGAAGTGTAAAGTTTGACTCGCCAATGTTATCAAGGCTTTTTAAGCTAGCGACACTGTTTTTAATTGAACGGTTTAACTGTTTAATCGCGCTTCGACATAGCCTGAAGCTGTCTAACCTCTAGGGTGTCATAACCGAGATAACGTAGCGCTTACGCGCTGAGGCTGGTGTAGTTAATACTCCGAATTACTCCGGATTATTCCGTTTCAGTAGCTACACGTATATTAACTATAACTTTGAAATATCGGCAAATTAATTGTAGAATAATTTTCCGGATATGCAATACAAAATTATGATTAGCTAGGGAACAAACATCTGACGGATAATAAAAAGCAGTTATCGAAACGATAAATTATCTCTCAAGAGGTAATTCAATAGAAAATATTGTACGATTAGAATCGCTTTCCACCTCAATCAATCCGTCTAAATGCTTGGTCAGTTTTTGTACCAATGCTAATCCTAACCCGGTACCTCCTTGTTTCCAAGGGTCATTACTGGGAATCCGATAGAATTTATCAAAAATAAGCGATAATTCAGCAGCAGGAATTTCCGCGCCAGTGTTAATCACTTGAAACTGAATATAATCAGATTTTACCTGAGCCTTGACAATAATTTCTTGATTAATTGGACTAAATTTACAAGCATTAGTCAGCAACTCTACTAAAATGCGCTCTAAACTGAACGGATCGCAAATTATAGACGGTAAATGAGATTCCATCTCTAACTTTAATCTTTGCCGACAGCAATCACGGTTTCGTGTATTGTATAATTCAATTACTCGTTCTAGCCATGGAGATACTTCAATTTTTTCCAATACCAAAGGTTTAGCATTAGTATCGAGTCGCTGCAAATCGAGAAAATTATTAATCAAATTGATTTCTCGTTCGCACTCATTATTTAGTATTTGAAAATAACGAGATATTTTGGAATGATTTTTCAAACAATTAACTGATTCAGAGGTATCAGAAGGTAAATGTTCTTTTTCAAGCTTAATTTCCAACATTTGAATCGCCATTTTCATATTAGTTAATGGCGTGCGTAATTCGTGGGATACTGTACTTAAAATTCATTCTTAAGACGGTTAAGAGATTCCATCTCTTCTAATTGAGCTTGTGCTGCTATTTGGCTTTCCCTAATTGCCACTTCAGCTTTTTACACTCAGTAATATCAATACAACAACCGATATAACCAATAAAATCATTATCAGATGAAAATCGAGGTACACCTTTATCGGAAATCCAACGATAATCACCATCAGCACTTTTTAAACGGTATTGTATTTGAAACTTTTGTTTTTCTTTGATTGCTTGAGAATAAGTTGATAAATATGCATTTTTATCTTCAGGATGTAAATTTTCTAGCCATCCCAAGCCTAATTCTTGCTCAATTTTACGTCCGGTAAGCTTTAACCAAGAAGAATTAAAGAAGTTATGCACTCCTTGATTATCCGTCATCCACAACATAACTGGTATGCAAGCAGCTAATTCCAGTAAACTATTTTCCTTTGGATTTGAAGCTTGAGCAAGTTTATCAGCAGTAATATCTTCACAATCCATCAAAATTATGGGATTTTGCTGTCTATCCAGAAATTTTCTGGCTTTGATTTTAAGCCAAATAATTTGACTATCCGGACAATTTAAACAAAATTCTCCATCTTCAACTTTTTCTGAGGAATTCTTTAACAATCTTGTCAATAAATCGGATAATTTTTCCCGTTCAAAAAAAGCAAATATATTAAAAATTAATCTTTGATGCAAATCACTGGGTAAATAACCCAAATGCTTGGCACCAAATTGATTTACAGACAAAATCATTCCGGTAGAATCTACAGTAAAATTGATACCGGGATTTTGGTCATATAAATTACGATACCAATCCAATTCTTCTTGAATACGACGCAAAGCTTCCGTCGTGTAAATTTCTAAATTCGAGGTTGTTTCAGGCACAAGTTCCAAGCTTGAAGATTTTGCAGAGACAAGATTTTGTTTTTGGTGAGTTTGATAGCAGTTAAATGGCTGATTTAGACTCATAAAAAGAATGCACCCCAACATTAACAATAAGTTGATTAAGAATAAAAAAATAGAATTATACAGCTTCTAAGACAACTTTAGTCATAAGTATTTGGAGAAAATTTTAAAATTAAATTGTCAAATAAATCACTTTGTTATTTAGAATTTCTCGGTATATTCAATACCTTAATATGATTAAATATATTTTTTAGTTAACTAACTTACTTATTACGAATTTTAATTCAAATATTGACTTAAGGGGGTGAGTGGTTGTTATACCCTTTTATTTGGCAGCGAACTATTAGAAAATACTAAGTTATGTAAAATTTTTACTTCTTCGTTTGTAAGGTCGCGCCATTGTCCCAATTCTAAAGTATCTAATTTGAGGTGTGCGATTTGGACTCGTACCAGCCGTAAAGTAGGAAATCCCACAGATGCAGTCATACGACGGACTTGACGATTTTTTCCTTCACTCAGAGTCATTTCTAACCACGTTGTAGGTACATTTTTGCGAAAACGAATCGGGGGAATGCGTTCGGGTAAAAGTGGTTCTTCGGGTAATAATTGTACCTTTGCTGGTTGAGTACGGTAATTTTTAATTACCACACCTTGTTCTAAATTATGTAAAGCAGTTGCATCCGGAATACCTTCTACTTGCACCCAATAAGTGCGATAATGCCCAAACTGAGGATGACAAAGCCGATGTTGTAATTGTCCGTGGTTCGTTAATAATAATAAACCTTCACTGTCAGTATCTAAACGTCCTACAGGATACACATTTTTGATTGAAATATAATCTTGAAGAGTACTTTGTTCTGGAGTGTCCTGAGAAAACTGGCTGAGAACACCGTAAGGTTTATAAAAAATGATGTAGCGATATTTTGTCTTGGACATTGGGAATGGGTAATTGGTAATTGGTAATTGGGAATTGGTAATTGGTAATTGGTAATTGAAGTTAAGATTTGAGACTATTAGCGTAGCGTGTCCATCAAAACTCCCTTATCCTTATTATTAATATTTTTTCACCCCATTACCCATTACCCATTACCCATTACCCATTACCCATTACCCATTACCCATTACCCATTACCCATTACCCATTACCCATTTGCATTGATAATTGTTAACCTATTTATCTCCATCAGCAAAAAAGTGATAGGATTATTTTCAATAAGTTGGTATACAAAATTATTTGCGTCATTGCGAGCGACAGCGAAGCAATCGCAAGAATCTGGGATTGCTTCGTTTCACTCCGTTCAACTCGCAATGACAAATATATAATTAATTTTGTCCACATACTTATGCTAGGGGTGCCTGTTGAAAACGGGCTGAGATTACACCCTTTGCACCTGAGTCCGGATAATACCGGCGGAGGGAAGCTGTTTATTGAGGAAATCGAATATGCGTACACAATGGGTTGTTAAACGGCGCGGACAAGCCAATGTTTCTCAAATGCATTACGCTCGTCAAGGTGTGATTACTGAAGAAATGCACCATGTAGCCACACGGGAAAATCTCCCTGTGGAACTGATTCGCGATGAAGTGGCGCGGGGTAGAATGATTATTCCAGCGAATATTAATCATACCAATTTGGAACCAATGGCGATCGGCATTGCTTCTAAATGTAAGGTAAATGCGAATATCGGTGCTTCTCCTAACTCCAGCGATTTAAGTGAAGAAGTCGATAAGCTGAAGTTAGCGGTTAAGTATGGTGCCGATACCGTCATGGATTTATCTACAGGTGGCGGAAATTTAGATGAAATTCGTACCGCGATTATCAACGCTTCACCAGTTCCCATTGGAACCGTACCAATTTACCAAGCTTTAGAAAGTGTCCACGGTAATATTGAAAATCTAACTGCTGATGATTTTCTCAACATTATTGAGAAACACGCTCAGCAAGGTGTGGACTATATGACTATCCATGCCGGAATTTTGATCGAACATTTGCCTTTAGTAAGGAACCGGATCACGGGTATTGTATCTCGCGGTGGCGGTATTCTCGCTCGCTGGATGCTGCATCACCACAAGCAAAATCCACTTTATACTCACTTTCAAGATATTATCGAGATTTTCCAAAAATACGACGTTTCCTTTAGTTTGGGTGATTCTTTGCGTCCCGGTTGTACTCATGATGCTTCCGACGAAGCACAATTAGCCGAACTCAAAACCCTGGGACAATTAACCCGTAAAGCCTGGGAACACGACGTACAGGTAATGGTAGAAGGTCCCGGACACGTACCAATGGACCAAATTGAGTTCAACGTCAGAAAGCAGATGGAAGAATGTTCCGAAGCTCCTTTCTACGTTCTGGGTCCTTTAGTTACCGACATTGCCCCCGGTTACGACCACATTACCTCAGCGATTGGTGCAGCGATGGCTGGCTGGTACGGAACTGCAATGCTTTGTTACGTGACTCCAAAAGAACACTTGGGTTTACCCAATGCCGAAGATGTACGGAATGGTTTAATTGCTTATAAAATTGCAGCCCATGCGGCAGATATTGCCAGACACAGACCAGGAGCTAGAGACAGAGACGATGAACTTTCCCATGCTCGCTATAACTTCGACTGGAATCGTCAGTTTGAATTATCACTCGACCCCGAAAGAGCCAAAGAATATCACGACGAAACCTTACCAGCCGATATTTATAAAACCGCCGAATTTTGCTCGATGTGTGGACCCAAATTTTGTCCTATGCAAACCAAAGTTGATGCTGATGCATTAACCGAACTAGAAAAATTCTTGGCAAAAACCGATAAACAAGTCGTAGCCCAAAGTTAATTTGCTCCAAAAATAATATTGTAGAGACGTAGCACTGCTACGTCTTATGATTCTGCGTGCTAACGAACCTGTAACTTAACAATTCGCACAATTCGCGAATTCGTAATCTGAATATGGCGAAATGTTGTACTGTTGTGTAACAAAGAATCTGTAGCCGATTGCATTTAGCAGAAATTAATCCAAACGACTCGATACTAACCGAAATACGGGGAGACGTAGCACTGCTACGTCTCTACATTATTAATTAGGGTTTAATTACAATCTGCTTATACCTTTCTTGAATATCAGTAATGGAAAACACATATTCAAACTGTAAATTTACGGTTTGATAATATTCCGCTCCACCCTGCTGACGGTCTATCAGTGAAATTACTTGATTAACTGTATAACCAGCATCTCTAAGTCTGGTAACAGCTTTCATCGCTGATCGCCCTGTAGTCACAACATCTTCCAAGACTACAACCTTAGCCGCTTCCGGTAAATTCGGACCTTCTACATAAGCTTTGGTTCCGTGACCTTTAGCTTCTTTGCGAACAATCAAACCTGGTATAGATCGGCTTTCCAGAGCAGAAACCACACTTACAGCACTGACAATCGGATCAGCTCCCAAAGTTAAACCTGCTACAGCTTGAATATCCAAAGGTAGCATATTTAAAACAATGCGACCAATTGCCAAAGCACCTTGGGGATGGAGCGTTACCTCCTTACCATTGATGTAATAAGAACTACGCGCTCCAGAAGAAAGCACAAAATCTCCCTCCTGATAAGCAAATTGACAAAATAAATCTAGTAACTGCTGACGAACAAGATTCAAATCAGTATTAGTAGCCCATAAACCAGTTGGGGTAGAACTTTCAGCGCGATAAATCATTACAAAACATCAAAAATTATGTTACACCGGACTAGTTGAACTTATGCGAGTTCTGACATTTTAGATAAGTTAGCGGTCAAAATTCGCACCAAAATACAGGAGTTGTTAATATGTCCTTAAACTTAAAAGCCCTAAGTGGGTTAATAGTGCTTACTGCTACCATTGGGTTGCCGGCGATCGCCATAGCAGAAACCGAAACATCCAGCTATCAAACACCAAATGAAGTATTTGAAAAGGGGTTTTACGAAAACTATCCCGACTTTTACAATAACCAAGGTTTATTTCGGGAAATAGATTGGATATTTGGATCTGGTTCTTTGTTTAAGAATTCTTTTCCAGAACATCAAATTGAACGAGATGCTAAGTTAGTAAATATTCTTTATCAAGATTTACTCAAGCAACAAACAACCAACGACCCCTATTTAAGGAGTCCAGATTTACCAAATCCTTATAATACCTCATTATTAGGTTCTCCGAGTTTGAGAGCCACTCAGTTACAAGTTGGAACTGAATTCCGCTTTGATAGCTTACCACATCGGTAAAAGAGAAAATTACAGGTATAGATAAATATTTATTAGCCATTAGTTCTCGATGGGCAGAACTAATGGCTAAATCTAGGAAATTAAATTTATTGTTAAATCCAGGGTGCAGGAGTTGAACCTGCCTTACACGAATTATGAGTTCGTTGCCTCAACCGCTCGGCCAACCCTGGCTGATTAATCATTATACCGTAAGTTTACATTTTTGTATACAAAAATAATTCAAAAAATCAAAAATATCAGATTTTGCGCTACATCATTTAATCATAAAATAGTGCAAACTAATATTTATCAAGTATTAAGTACTTACGCAAAATTATTTATATAATTACTCGTGAGTTATATAAGGCTCCCCTCTTCCCTTTTCCCTCTTCCCTCCCTAAACGAAATGTTTAATTTATTTTGCACGAGTACATATCTATCAAGTTTTGGGTTCCTATCGAAAACAAACTTCAACACTTTTGCTTAATCCTGACATTGAAAAGCTATATTAATTCCGAAGAATGAAACTAAATTCTACTGTACTTCTAACGTTGATTTTATTAACCCTAATGTTAGGGGCTGGTTCAGTCAGCGCTTTTTGGGGTTTTACCTTGGGAAGTGCGGCTCTTAAAGGAGTCACAGCACCGGATACTCGTCCTACTACTAAGTTTGCCAGGAAAGGCACAACTGGTGGTCAAGAAAAAGAAGGTGTAGTCTTTGTCAAAGAAGAAGAAATCCTTTCCATCGTCAAATCACGCATCGAAGGTAAAACTAAAGCCGCTAAATCAAAAACAATCGATGATTTAGAAGAAGGTACGAAAGATACCAAACGCAAACAAGAGGAGAAACCACCAGAAGCTCCAGAAAAACTGCAAGCAGGATTTCCCATACAAGCCGAAAGCGAAGGTGTAACTCTTGCAGTACAGTCAGCCGAATATTCGGGGGGCGCTTTGTTGCTAAAAGTAAAAATGGATAATAAAAGTGATGAGTCGGTGCGCTTTCTTTACAGCTTTCTAGACGTGACTGATGATAAAGGAAGAACTTTAAGTGCTTCCACAGAAGGTTTACCATCAGAATTAGCTTCTGATGCACCACCATCATATGGTACTGTGAGTATCCCTGCTGCTTTACTTGATGATGTCAAACAAATTTCCTTAGCTCTTACAGATTATCCAGCACAAAAATTACGGTTGGAAGTGTCAAATATTCCTGTAGAAAAGTAGATATTGGGAATATTAAGTGTTAGATTCTGTATTTTACATTGAGTATCTAGATTCATCGCTAATAATTTGAATTTAACTTAAAATTAACTTGAATTTAACTTTAATGTAAAAATACAGCATCGAAAAATCCAGGATAGTGGGGCTTGAGTTTTACGTGAGAAAAGACTGTGAATAGTCTTGATAATTTAAATTGGTCGGAAGTAGGGCTGAGATTGCTATCAGTCTTACTTTTAATTGCCATCAATGCCTTTTTTGTCACCGCAGAATTCTCAATGGTTACAGTACGGCGATCGCGAATACATCAGTTAGTGGAAGCTGGGGATATTCAAGCGATTGCAGTAGAAGTGCTGCAACGTAGCATTGATAGATTGCTATCCACAACCCAGTTAGGGATTACTCTTTCAAGTTTGGCACTGGGATGGATTGGAGAAAGTACGATTGTAGAATTGATTAATATATCGCTGCAATCTCTACCCATACCCAGAACAATCAATGTTTTCCTCGCTCATTCCTTATCAATACCGATCGCCTTTTTTTTCATAGCGTATCTACAAATAGTTCTAGGTGAATTGTGTCCCAAATCCGTAGCAATGCTGTATTCGGAAGAATTAGCGAGGTTTTTGGGTCCTTCAGTTACAGCTATTGTGAGATTTTTCAGCC
Organism: Richelia sp. SL_2_1; assembly: GCA_012033205.1. Classification (GTDB taxonomy): domain Bacteria; phylum Cyanobacteriota; class Cyanobacteriia; order Cyanobacteriales; family Nostocaceae; genus Rivularia. The sequence goes on along the minus strand of JAAUSO010000050.1, from coordinate 27,756 downwards.
CCTTTATTTGGATTCTTAATCAATCAACTCGTTTTTTGTTACGGCTATTCGGTATAGAATACACTGGCAAAAGCTGGAGACCACCAGTTACTCCTGAAGAATTACTATTAATTATTTCCACAGAGAGAGAATCCACTGGTTTAAGAGCCAGAGAACGAGAACTATTAAAAAATATCTTTGAATTTGGGGAAGTGACAGTACAAGCAGTAATGGTTCCCCGCAGTAAAATAGTAGCGCTATCTAAAAACGCAACTTTACGAAATTTTCTCCAAGAAATGGCAGGTGATGGTCATTCCTGTTACCCTATATACGGAGAATCCTTAGATGATATTCGCGGCATCATTTACTTTAAAGACTTAACAAAGCCTTTAGCATTAGGGCAATTAACTTTAGATACACAAATTCATTCCTGTATGCGTCCTGCCAGGTTCGTACCAGAACATACACCCCTAAATGAATTATTACCCATGATGCAGCAAGAAAAGCTCGCTATGGTCGTCGTAGTGGACGAATTTGGCGGTACAGTAGGATTAGTAACCATCCAAGACGTAATTGCTCAAATTATCGGTGACATTGACGAAACGCAAAACAGCAATGACCTACTCATCAAAATGATAGATGAGCAAACCTTTCTAGTTCAAGCCCAAATAAATTTAGAAGACCTCAACGAAGTATTAGAACTCCATATACCTTTAACAAAAGAATATCAAACCCTCGGAGGCTTTATGCTATACCACTTACAAAAAATTCCCAACATTGATGAAAGCTTCCGCTATCAAAATATAGAATTTACAGTAGCATCAGTAACAGGTCCCCGATTACAGCAAATTCAACTAAAAAGGCTGTAACAGAGTTAGTTGACAGTTGACAGTTGACAGTTGACAGTTGACAGTTGACAGTTGCAAGAAAGCCTTTAACCTCTAACCTTTAACCTCTAACCTCTAACCTCTAACCTTTAACCTTAAACCTTTGACCTGAATGCGTATTCTACCGGGTCTGTCAATCCCAATTGAGCAAAAGCAGCAAGACGCAAACGACAAGAATCGCAAACTCCACAAGCGACATCACCACCGCTATAGCAAGACCAAGTTAATTCCCAAGGAACTCCTAATTTGTTACCTAATTGAATAATTTCGGTTTTTTTCAAATCGATTAAAGGTGTAACAATATGAATGGGATTTCCTTCACGTCCTTGCTTGGTTCCTAAACGAAATACCTCTTGCATCGCTTGGATATAGTCGGGACGACAATCTGGATATCCAGAATAATCCAAAGCATTTACACCAATATAAACCTTTTCTGCGGCGATAGTTTCGGCATAAGAAGCGGCAAAACTTAAAAATATCGTATTTCTTGCAGGGACGTAGGTAATAGGAATATTTTCAGACATTTCCTCCAAAGAACGCTCTTGAGGTAAACTGATAGAATTATCTGTAAGCGCCGAACCACCCCATTGCGTTAAGTCAAATTTAACAACTTGATGTTGGGTTACACCAGCTTTTTGGGCTACTGAAACCGCCGAGCGCAATTCTTTTCGATGCCTTTGCTGATAATCAAAACTGATGGCGTAACATTCATATCCATCAGCTAAAGCTTGATATAAAACAGTGGAGGAGTCAAGTCCTCCTGATAATAAAATTACAGCTTTCATTTGTCTTTCCTCCTGGAGACTCCCGCCATGGCTATACTTAGCAGCTTGACGGTGAGAGGTAGGGAGGGGCAACACCTAAATTGCATACGATTAACCATCCTTCAACCTTTGTGATTGCTTCACTATTATGCGCTAACGGGTACAGCAGTCTTATCTATACAAATTGAAGTTTAATTGCAAAACCGGAGACTTTTTGATTAAATTCTACGGGTTGAATTTCAATCATTTACGAATACTAACGAAAATTTCAAGTTAATCAAAAGACATGATATTTTTTTGTGAATAATTCAAAAAAAAGATTAACAATGCTCGGATATACGAAACAAAGACGGATATCGGGAACTCACAACGAACTTTGAAATTCTTCATAAATAGAACCTCTATGTTACCATCTGGTTACGATCTGGATGGTTATTAGGTTGCTGCTTTGTTGGCAAAAAAGTACAAAAATCAACAATTGTAGCGTCTTTAAAGTTGGTGGTTGAGGAGAGAAAATTAGAGTGCAAGATAGCAGCATGTCAGCGGGAGAAAACAATGGATACGTACAGCGCCATCAACCACGTCCCATTCGTGTAGGCGTGATTGGTGTAGGTAACATGGGGCAACATCATACCCGTGTACTAAGTTCGATGAAAGATGTAGAACTAGTTGGTGTAGCCGATATTGATATTGAGCGGGGCTTGGAAACCGCCAGTAAATATAAAACTAAATTTTTCGAGGATTACTGCGAGTTATTGCCTCATGTTGAGGCGGTTTGTATTGCTGTTCCCACTCGCCTACACTATGCCGTTGGTATAAGTTGCCTATTAGCAGGAATCCACGTTCTAATTGAAAAGCCAATTGCTGCAAATATTTCTGAAGCAGAATCTTTGGTTAATGCCGCAGCAGAATCTGGCTGTATCTTGCAAGTAGGGCATATAGAGCGCTTTAAGCCAGCTTTTGGAGAATTAACTAAAATCATCAAAACTGACGAATTGCTCGCCTTAGAAGCTCACCGCATGAGTCCTTATTCAAGTCGGGCAAACGATGTTTCAGTAGTGCTGGATTTGATGATCCACGATATCGACTTGCTTTTAGAATTAGCTGCTGCACCAGTAGTGAAGTTAGCGGCTAGCGGTACCTGTACTCCCAACTCTACCTATTTGGATTATGTCACTGCGACACTGGGATTTGCTAATGGTATTGTTGCTACCTTGACTGCTAGTAAAATCACTCACCGCAAAATCCGTAGAATTGTAGCTCACTCCAAAAATTCATTTACCGAAGCTGATTTCCTCAACAATGAAATTTGGATTCACCGATACCCCACTAACTCAATAACAGACAACAGACAAACATACAGGCAAGACGGTTTAATTGAAAAAGTTTACACCTCAAATGTAGAACCATTAGGGGCTGAATTAGAACACTTTGTAAATTGCGTGCGCGGTGGTAATCAGCCAACAGTTGGTGGCGAACAAGCTCTCAAAGCCTTGAGATTAGCTAGTTTAATCGAACAAATGGCTGTATCTGACAAAGTTTGGAACCCTTTAGATAGTCAATCGGAACCGATAATGCAATCTTTTAGTTCCACTATTTAGAAATTTGGGAAATTTGACAAATTTGAGAAATTTTCACCGAACTTGAGTATCCAGTCTGTATTCTAAGAATTTTAAGCGTTATTTTAGCCATCGATCCGAGTATTGAGTAGGTATTAGCTTACTTAATACTCCTTTTTTTGCGTTCAGATCAAAAATCATAGATATAGCAGTAGCCACAACTCTTAGGACATTTCCCTGTTGCCTTAAGAACTGGCGGATGATGTCCTAACCAATATGACCATTGCTATATATGATACGAATGTTTAATTTTAGGAAAATAAAAATAAAAATTATTTAGAGTGTAGTCAATTTATCTTGATTGTTGACACCAAAATAATGCACTTTTTATGAAGCATACAATCAATTCAAATTGACACTTAATGTATCTAATGTTTGATCATTGTCTAGTTGTTGGGGGTTGTGTATACCGTCAAAAATCAAAAATTAACAAATTATGATCCGCGATCGCTGTTTTGATCAAAGCAGGTATTTGTATCAGGCTAAATATCTGTAGCTTATTCATTTCGCTTTGTAATTTTAAATTCACAAATACATATTTACTGACTTACCTGTTTTACACATATATGGTGGCGGTACATGAGTAGGTTTGCTAACATACTCAGAAAAGCGTGATCTAGTCGCCGGCACTCCGCCTTTCTTCGGCGGGCAGTAGGCGACCGGCGTTCGCCGGTCAGTTATGAAGTAGTTTGTATTTTGTAGCTTGTCACCCGTCTAAACAAATCTACAAAGTTAGTATGGCTATAGCACTTATCGTAAAAGCGATAATAAAAAAGCCTTATTTCTTGAGAGAATACATAAAAAGCCTGAACAGAAAAAACCAAAACGGTTCTAGCTGTTACAACAGACTTTAGTTCCCGTTGTTTGACTTCATACTTCGTTAACTGACAAAAACAGTCGATTACTGAGGTACACGAGTAATTTTTGCTCGCATCTCAATTAGAGTTGATTCTTTTTTGTAAGATTAGCATGATACCTTGTTAGAGCTAAGTAGAAACTAGGAATTTCCATGACAGACCAACCTTCCGCTGCTACCCCGATGAATGCCGCTGCGATACCGATGAACAGAATCACGGCATCTACTCCGATTAACACAACTACCAAGCTGAACAATCCTCCTAATCCTGGGAGTAAAAATCTTCTTAGTGTAGACCTTGGTAGGACTTCTACCAAAACTAGCGTCAGTCGCGAGCCGAATAGTGTGATTTTTGTTTCCTCTAATGTCAAACAAATGACAATGGAACAAGTTCATGGAGGAGTTTTTGAAGCTCGTGCAACAGATCCTTTGATGGATCTTTGGCTGGAGTATCAAGGTAATGGTTATGCTGTTGGTCAACTCGCAGCTGACTTTGGAGCCGATTTAGGAGTCGGTCAATCAAAAGTTGAAGCTGCACTGATTAAAGTTTTGGCTTGTGTGGGATACTTTAAGCTTAAAGATGATATTTCCGTAATCTTAGGTCTTCCTTATCTTTCTCAAGAACAATTTGAAAAAGAAAAAGCACAACTCATATCTCAAGTTACTGGTCCTCACGTAATGAACTTCCGTGGTGAATCTGTAACAATCAACGTTACTAAAGTTTGGGTAATGCCAGAAGGCTATGGTAGCTTGCTCTGGTGTGAATCCCAGCCCAAGAAAGGACCCGGAGCGCCCGACTTCACCAAAGTTTCTGCTGCGATTGTGGATATTGGACACCAAACTACAGATTGTTTGATGGTGGATAACTTCCGTTTCGCAAGAGGAGCTTCCAAAAGTGAAGACTTTGGTATGAGCAAATTTTACGAACTCGTAGCCGCTGAAATTGAAGGTGCAGACAGTCAATCTTTATCTTTGATTGCTGCGGTAAATAAGCCCAAAGGTGAACGCTTCTACCGTCCTAGAGGTTCCAGTAAACCTACCAATCTAGATGATTTCCTTCCTAACCTCATAGAAATGTTTTCCCGCGAAATCTGCACTCGTGTGTTAGCATGGCTGCCAGAACGTGTTACAGACGTAATTCTTACCGGGGGTGGTGGTGAATTTTTCTGGGAAGACATTCAACGCTTGCTCAAAGAAGCAAAAATTAATGCCCATTTAGCTGCACCTTCCCGAGAAGCTAATGCTTTGGGGCAGTATATTTATGGAGAGGCACAATTATCTGCCAGTCGCTCTTCTAGGTCTTAAAACTGATGTTCCAATGGTCAAAAAAAGTAGTTAAATCTGTTACGTTCAATCCAGGGGTAGCGGATGAAAGCTTGTTAGATGTTGTTGAAAGGCACTTAGAAACAGAGCCAGATAAGACTTTCAGCGACCTTTGTAAAGAAGCTTTATGGCAAGCTTTGTGCGTACCGGAATCTGTACGACCAGATCCGCAACCAACATCAACAGCAACACCCAAACCATCATCCGGGGTGGGAGAACACATCGCTGACCTGGAAAGAAAATTGGCTGACCTTGAGGAACGTTTCTTTACTAGGGAATCAAATCGGTTGGGAACGATGGAACAACATTTGACACAGCTTAGTCAGCAAGTGGCTCAGTTGGCAATGATGATCAATCAAGGTTCTGTCGTTCAACTTCCAACTCAATCAAAGGGTTCTGAAGTATTTAATAATACTTCTATGCCTGCTTCTACTGTTAGTAATCCTTATAAAGAGGAAGACCCCTTAATCAGCCGCTTGAGCGAACTTGTGGATGATTTTTAAAGGAAAACAGGGTGTATATTTTTTGTGCTGCTGTCAAACATCTTCCATCGCATTTAATTCCGGAGCAAGAGTTTTTCTCTGCCGTCTTATTAATTGCAAATGGTGTTTGACAGCTATATTTTGGTAAATGTTTATGTTTATTTTTAGATTTAATTTTAGATGTTAAAGCTAAAGCCTGACTTGTTATGCTCAATCGCAGTCCGTCCGCAAGAGGTAAAACATCACAGAAGTCGAGTTTTTAGAAATATTCTCTCAGATTACAGATATTTATCCTAAAAACCCGACTTCTTACAAAACTCTCCAAGCTTGATTGCATTGAGGATTCAGCGTATTTATTAAGTATAAATACGTATGAATCATGTCAAAAGAACAAATTATACTACTCCCCCTCTCCCTGAGTTTCTATTTGCAATTCGGGCTTTTGCTCGCTCTTAATCTTGTCTAAAAGCGATAGTACCCTGTTACCTCTTTCAATTGAACGGTCTTCCAAGAAAATTACTTCCGGGGTACGACGTAGACGGATTCTTGAACCAAGTTCGCTACGCACGTAACCAGTCGCTGACTTTAAACCAGTCATTGTCTCTTCTTTGGCTTCATCAGTACCATAAATTGAAACATAGATTTTCGCGTGTTGTAAATCACCTGAAACATCTACATCAGTAACGCTCACCATTCCCGTACCCACTCGGTCATCTTTAATCCCGTTGAGCAACATTAGGCTAACTTCCCGTTTAATTAATTCAGCAACGCGGGAAACGCGGCGATTAGTAGCCATAAAAATAAGCCTCCTAACAGAGGTTTTACTACAAAAACTCGGCATTGATGCAGGGTTAAACACCCCTCACAAATCGCCTACTAGATTAAATTGTACTTAACCCAAGCATTGCACGCAGGGTAAAAGAAATAAACACGAAAATGCCCACTAAGATTCCGATAAAAATAATCGAGGTGATAGGGCGCTTAAATATTGGTGTTAACCAGCCAAACGCATTCAAAAATATACCCAACGCGGTAGTTACCAAGTAGCGGGGGTAGCGAGACACGTTATCCCAAAAACCATCAAACATTTTTTTTGAGTATCTTGTTATTAACTGTAGATTTTTTGATGTACTTACTCAATAAATTGTAATCTAATAGTTGGTACATCTGTGATCTAATTTAACTAATTTAAATTTATCTGGTTCTTCGTGCAAGTAAATTTGTCAAAATTATTATACAGCATATTTCATCTTTATGAGGCTGATTCCGACGGGCAGGGATGCCCATCCCACGCATAAATTTCTCGAATAACTGTATCTCGAAATCAATTTGAAAATATTTTTGCTCAAACACACCGAATGATTAACTTAACTTGAAATAATTGAGGTCCGATTTACAACTTATTTATAACATCTGATTCAACCAAACCGTTTATTTGAAAAAAATATTAATTTTTGAGGTGAGAAAGTTTTTTATTTCCTATTACCTATTGCCTTTTCAACTTAGTAGAGCCTCCTAATTTATCCCCTAACCAACTAACTTAATTCAACTAATTTATGATACTTGTAGGGGATATTGGGAGTTTTTTCACCATTTAAACTATTTAAGCACTGATGTCGATCATCTATAGTCATTGTAAATTCTGCAAAAGTAAAATAAAGCGGCGGTAGGTTAAATATTATTAATCTACTTATTTAACCTGCTTGAATTTCACTATTACTGTTACGAATAGACCATGCTAATTCTAGCAACTTAGTCCAGCGCTTTTGTAGTTGCTTGGGAGTACATTTAAGTGCTTTGGCAATTGTTTGGTCGTTTTGTTTATCGCTTTTCAATTCCAACATTTGACGTTGTTGTTCCGAAAGTTGATTGACAAAAGCATCCCATTGAGTAGAAGACATTCCTAATTTTTGTTCCAAAGTTGCACCCAACCATTGATGTACTAATTGCCAATTATGGGTGCGGGCGAACTTTTCTACATGGTACTTAAAACGCTGTTGTAGATAATCGCGCTGACGACTGGTTAAACCGAGAATCCGATCGATTTCTGGAGCGCTCAAATCTTGGAGTTTCAGTGATAAATAATCTACACAGTCACTTTGACCTTGAATTTGCAAGTAATTTATCAATTCAGAAATAACCCGATCGCGCTCTGCTTCTTCTGCTGGGTCAAAATTCGATTGTGCAACCATTTGCGATCGCACTTGTTGAACAGCAGAGTTGCGCTGGTATGCTTCTGCATCTTCGGATTTGGCAGATTCTAAAGCCATTTCCATGTCAACGGTGGTTTCTTGAGGTAAACGACGGCTAAAGCCTTGAGCGCGGAGGATGATTAACTGTTGGTTCGCGTTGCCTGGTAGGGAAATACGACGTTTAGCATACTGTTCGGTAAATGCCATGTACTCTCCTAATTGCAGGCGAGTGCGGGGAGTGTAGTCTTGAGGTAATTCGTTTTCCCGACGGAAGGCTTTAATCGCTTCGATATAGAATGCTTGGAGGAAATCTTCAATCAAGTTGTAACGTGCATCAAAGCCCAACTGACAACCGGGAAGACTGATATGACGGTAAACCATAGAACCAAGAGTACTATGTAATTCTACTCTACCGCGTCTGGAACCTAATTGATAATAATGCAAGCATTTTTGCAAGCGATGCCGCGCTAAACTAAATAACCAAGATTTAACTTGTCCGGATGTTTGAATGCGGTAGCTTTTCTCGCAAATGCGTTCTACTTCTTTGGCTATACGTGTAGCGATTAATTGAATAGTTTCAGGAGTAGCTTTAACTTGAGATTCCAACTCTTGACATATCTGCTGAATTAACACATTGTTAGCATCCTGGTTATTTCCCTGGGGCTGTAAATTAGCAGCTTCGTTTTCAACAGCAGATGTAGATTCCGGTAGATTAGCAAAGTTTGTTTTCATGATTTTTTTATTTTTGGTACTGCACCGTAATTACATAGCTCGCAGCCTGGGAAAACCTTGTTAGAAAGTTTTATCTATCAAGACTCAACCTTGTTCGCTGCTCACACTTATGAATGTAAGCAATATCCGTAAGTTCCGGATATGCCGGTGTGTCGCTTTCTTGGGGTTTCTTCAAAACGCTACTGTCACACTCCTAAGTATAAATACTTGAAATCACTTAAAAGCTATGTTATGTAAGGTTTTGAACCGCGCTGTACCTATGCTCATTTTACCTTGATGAATGTGACAATTTAGAAATTGGAGTATTTAAATTAATTAAAAAGACAAGGTGAAGTAACAAGGTTTTTTGATTTTTGTAAGCAAATAAACCCCCCACATCGGGAAACGATGTTTTTCACTACCCTTGAGCATTGCTTGTTTATTCATAATTACGGTACGCACTTAGCAATAAAGGCCGTTTTTACACCATTCATGGTTTCAACTTGCTTCTATCCATTTTGCGGCTTGTTCCCAACCCAATCCTTGACGTATAATTACTGGCTGCTCTTCAGTCATATCCACAATCGTAGAGACTTGATAACCAGGTTGTTCGCCGGTATCTATAATTACATCCACTAAATTTTCCATCCGGTCAAATAACTCTACCCGCGATAAGGATTCTTGTTCGATCCATGTCTCTTCATCGTCAGTATCTGAAGCCGGAATATGGGCGGAAGTAGAAATAATTGGGTTTCCTAGAGATTCTAATAATGTTAAACAAACGGTATTATTAGGTACTCGAATTCCAGTAGTTTTGCGTTTTGGATTTTGTACTAATTTCGGTACTAATTTGGTTGCTGGTAGCAAAAAGGTGTAAGTTCCCGGTATCAGGTGCTTCATAATCCGATAAGCTGTATTACTGACAAAAGCATAAGTAGCCACATTAGAAAGAGAAGGGCATAAAAATGTCAGTGGTTTATCATTAGCTAGCTGTTTTATTTGTCGTACTCGCTGCACCGCCGATTTAGCATTTAAATCGCAACCTATGGCGTAAACTGTATCGGTAGGGTAAAGCATCACTGCACCACTTTGTAACGCTGCAATAATATCTTCTATTCTACGAATTTGGGGATTATCCGGATGGAGAGTAAAAATTTTTGCCATGAACTAAAAATCTGAGTATGTAATAAGTTAATTCAAATAATTCAAAAATTAAAAGCAAAATCAACTTCTAATTTTAATTTAATAACTGTTAAGTGTAATCATGAGTAAAATTGTTTATTTTCAATGTCCAACTGGAATTTCTGGTGATATGTGTTTGGGGGCTTTAGTAAGTTTGGGAGTAAGTATTGAATATTTAATTGAAAATCTTAACAAGTTAGGAATTGCACAAGAATATAAATTATGGAATGAACTTGTTAATCGCAATTTGCAGCAAGCAACTAAAGTTCATGTAGATTTGCTCGACAATCACCACCATCACCATGGACGACATTTACCAGAAATTGAGCGAATAATCGAATCGGCTGGTTTACCACAAAAAGCTGAAGTTTGGAGTTTGGCAATATTTCGACAGCTAGCAGTCGCAGAAGGAGCTGTACATGGTATTGCTCCAGAAAAGGTACATTTCCATGAAGTAGGTGCTGTGGATGCGATTGTGGACATTGTTGGTACTTGCTTGGGTTTAGATTGGTTGGATATTGACAGCAATGACCAAGGATTACCTTTACTATACTGCTCTAAGTTACCGACTGGAGGAGGAATTGTCCGCGCTGCACATGGAATGATGACTGTACCAGTACCTGCGGTATTGAAATTATGGGAAATGCGAAATTGTCCGGTTTATAGCAACGGTATTGAAAGGGAATTAGTCACACCAACAGGTGCGGCTATTGTAACAGCTTTAGCAACAGAATTCGGTTCGCCACCAGATATGACTTTGGAAAAAGTTGGTTTGGGTGCGGGTAATTTAGATTTACCAATATCGAATATTTTACGTATCTGGTTGGGTGAAACTATCCAAAAACCAGTTAATTTCCATAGAAGTAGCATAGCTGAATACAATAAAATAAATCATCAATTTGAGAATGATATTAAACATAATTATCAAAATAATTCCAGTCCTTATTTAGAAAATATTTCAGTTTTAGAAACTCAAATAGACGATATCAGTCCTCAAGCAATTGGTTATATATTTGAAGCATTATTTGCAGTTGGTGCAGTTGATGTTTTTACCCAAGCTGTAGGAATGAAAAAATCTCGTCCAGGAATTTTATTAACGGTTATTTGTGAACCGGAAAATTTGGTGAAATGTGAAACAGTTTTATTTCGTGAAACTACCACATTAGGAATTCGTCGCTTGACTCAACAACGTGCTGTATTACAAAGAGAAATTCAACAATTAGAAACAGAATATGGCAAAGTTAAAGTTAAAGTAGCTTGGAGGGGAACCATGAAAAATAAAACTATCACAAATGTACATCCTGAATATGCAGACTGTGCAGAATTAGCACAAAAATACGGTATTTCCTGGCAAGAAATTCACAGGTTAGCATTACAATCTTGGTATGCAAAAAATCCACAAAAGTAAATATCTTAAAAGCTCGAATTCTAAGGATTGCGACTGTCAAGAAGTCGGGTTTTTCTGAAAGTGGTAAATGTCTTACAGATAATTATCCCAAAAACCCGACTTCTAAGAATTATTAAATCAGTAACAGCAAAAATCGGGTAGGTTTTCAAGATTCTACCCAATTAAAACTTAATTAAACAGTTGTATTAACTGATATTAATTAACTGCATCTCTGATGGTTCTTTGTACTGCATTCCCAGCATCTTCAGCAGCCCGTTGAGCATTTAATTTCGCATCTGTAGCAGCCCGTTGAGCATTGATTTTTGCATCTTCAGCCGCACGTTGAGTACTGAATTTTGCATCTTTAGCTGCTTCTTCTGCATTATTAGTAAGTTTACCAAAAGCATCAGAAGTGTTTTCTTTGATATTTTGCATTCCTCGCTTAGTTCCTTCAGCAAAATCTTCAGCACTATCTTGTACTCTATCTACTGCATATCCAGTACCTTCTTTAACATTTTTACCGAAATCTTCGAGGTTTTCTCCTTTCTGATTTCTAAGGTTAACTTCAGCATTATCTCTCAAACCCTTAGCTTTCAATTTTGCAGCAGCTTCCGCACCTTTACTTCTTGGGTCTACATCGCTATACTGATTCATTCCTCCTCGATAGGTAGAATCAGGAGATTTCGCATCTACAGAACTACAAGCTTGGGTAATAAATAGCAAGGTTCCTAATACAAAAGCAGTAAAAATCTGCTTAATTTGAATTTTTCTGATTGCAACAAATACTTTATTCATTGTTTAATCCTTTTTTTTACTTTGATGTTTGAGGAATTGATTACTTGATCAAATAACAAAGAACCAAATTTCAACTATTAATTGATTCTTTAATTGTTGAAAAGTTAATTTTATCTACCTAAAGCCGGATTTTTCTGTGTTTCCGGTCTAGCATTTGCTTCTTGAGCCTTATCTTGGAGAAAACTGGAAGCTTCTTCAAAAGTTTCTTTCACAGCATCAAGCCTTTCTTCAACACGATTACCAAAATCTGGACTACGTTGAATCAATCCACCAGGTTGAGGATCGTTAATATTTTCTAAGTTCTTAATTGGCAATTTTAACGATTCACCTAGGTTCTCCTCGCATTTGATTTACATCCATGCTTAATTTGATTATCAATTGTCAACATTACATGAAAAAAAGCAGATGTTTCCTCTAGCGAAAGTCTGATTATTTTGACTAGTTTTATAGTGCCTTTCTCTGACTTTGGAGGGATACAAGTCTAAATAATCACTAAATAATCAAATTATTACTGGATTATGCCAATTAAACATCAATAATTATAAAAGTATATAAAAATTTAGTTATAAATTGATATGATTGTAAATCCATCTCAAGAGTGATTTAATTCATATCTTGCACCATCAAAACTTACTTATCGTCAAAATAATTACTGATTGTTTGACTTCGTTCTTATCCGCCTAGAGCTGCAAGTCCCAGTCTGATAGCAGAAGTCCATTTTAATGGACTAAAGTATGACATTTTTATGTTGGTAATATTTTTATTTATATTTTTGATTATGTAGTTAATTATGCGGCTCTGTGCAAGATGTAAGTTAAGAAAATATTAATTTAAGTATGAATTTTAATCATTTATAAATTAACTTACTTGAGATGAATTATGAATAAATGCAAATAAATAAAGTGTATGTAAATTAATATTTATCATCAAAAAATCACTAATTAATTTATATCCTAAAAAACTAAATAATCAAATAAACTAGGAATTTTTGCTAATTTAACATATGATTTTTGATGTTAGTCTATCGAAAAAAAATGAACAGCAAAATTAAAGAAAAGATTAAACAAGTTTTACGCTGGCTACTTTTAGGCGGAGCGTTATTTTTTTTAGCAAATGCTTTGAAAAATAATTGGCAAGAAATTGCCGCAATTCGTATTGATGGAGTTGGATGGTCAATTTTAGCAATCGCGACTGGAATAACCTTGTTAGCACACGCTTGGGCTGGGTGGGTATGGACTTGGATTCTTCAAGAATTGCATCAATCAATCAGTTCAATACAACTTATTCAAGTTTACCTCAAAACAAATATTGCTAAATATTTACCAGGAAATGTAGGACATTACATCGGAAGAATTATGGCTGCAAAAAATCTTAGGGTTAGTACTAGTGCTGCTACAATTAGCGTACTCCTCGAACCCTTATTAATGTTAGCAGCAGCTTTAATACTTGTAATTTTATGCAGTAAATTTACCTTGGCATCCGGTTCTATTATTTTATTAATAGGGCAAATATTCGGTTTAGTTGTCGTACTATCTATACTTCACCCTTTATTTCTTAATCCATTAATTCGTTTTGCACACCATCGGAAAAACAAATCTAGTTCAGATAATTTAAATGGTGTTTCTTTAAGTCTAAATCGTTATCCATTACTACCTTTATTAGGAGAATTGGGATTTCTATTACTGCGTAGTGCGGGTTTTATTTTTACCTTATATGCAATAGCACCAATTAATCTAAGTCAAATTCCTTTAATCATCGGAGCATTCAGTTTTGCTTGGTTATTGGGATTAGTTGTTCCCGGCGCTCCAGGTGGTTTAGGAGTATTTGAAACAACTGCAATCGCACTTTTACAGCACTTTTTTCCCGCCGCGTTGATAATTGCTGCTAGTGGCTTATATCGTTTAATTAGCATTTTAGCCGAAACTATTGCTGCTAGTTTTGCTTGGTTGGATGAACGTCTTATTTAATAATTTTCTTTTCTCAGTAATTTTAGTTGAGAAAATATTCGATAAGTATCTAAATTTGGTGGTAATTCATCACTACCAGAATCTTCTTGCATTTTTATTAAATTGTATTCCACATTATCTGCATAAATTGCAAACGTTATCGTAAATATTTCTATGAAATTAATTACCCACTTACATTCTTCTTCAGGATAAATATCATAATAACAAATCAGATTTGCAATCCGCATTTCTAAATGACGACGAGAATGTTTGCTAATTAAAACTATTTTTAGCAGTACAATTACTAAGTTGAGTGGATTTCCTTGAGAAAGCAGTAAAGTAAATAACTGGGAGGGTTCTTTCCCGTTTTCTGAAGTTAAATAATCAATGATTTTATTACAAATTCTCAGCAATAAATTTTGATTAATCGTTTCTTGGTTATATTCTGTTTTCCACACTAACAATTTTTCCGATAACTGCTGTTGCAAAGTTTCAATAAAATCTTGTTGAATGACAGAATATAACAAATACTTCAGCAAGCTTTCTTTAAAATTTTTTAAATTTTGATTCCTAGTCTGTTTAATAAAGATATTCGCAATATTTTCATAACTAAATGCACCCTTTCTAACAACAAGTACTTTAATCAAACGTAAAACTTCATCCCCCAAAATACTTGGATTTTGATAACGATTAACATTTGAAGCCGCAGATTGAGAACGAGCAATATACATTGCTAATTCAAATTTAAATTTATCTTTTAATTGTTTAGAAAGACGCTTTGCTGCTTGTTGTTGTTCTTTAGGGTTGTTTTTATCCGTTGACTGAGCTATTAATAAATAAGAACTATAGCGATTTGTCCAATGCAGTTTGCTTTGGTCTTCGTGTTTAATCGCAAATAATTTTAGCTCTTGAGAATCCTTACTATTAACAAAGTTTATTAACCAAGCTCTAAAAATATTAATTTTTCTCGAACTAGTTAGACTTGTTTTGGGTGTATAGTTTGTAAATAAATCAATTAACTGTTGAATATATTTATATTGACGACGATTTTCCCAATTATTAATCAGTATATAACAAGTCCGTTTCAGAGTATTACGAAACTCCGGTTCGTTACTACCGACAAAAATTTCGTAGATTCCTAACTCGTAATCTGAGCTACCTGAATCTAAGCAATCTATAAATAAATTCTTAAATTCTTGTAAAACATCTTCTGGTTCATGGTTTTGAACCATTTCTACAAAAAAGCTATAAACTTTTTCTTGTGCAGCCTGCACATCCAATCCTCTATGATTCAAGTCAAGAAGATGCTTTTTACCCTGTATTATCGGTAAGCTATCAACAATCATATTATGGTTATATAGACCCAAAAGTCTCCTGCTTATATTCTTACTAGCTTATCCTTCACAAACAGGAGCTTCAATCTGATTATTTTAAACTTATGTATTTTTTACATAAATTTGATAAACTTATAGTTTTAGGATAAAAATATTGCAACCACTTGTGTAATTACCGCTGTTAAAAATTGAAAATTATACTGGGATTCGACCGTATCCTTTATTAGTTAATTCTTGTTTATTTATTAAAATCAGGAAAATAATTTTCTCTATGGCTGGTTACACTCAGCATCGCAAAATATAAATACAAATACAAATACAAATAAAAAAATTTTGTCCCAAATGCAATTACATCTGGGACAACAACAAAACCATAAATAACATTAATGGGGGTGGAGGGACTTGAACCCTCACGACATTTTACAGTCAACGGATTTTCATTCTTCCGCAGCTTTCGCTACTACCTTGATTGTTTTCTCAAACATTAGGTTTTAAGAATTGGACTCTCCCTTTACCCTCGACTTTACCAATAATTAAACAATTATCTGTAATTACGTTAGGGTCGCTCCCGTCGAGTCTCTGCACCTTCCGAATAATCAAAGTTAATTCGGCTTGGCTCAGGATTGCCATATCTTACGTAAGATTTAAACGTAAAATTTAGGTTTCCCTGAATTTGAGAGCATCCACTTGTAGAATTTCTTCAACAAGGCTCAACTTTTTAAGTCCGTAGCGTCTACCATTCCGCCACACCCCCATGTTTTTTGGGGAATCGTCGATATCAGCTATTAGCAGCAAATATCTCCTCATCTATTTGAGCATTAATTACGTATTTTGTCCAACATTTTTTTCAAATTTTTTTTTGACGCTTTTGTGATATCTGAGTCGTGATTCACATCCCGAAGGCTTGAAATTCATCTAAAACGGTGATTGTGATACTCTAGGAACATACAATCTACTCTGGAATATTGCGACCAGCGATACTTCCTTGAGTCCCAGCTTAAGTTTATGATAGAAAATATATTCAACCAGTTAATAATGGAAAATATATGCAATCAAGTCTACTCACTTATTTAAATAGCGAAACCATCATGGTACCTTTGATGTACCTACTTTTGGCGGGTTCCTACCTGTTGGTGATTCCAGTCATGGTTTTAACCTACATGAAATTTCGCTGGTACTCAGTTAGTTCCTTTGAACGTGGCTTCATGTATTTTCTCGTGTTCTTGTTCTTTCCCGGTTTATTGCTCCTATCACCGTTTGTTAATTTTCGACCACGGCGACGACAAATTGAAGTTTAATCATCTATTGGTAGGTCATATTTAAAAATGCGACGCATTGACGCTATTGGAATCGTATTTGGCGTTTTTGGTTTCGGTGGTTTAGCTTATGTAGCTTTTAAGCTTTTAGGTTTTAATAGCTTTAGCGCTGGTATTTGGAGCCAAGTTTTATTGGTTGGAGGTTTAATTGGCTGGCTGCTCAGCTATGTTTTTCGTGCGGTGGGAAATAAAATGACCTATCATCAACAACGAGAAGAATACGAAAAAGCCTTTTTGCAACATCAGCTAGACCAACTTTCTCCCGAACAAAGAGATCAACTTTTAGCTGAGGTGGAACATCAAAAAGATCATTAAGCTTAAAAATCATTTGTAATTACACTCAACCCCGGTGAAGCTAACGGGGATTTTACCCCTAGCCAAAACTTAAATCCCAAATTAAGATAAATGTCTAATCAAAAATATCCACTATGATATACAAGCTACTTTAGATATTAAGATGATAAAATTGCGGTTTCTTTGCCAATGAAGAATTAAGCAAACGTGCGAAATAACTATATAGACTGAGTTTTTTTACATAATTGATATTTTATAAGTATTCTTACTTCGATTCACCATAATTTTCTTAGGACAATTATTTTTGTGTTAAGTTAGCGATATTTCTTAGACGTGAGTATCGAGAACCGAGTAATTTTACCGCTCAAACAAGCTTGAGAATGATTCTAGTGAGTAATTTCGGCAAAAGATGCTTGATTACTAATATTTATTGATCGCAAGAAAAACTTATATGAAAAAATGATCACAACAATGTTTGATCTAGCTATCTGTACTAGACAATTTTACAGATATGATTTTGAATATATAAAGCTATTACCAGTAGTAAAAAAAGTACTTGGTACTAAGTTTTATGTTTTGGTTATTATATGGAATTGAATAAGGTATAAATGATGAGTGTGAGAGAGTATAGATTATCAATGATTTTAATTTTGTCGCGTTATGGGGGAAAACGCTATGAGTGAAAGTATGGCATTTATTGGCGGAGTTGCAGTCGCTGGGCTAGCAGCTCTTTTGCTGTTGAAGGGTTCTGGTAATTCCGTGCCGAATTTTAACGCTACCCCGCAAGTGCAAGCACCCATAGTCGCACCACCCTACATGGCTCAACCAGGTACTTATCCTGGCTTACCAGTTTATCCCAACCAGATTCCTCCTGGTTCAGATACGGTTGAGTTGCGGACGCAGTTAGAACGTCAAAAAAACCAACTTGATATGCTTCAACGAGAAAACGACCAGTTGAAGAATCAAACTCAACAGTTTCAGTCTCAAATACAAACTTACTACCAATCACAATTAAACGCTCAACAAAACCAAAATGCCGCGCAACAAGCTGTAGTACAGCCCCAAGAAGCTTGGTGGTCTTCTAATATACTTTGGGCTGTTGGTGGTATGGCGCTGACTGTTGGTGGTGGTATTGTAGTTGCTGGTGTCTCAGCTTTATTCTCTCCAAAACAGCGTCCTACAAGAACAGTACAGGTGATTCATCCTTACAATGGTTCTGGTCATACCATATCTCCTCCGGTACGTCGTGCGGAGTTTTTACCTCCTCGCTCGGAAAGACGTATCGAAACTCCTGAATACGACGATACTTACTAACATTCAGTGCGATCGCGCTGCATTTCTAGAATGACAGCGCAACCAGTTTTTACAATATTAGATTGATTATTAGTAATTATTACATTAAGTTTCGCTATATTTTTGATTGCGAAAATTAAAAATAATTATAATCACCGTACTATTAGTGGGGGAAGATGCGCGAATTGCTGATCTTCCTTCATTTTTTTGCGCTATAAAAAATTGTAGAGACGCGGAGGGCGTTAAGCTCTCTACAACTATAAAAAATGCCCACTAATAATCCTTAACTCAACCGTATTGAATCTAAAACACCATAAGTTTTTGTTATGAACATGACGATGTTATGACTTCCCTAAATTCATCTCGTTTTCAGTAAAAACAGACAACAAGAAGTAAAGAATACACAATAATATTCTCATGTAGTAGACACTTCATAAACTGTCTATATAAAATAATTACACCTGCATCTATGTATTTTTACTATCTATAAGTGTAAAAATAAACTTTTCATTCCGGACTTATTTGTAAAATGCAATATACAAAAATCAACCAATATTGTAAAATATATTACATTTAATCTAGGAAATATTTTTCCTGAAAACATTTTTTTCTCGTACTACGTATCTTGAAAAAATATTGTTTTAAAACCATAAATAAATTCAGGGGCTTTGAACCCAAAAGGGCAGTCAAAAACTGATCTGAAACCCACTGCCTGTTTTGGTAAGCAAAGAATAAACTAAGTCTTCATCAAAATTGGTGATTATGAACAGCTTAGAAAATCCTAAATTTAAATCAAATATCATAGACAACAAAATTATTGCATATATTTACTTGTTCTTTTATTTACTGCTGAAGAAAAACTTAAGTATTATCACTAACAGTTTGATTACTGATAAATAGTAATGTAAAAAAATACATAATAAAATACAACATCCCTGATTACTTGCAAGTGTTTTCTGGGTAATATTACTGAAGTGTGACCTAAAAAAATAAAGATTCAGCAAAGTAAGGTATTGAGTAGTCCCGAAATTGTAAATTGGGAATATACGGTCTAA
This sequence comes from Richelia sp. SL_2_1, assembly GCA_012033205.1. Taxonomy (GTDB): domain Bacteria; phylum Cyanobacteriota; class Cyanobacteriia; order Cyanobacteriales; family Nostocaceae; genus Rivularia. The sequence goes on along the minus strand of JAAUSO010000050.1, from coordinate 8,341 downwards.
AGGATATCTTTAAAATGCTAATTTATGAGAACCTGAAGATTAAGTAAAGGTTCTCTCAAACACAACTAATGGTAGGTTCAGTTCTCTAGAGTTCTCTAAATATATACTTCTACAGCTGTGTAGGAGTCTGAGCAAACCCACAGAATAATTAATCTGAAAACTTTTAATTATTGTCTGTATGTAATTAGTGACTCAAAAAGAGCCCATACGTGGGATACTCTACCTTAAGCAATTTTATGACAGTGGTGTGAAGGTAATGGAGGCAAAGATGAATATTTCTTATTTAATACCTAAAACTAAATGGCGGATATCAAATTACTCAGATAAACACACTTATTGCTTTGTTAGTACAATATTTTTCTCATTTCAATCAATAAAAATTTAAACGTAATACCTTTAACGAATAAGTTACACGTTTTATCCACGAGTCATTAACAACTGCGATCGCAATTTTTACCAGGTAGTCAGGTTATTTTCCTATTGACGAAATGCAGTCGAATAGGTGAATTTCCGTCCCTAGATAATCCAGATTTGTTCTCGTCTCAAAGCGTAGATTTACGTAAATAAATTCACAGAAACTCAGTAAAAAATGTTTTTAGTCTACGGATTGCACAGAAACATTTTTCCGACTATTTTTAGTTGAGTCTGGGAATAGGGTTTAATTATTTTCAGTTTAGAAGCCCTAATTCGTTTGTTTATCCCTTAAGCTTGTTTGATTTGAGGACATTAAAATATCGGGATTTAAACCTATCTGCAACTGGTTTTAATCTTGACAAGTAGTTGATAATATGCTCTGATTGCAAAAAATATACATTTTGCACACAAGGAGAAATCAAAAATAAAATTTTTTTCGATATTACGTATAACTTAGTGAACTTTAGCGATACAATTCTTGGCTACTAGTTAAGAATTTGAATTTTAGAAAAAATGGCTTTTTAGTTAAAGCCAATACTTGAGAAAACCTAGCTATTTATTGCATTGATGCCTTCCAATGATATCTTTAATCTCATGGCTAAGGCGTAAAAGCCTCTTTTTAACCATCGGTTCCTTGAGTGTTATTACTTATGGAATTATACCTACTGTTGGTCAAACAGTGATCGAGAATACTGCGAGTGGTGGAGCCGATAATTTACCCGATCAAAGAGTTGATTCTAATCAAGTAATTCTCAGTGCTTCACCGGCAGATTTACGGTTGCTCAAAACTGGCGATCGCGCTGCTGCGGAACCTGGGGATACGGTAATTTATACATTGCGGATTGAAAATGTTGGTCGATCGCCAGCGACAAATGTCAGCGTTACCGATAGATTACCGTTAGGATTGCGATTTGTTTCTCAGTCACTGCGGGGTGCTATTGGCGATCGAGCGGTGGAGTTTAGCGAACCAAGTATTAATGCTGGGAGTCGAGGCACGAATGTCACAATCAACTCGACGGCTACTTTACAACCGGGGGAAAGTTTAGTCGTTAATTACGCGGCTGAGCTAACTCCAGATGCGGTACGCGGAAGCGGCACAAACTTAGCACAAGCCCAAGCTGGAGGCTTGCAGAGTAATCAATCAAGCCACAGATTGCGGATTAGATCGGGGATTTTATCCGACTGCGGTACCTTGATTGGCAGAGTATTTATTGATAAAAACTTTGACGGTGAACAACAGCCAAACGAACCTGGAATACCGAATGCGGTGATTTACATGGATGATGGTAATCGCATTGTTACCGATGCCAATGGTTTGTATTCTTTAGCTAATGTGATTTCCGGTTATCGTTCAGCGGCGCTGGATTTGACTAGTTTACCAGGCTACTCTCTAGCTCCGAATAAATACTTTATTGAAACAAATAGCCCGTCACGCTTGGTGAAATTATCACCTGGAAGTATGGTGCGGGTGAATTTTGGGGTTACGCCTGCATTTTCGGAGGGTAAACAATGATTAAGAAATTAACTAAATCTCACGTGCGATTGAGCAATAGTCATAAATATCGTCACCAAAAACAATTTTTCCATAGGATGTTATCTGTCTTATTAAAGTTCGGTGGCACCGGAATTTTACCGATCGTTATGGCGATTGTCGGATTTTCTGCAATGTCTTCTAACGCTGCTGTTGCTGCTGAGTCAGATGAAAAGACTCAATTAGACATTAGTCTTAGATTAAGAGAGGCTCTCGATACAGTAAAAGAGGTAAAAAGTCAAGAGCCGGCAAATCCTTCCATCTCTGAAGTTTCACTGTCTGCGGAGACATCAAAAGAGGATAAAACTCAAGAGATTTCTCCAACTCCACAGCAATCAGTTGATCTTGCACAAATAGGAGACACTCCAGTATCTCCTAACTCTGGGGGAAGTTCACAGCCAGACTCTTTGTTTGAACAACAAGGAGACTCATTATTTGAGGCTCCTACCACTCCTAACGACCAGAAAACCCAAGCGGAACCCTTAAATCCTCTCCAAGAGAATTCTACACCTGCGAGGAGCGAAAGAAGTCGTAGTGAGGTGCAACTGGATATTTCACCTGTAGGAGACCCGGTAGTCCAAGCTGATGGACGTTCGACAATTCAAATCCGAGGACAGATAGTTAATAAAGAAGGGCAGGTGATTCCTCGGGATGTTTTGGTAACTCTGACGAGCAGTGCAGGTAAATTTATCGGTTCCGATCAAGACAAAGATGCACCGGGATTTCAAGCCCGTGCCATCAATGGTGAGTTTATCGCCACTTTGCAATCAGGATTGAAACCTCAATCTGTGCGTATCCGGGCGGCTGTTCATAAAATTAAAAAACCCACATCTACCCTGAGACAGAGAGAGCGAGCAATTGATGGAGAAATTCTCTTAGAAAGCGGTAGAGATACAACTCTATTTAATAACGAACTGATCGACCAGCCGATAGAAGCTTACACCCAAGTCGAATTTACCACCTATTTACGACCTTCCTTAGTTACGGGTATTGTCAACCTGCGAATCGGTGCGAGGGGAACGAATTTTTGGGGTAGTCGTAGGGAATTCCTCAACCCAGAAGCAAGCAGTGGCACAGAGGTAGATTTGAGTTCTCAGGTATTTGCGACTGGTAAAGTAGGGGAATGGCTGTTTACTGGAGCTTTTAATAGTGAGCGACCGATTAACCAGGATTGTGAGGGTAGAAACAGTTTATTTGGCGGGATTCAGTTTTGCGAACAGCAGTATCCCGTTTATGGTGATAGTTCTACGGTGACTCCTACGACACCTTCCATAGACAGCTTTTATGCTCGGTTTGAGCGCAGTTCTAAAGTACCTGGAGCAGACCCCGATTATGCCATGTGGGGGGATTATAACACCGAGGAATTTTCTCGACCTTCCCAGCTTTACGGTGGAATTTCACGTCAACTGCACGGTTTTAAAGGTAATTACAGTTTTGGTCCGTTGCAAATAACTGGTTTGTATGCCAATAACGTCGAAGGCTTTCAGCGAGATACTTTTGTGCCTATAGGAATCAGCGGTAATTACTTTTTATCGCGACGGTTGTTGGTTCCTGGAAGCGAGAATGTTTATTTAGAAGCAGAAGAAATTAACCGTCCGGGTACTATTGTTAAAAGACAGCAATTATATCGCGGTAGAGATTACGAAATAGATTACGACCGAGGCACAATTAGACTCTTTAGTCCAATTTTGGCAACAGAACTTAATCCTTTTGGGGCAACTCTGCAAAGACAAATTGTTGTCACCTACCAGCCAGAATTTGGTGAAGATGGCAATATTTACGGTGCAAGAGCGCAATTTAACATTTCCCAAGACTTTGATAATAAATCATTTATTGCTGGTTCTTATTTGAGAGAAGATCAAGGCTCACGCGATTTTGAATTGTATGGAGCAGATTTTCAATTTTCCTTCGGTCGTTGGGGTAAGATTCTCGGTGAATACGCTCGTTCCGAAAGTGACATCGGTGGCGGACAAAACCAAGAAGGTAATGCCTATCGAGTCGAAGCGATTGGTAATTTAAACGACCGCGTGAATTTAAATGCTTATTACCGTTCGGTAGAAGAGAATTTTAATAACAACGCTACTTTCAGCTTTTCACCCGGACAAACTCGTTACGGTGCGGGGTTACTGGGTAAATTAACCGATACCACAACTCTAGGTGTATCCTATGATGTGGAAGAAAACTTTGGTAGGGCTGCTACAGGTTTAGTTAACTTCTTTGATTTATTCGATCCCCAACCCCAAGCACGTCCGGGGCAAGCTTTGGATAACGAATTAAAGACTTTCCGAGCGGGTATTTTACAAAAATTTGGTTTTGCAGATGCTAGTGTCGAATACGTCAACCGTTCGCGGGAAGACAGTATCAATAATGCGTTGAGCGGCGATGCCGAGCAAATTGTTTCCCGGTTGAAGGTACCTTTGACTCCATCTTTGACCTTTCAAGCGCTCAATGAAGCTAATATCGACGGTTCCGACCCACTTTATCCCAACAGAACCACATTAGGGTTAGATTGGCAAGCCTTTGAAGGAGTCACCTTTAGACTGGCACATCAATGGTTTGACGATACCAGCTTGTTAGAAGGTAATTCCCTGACCACTTTAGATACTTTACTTGATTACAACTTAGCTAAAGATACTACCTTCAACGGACGGTATTCGGTACTATCGGGCTTCAACGGTATGCAGGGACAAGGTGCATTAGGAGTTAATCACGGAATGCCCATCGCGCCCGGATTGCGGTTGAGTTTGGGTTATCAATACGTATTTAGAAACATCTTTAATGCGACTGCTGCGGGAGATAGATTTCCGCAATATTACGCAGTTGGGCAAACGGCATCTTCTTTAGGATTGTTTTCCGGTTCTGTGTACAGCGTCGGGTTGGAATATACCGACAATCCAGATTTTAAAGCCAGCGGTAGGTTTGAATTGCGCGATGGAGAAGAAGGTAATAGCACCTTTATTTCTGCGGGTGCAGCGGGTAAAATTTCCCCTGCATTAACTGCATTGGTGCGTTATCAGCAAGCCGGTGAAGCCAACGTATTTTTACCTTCTAACATCAGCAATTTGGGCGGTACTGAAGGAGTCAGATTTGAAGAATTGGGAGACACCGCTAATTTAAAAATTGGTTTAGCTTATCGCGATCCAACTAACGATAAATTTAACGGCTTACTCAAATACGAATGGCGACAAAATTTTGATTCTATACCCGAAAATCAGTTTACGGGAAGTTCTACAGCCACCGGACACGTATTTTCAGCAGAAGGAATTTATGCACCTTCTTGGAGATGGGAATTTTTCGGTAAATATGCTTTGCGTAACGGTGTAACTTATTTTGACAGAGAACGCTACGACGGAACAGTCAATTTGGCGCAAGCACGAGCTACCTATAAATTGGGCTACCGTACCGACTTAGCCGTAGAAGGACGTTGGATTGGTCAAAATTCCAACAATAATGCGGACTTCGACGAATTTGGGATTGCTGTAGAAGGTGGATATTACCTAACTCCAGATTTACGTTTGGGTGTAGGTTATGCCTTTGGTAGCGTTGATGACCGCGATTTTACCGGCTACCGTTCCGAAGGTGGATTATATCTCAATGTCAGCTTGAAATTGAACGAATTATTTGGCGGATTTGGATTGCAAAAACCAGTACCAAAGCAAGAGCAGGAATCCGAGATTTCACCTTTGGTCAGAAATGGTTCTCAATCTGAGAAACCCAAGACAAAGTTAACTGAACGCTTGAAGAAAAATCAATCTAGTCAACTGGGGAATCGGTTGAGAAGGGAAGAGGGAATAGGGAAGAGGGAAGAGGGAAGAGAACAATCTCAAATCCCCAATATCAAATCTTCTCAAACCAAGTTGATAAACAATTTGAAAAAGTAATTACGAATTACGAATTACGAATTACGAATTACGAATTACGAATTACGAATTACTTAAATGTGGTGTCACAGGATGTGAGCAATGTCGAAAAAAAGGTCTAAAAGGTCAAAGGTTATAGGTCAAAGGTTAAAGGTGAGTTGTTCGCTTTTACCGAATAAAAAAATATTTTACGTTCTGCCTTTGGGGTTAGCTACTTGCTTCAACGGAGTTTTACCTTCGAGAGTATTTGCACAAACTCCTACCCCCACTCCTCCAATTGCCCCATCACCCACTCCCGTGCGAGTGGTAGTAAATAGCAATGCAGATGGTCCGGTAACGGCGGATGCTCAATTAACTTTGCGCGAAGCCATTGAAGTTGTCAATGGAAGTTTGACCCCCCAGCAACTCAGCAGCGCTGAACAAGCTCAAATTACCCCCGCAACTGGTAACAGCACCATTGCATTTAATTTACCCAGTGGTGCCACAACTATAGAATTACAAACGGTGTTACCCGATTTAGCGGTACCAGGATTAACAATTGATGGAAGTACCCAACCGGGATACGATCCCAACACTTCCGCAACTGCAGAAATTAAGATTCCCATTCCCTTAGTGACAATTAAACCCGCAACGGGACAAGAAGTATTTCGCGGTTTAACGGTGGTTGCGGATAATATTACCATTCGCGGTTTGAATATGTACGGTTTTAATGCCGAACCCATCAAACAACAATTGGGAAGTGCATTGATTTACGACGGTAAACCCGAACCCGCAACTCTGACAACTCCACCGGGAAATATTGTCATTGCTCACCGTTTACCTCCTCCCGATATCAGTCAACAGAAACCACCAGCGAGTAACTTTCCATTTCGGGAAAGAGACGTACCCCCGAAAAACGTGGTGATTGAAAATAACTGGTTGGGCATAACTACCGATGAAAGAATGCCCGATCAAATTTCCGCTTTTGGGGTTTATCTATTTAATAGCCAAGGTGCGACAATTCGCAGAAATCGAATTTCTTATCATGCCGGTAGTGCAATTATTACCTCAGTTAGAGCCTCCAATACACAGGTAGAGCAAAACATTATTATCGGTAACGGTATCGATGGAATGCCTGATGCTTTGAGGTTTGAAGGCGTTGTGGATAACTCGCAAATTCTAGGTAACTTAATTTGTGCTAACGACGGCGCTGGTGTCTATTTATTCAAACCCCAAGGTAAGATACTCGTACAAAATAATAAAATTACTTATAACGGTAGAAGACTCCGACGAGCAGCAGTTTTCGTCATGGGCAGCGAACATCAAATAATTGGTAACGAAATTGACCATCAAACCGGACCTGGGGTAGTAGTTACAGCCTTTCCTAGAAACGATATTGGTAGAAGAGAAATTGCCATACGTAACGATATTCGCAATAATAAATTCGCGGCATTAGAAGGATTGAGTATCGACCTCAACAGTCAAGGGAACCTCGGAGTAATTGATTTTCAGCGCGGAGACGGACCAAACCCCAAACGTAACTCCTCAAATCGTCGCAAAGACACCGGGAATGGAGCAATTAACGCTCCCCAATTTACCGAAAAAGCCTTTGTAAATCAAGGTACAACTGCCACCGTCACAGGTAAAGCAGATCAAGGTAGTGAAATTACAATTTATCGGCTTTCTGATTATCAGCGCGGGGAAAACGCCATTTATCAACCCGGATACGGTGCATTAAGCGAACCCTTAACTATAGTTTCTGCTGGGGAAGACGGTAGATTTACCGCTCAACTAGAAAACGTACAAACTGGGGATGTAATTAGTGCGATCGCCACTGACCCCAAGTACGGTACATCGGAACCTGCGGCAGCGTCAATGATTGGTACCGTTGATACCCCACCCACGGTGAATGTTACACCGAGAATTGACCCGATAAATCCCCCTGAGTGCGTTTCTAGACCAGTACCACCACCGCCACCAGAACCACCAGCACCACCACCAGCACCACCAGAAGCGCCACCGGAACCGATTCGTATCCAAGTACCGCGCAACATCCACTTTGCCTTAGATAAATCTTTCATTAGTGACGAAAGTGCAAAAGTACTAGACCGGGTAGCGGAAGTACTTAAACAATATCCATTCATTGTTATCGAACTGCAAGGTCATACAGACCCTCGTGCGAGTGATGCTTATAACCAAGCATTAGGTAGACGACGAGCATTATCTACCAGAAATTATCTATTACGTCAAGGAATTGCACCAGAAAGAATGACCATACGTTCCTTTGGTGAATCTCAACGTAAGGTTCCTGGTAGTACCGATATAGTCGATTTCGCCCGCGATCGACGTACTGAAATCATCTTTAAAGATGTTAGGGGTATAGACCTGATTATTGAAGATCAAGAACAAGATTTGCAAATTGAAAGAAGAAGGTAAAAGGTTAAAGGTAAAAGGTTAAAGGTTAAAGGTTAAAGGTTAAAGGTTAAAGGTTAAAGGTTAAAGGTTAAAGGTTAAAGGTTAAAGGTTAAAGGTTAAAGGTTAAAGGTCCAAAAGTTTA
>JAAUSO010000225.1 GCA_012033205.1 Richelia sp. SL_2_1 | reverse complement strand
CCAGCTAAAATAGTTTCGATTTGTTCTAACTTACGGGAAACGTTTTCCGTTAACTCTATTTTGCGTTTTTTAGCGTTAGCAGCTTCGTTAAGAACTGATTTAATTTCTTCTGGTTTAACATCCATTACTATTGTTAATAGTTCCAGTATTGCTTCTACTTCTTCTACTGGATTGAGGTCTTCTCGCTGCAAGTTTTCTAGTAATGCTACTTGCAGAGCTTGTTTGTCGTCGAATTGTTTGCTGACGATTGGTACTTCTGTAAGTCCTGCTTCTTGGGCTGCTCTTAGTCTTCTTTCTCCGGCGATGAGTTCGTATGTATCTTGTTTTAAGGGGCGTACTAATAATGGTTCTAGGATACCGTGTTCTTTGACGGACTGCACTAGTTGTGCCATTTTATCCGGGTCAAAGTAGCGGCGGGGTTGCTTATCATTTGTTTGGATTTTATTGATGGCTACTGTGGTTTGGCTTGTTTCCGCATTCATGCTGATTAAGTCTTGAACGCCGCGCATTTGGGGAACTTGTGTTGTTTTTCTGGCTGGCATTAGAGTTTCTCCATTCCTTTTTGGATTTTATTTAAAATTGTTATTGCTGGGTGTTTGGGTGCGTATGTGGCTAATGGTTGGCGGTTCATTGCTGCATCGGCAAAGGCGGTAGCGCGTGGAATTGGGGGGTATACGGTAGCGAGTGGTTCTAGTTGGTCAATGAGTGCTTCTAAGATAATTTTATCTTGGTTGGCGTTACTGTAAAGTGTGGGAACAAATCCTGCAATAGTTAGTTGGGGGTTAACGTGTTTTTTGACTTGTTTTATGGTATCAAGCAGTAGTTCTGTACCTTTGAACGCTTTGAAGTGGGTTTGGATGGGAATTAGTACGTGGGTAGCAGCGGTAAGGCTAAGAATGCTGAGTATTCCCAACGATGGGGGACAGTCAATCAATATGAAGCGATATTGGTTTTTAATTGTTTGTAAAGCTATTTTAAGTCGGGTTTCTCGTGCCATAACGGTAGCTAATTGCAGTTCTACGGCACTTAGCGTAATGTTGGCTGGCAGCAAGTCCATGCCGTGTAGGTTGTCTTGAATTGAAGGTGGCGTTTCTTCGTTAAAAATAGAATCGCCCACGGTTTGCTCTAACTCGTGAGGTTCCAGACCCATGAAAGTTGTTAGGCTTCCCTGCGGGTCCATATCAACGAGGAGCGTTTTGTGATTTTTGAGGTGTAGCTGGTAGCCAAGGTTCATGGCGAGAGAGGTTTTCATTACTCCGCCTGCTTGGTTAAAAATGGCGATTATTATGGTCACATCCGGTACGCGAGTATTTAAGATATTGTGATTTATAACACAAGATAGTTTAAGACAAAAGCGTCACGGTAATTAATAATTTACAATTCGTTTCCATTGACTTTTTCTTAAACACCTCGCTCCGGTGAATTGTGGTGAAGGGATTCATAAAGGCAAATATTGAGTTTTTTATTTCAGATGGGTTAGAGCGTGTTGCTTCAATATTGGGGAATAGAAAATTTAATATGAGCTATTGGAAGCCAGTGAACTAGAAACTTGGTTTTTCTGATTTCAAGCTCTCGATAATAGAACTATATAATACATTGGCGATTATAAAGTTACTAAGCTATAAACTTGAGCCGAGATATGTGTTTTTTCCTGCAAGATGGTCTGAAAGCCCTTATCCTATCTAGGGCAGGAAAATTTGCTACATTAGAGTCAAAAAGCCTTTTGTACAACGAAAAATCAAGCATGAGTGAGGGCCGGACAGCAGGTTTTTACAGCCATCTCGGTGCAATGCCATCCACTTGGGTAAGCCGGATGGTTACAAAGTCGAAAATTAATTACTACTTCTTTTGAGGAGAAGGTGTCTTTTTTCTCATTCATGCAACAAAGCCAATGAGTTTTAGCATCGCGAGATTTAAACATTTGCTCCCCAATTTCAATTTTATAAGTTTATGATTTGGGTTTTGGTGATGGATTTATTGAGATTTTTAGTGCCGTAATCCAAACTACGAGGGATTGCGATCACACGAGTCAGCTTCTAAGCTTATTTGAGATTCTGCCCATAATAAAAATTGGTTAGCTACAGCTTCAAAACTTCCGGGTTCTAGAATTTGCTCATGTACTTTCATATCAGAAATTGCTCTCCATATAAGTCTTTGCTTCCCAGTTTTTGTCTCAACAAGAATTAGATTAAATTTATCTGAAAAAGAAGACATACCAAATGAATCTAAATGGAAGCGTCTCTGGATATCCTCGTAAGGCGGCTGAGCGTCTTCATTAGAAGGATTATAATTTGTAAATATTTCATTCCAATTTTTCCCAACTGGAAGTGTATAAACGACTGAATCAAAAATTATCTGAAAAACTTCTTCTTTAGACTTTTCATCTAAATCAGGCTCATATCTATTACCAGTAAATTTTAAAAAGTCTGATAAATAACTCATACAACTGTATAACATGATTTCATCTTCATAATCACCTATAGATTTTCCTCCAACCCATATCTGGAAATTAGCATATACTCGTTCTTCAAGTAGACGTGACACTTGACATTCAATAGCAAATATGGATATATCTCCAAAAATACTCATTTTTTGACTCCTAAACGTTTCTTAGCATAATCAGTAATATTTCTTATTCCATCCCCAATGTCACTTCTACCGCTAAAGTGAGCAGTCCCATCATTTGCATCAGCGAATCTGTAAATTACCCCATCTTCATTTACTCCATACCAATTTCTTGGTTCTGTAGCTGAGTCTGGAACAGCTTTCTTGAAAACTTCTTCGGCATCGTCTGGTAGTAGAGTTTTCTTAGGATTAAATTTTGAACCAAGAACATGTGCTGGATTAACGTGATACTTGGGTTTTGGTCCATCAAATCTACAAATATTATGAACCAGAATCCCCAGTTCAGAAACAAAGTAAGTGGGGAATCCCTCAACGGAGAAATTATAAACCGTGGTCTTACCTTCTCTCCTCTCAATCCGATCAACATCAACAAACGTCTCCTCATCAGTTTGCAACAAACTCCCTACTTCCAAATCCTTGGCTTCCACCCAACCCTTTTCAGGATTCCAGAAAGGATGTTCCCCAGTAGTAGAAATCACCTCCCCATCAACATACAGGTCGAATATTACATCCGCTTCTCTAATAAACGTATCAGTTACCTGTCGCTTTTCAATCTCTCCGGGAGTAGTTGGATCATCAGTAATTACCCAATCCCCAACCTTGATATCCTCAATATTCTTCTCACCTTCAGTAGTAAGAATCTCTGTACCCGCTACAAAGCATTGTCTTCCAACCGACGTTTCTACATTCCTAGTAGAAGTAGTCAGTATAGTATCAATACCTTCAGCACTTTTCTTAACAGCTTTATTAGCACCGAGAAACGTCTTGACTCCACCTAGCACTGCTCCAGCAAATGGTAGATAATTAAGCAGATTCCAGGCATCTTCTCATTCAAATTTACCGTTATCTTGATAACTTTGGTATAAATTATTAGTTGCTTTTACTGCCCCGTAGATATCAAGTCCCATGTCTACAGCAGCCACCCACTTTAAGGGACCTGTTTTTGTTACAGCCCACTGAGGTGCCTTCATTCCGATTAAGAATGATACGCTGATGCCCGTAATAGTACCAGCACGCCAGAGTAATGCGTGGTTCGGTTCAATCTTTTTACCAGTGGATGCTTCATATACATCAGTTAAGAAACCACCAGATACACCCTCAGCAAAACCCGCTCCCCATTCGCCGAACATACCCAGGAGTTCTTCCCCGCTTGCACCGCTAAGTGCTGCACCAGTAATGTAGCAGTTAACGATGCAACAAATACCAAGCTAAGAAGTTATGCTCTTGTTGCAGGAGATGTTAGGTGAAACGAAGTGTAACCCAACCTACAGAATCGGTGGAATTATTCTACTGCGAGGGGTGATCTGGACTGAGTTTGCGTATCCATTCCACAGCTTTTCCATTAGCTATCAAACAATCGTGATCATCAAAACAAAGCATATAGTCTGTGTCTCGTGATGTAACATAAAGCGGGAAACCAATTGTTTCACCCAGAATAGATGTTAAAGCACTTCCAGATGGAATGATCCACATATCTTTTTCTTCATTAGGATTGACAAATAAGATGATTTCCTCTTCTCCAACGTAATCTTGTATAAAACTCCACCCTTTTGAGTGATGGATTGACTGAGTGTTCTTAAGGTTTTGATAGCTCAATCTCCAAGGAAATTCTGGCTCAATAGAAAAATTTTCAGCAAGTTTTTTGCGTATTTCAAGCACTTCCCCTATATGTAATTTTGAGAGTGTAATACCTAATTCAGAAGCTGCATTCTCAATCTCGTCAGCAAGATATCCCATAGTTAAACTCCGGCTTTGTTCTCTATTCCAACCTTCCTCTACTAGCAGGAACATTATCAAGAAGAATATGTCCTCTTATTGCTCCACTTAAACGTTTACCTGGTATCTGGTAGCCTATGTGTAGTGGATTTTGAATTGGATAAGAATATTTGCTGAAAGTAAATAATATTAATTTTGGGTTACTGCGCTGTAATATAGGAATCCTACTTGAATTTTGAAAATATACTGAGACTCAAAAGCTTATATAGCATGGCTAACGTCTAAAAACTTGTTTAGAAATCAAACCGAATTCTTGTATACTTGTTAAGTATTTAACCATTTTGTACGCCTTAACTCAACTTACGAATCTATACAATTCCTAAAACTTATACAATTGCATGAGTGCATTCCTAAATTCCTTTGCTACCTGCTCGTACATACAAATAGCCACTTGAGCAGAAAATAATTGCGTGGAAATACCTTGCGAACCAAATTCTTCCCAGACTTCTGGAGTTAATTGCCAGAGAAAGTTAAATGTTTCATTTTGTCGATAGATATATTTATGGAATAAATCAAAGCCTTCTGTGTCCATAAACCAATATTTGCCTGTTTCATCTATCTTGTTTTTTCGCATAAGTTCAAATAATTCTTCATCAGACAAATTGTACAGATACTCCTCAAGAAAAAGCTTATTTTTAATTGAGGTTACGCTTTCGATAAGATGACATATTCTAGTTAAATAAACTTCGCCTTCTATTCCACCCATAAAATTTCCTCCAAGCCAAATTTTGCAATAACCAAAAGGTGGAGATGGATTGACCATTAATATCGAATATTCAATGGCAAACGTTCTTTTATCCCCAATTACATTTTCGTTCATTGGAATGCCTTCCTAACTTGAGGTGGTATTGTTAAGCCCAGTGGCTCTCCTGACTTAGTTCTTCCGTTAGTTGAGCCACTCCAGTGGAAATAACCATCTACAGACGGTTCAAATCGATGGATATTTCCAAATTCATCTTGAGCATATCTGTATATCTCGCCATTTGGTTTCTCAAATGGAATACTTTTATTAAAAAGGTCAACATGGTTCTCAGGCAAAACGCTCTTTTTAGTATTAAACTTCACATTTCCACGACCAGATGATCTTATATTAGGATCGTGATGTCCTGGGTTTTCGTATCGATGAATTTGAGTTAGTTTACCTTTCATTGAAGGTTTGGATGCCTCAATTATGGCATTACCAGGAGTTGAGTATTCAACTTCTGCCAGTATTGGGTGCCCAGTTGGACTACAACCCGTATTATGAACTAGAATTCCTAAATCAGAAACAAAGTAAGTTGGAATACCTTCAACCTTGAAATTGTAAACCGTAGTCTTACCTTCTCTCCTCTCAACCCGATCAACATCAACAAACGTCTCCTCATCCGTCTGCAATAAATCCCCAACTTTTAAATCCTTCGCTTCTACCCAACCCTTATCAGGTGTCCAAAAAGCGTGTTCTGCTGTGGTAGAAATCACCTCCCCATCAACGTACAGGTCAAATATTACATCCGCTTCACGGGAAAAAGCATCTAATACCTGTCGCTTTTCAATCTCTCCGGGTGTAGTTGGGTCATCCGCAATCACCCAATCCCCAATTTCAATATCTTCAATATCCTTGATACCTTCAGTAGTAAGAATCTCCGTGCCAGCAACAAAGCATTTCGGACCACCACCTTCAACAGTTGTCTTAACATGTTTAGTTTTTAAAACATCATCGACTCCTTCAACGCCACCTTGAGCTTTGCGTGCTGCACCAATACCTTTCTTAATACCTAAAAACATACCCACAAAAGGTACATAGGAAAGCAGATTCCAAGCATCTTTCGCTTCCCACTTACCATCTTCTTGGTAGCTTTGATATAAGTTTTGAGTAGCTTGTGCAGCACCATATACGTCAAAGCTCATATCAATTGCCGTTCCTGCAAGAGCAACCCATTTCAAAGGTCCAAGGGTTGTTGCTGCAACTGTCGGTAACTTCATCCCGATTAGGAATGATACTCCAACGCCACTAATCGTACCTGCATTGAACAACATTCCATGTTTTGGTTCAACTTTTTTACCGCTGTAATGCTCGTACACATCGGTTAAGTATCCACCCGATACACCCGCAGCAAAACCCGCTCCCCAATCGCCGAACATTTGGAGAATCTCTTCAGAACTCGCACCAGTAAGCGCACTTCCAGTAATATATCCAACCCCAAAACCAACACCAGTTGTTGCAGCAAGCTTGGCTAAGATATCCATCGTCGCTAGGACATCACCCATCGTGAAATATCCCGTTGGGTCACTAAACCTTACCGGATTAGCATGAGCATACTGGTAATCATGTTGGCTGTAAGGGTCAAACATCGTCCCAGGATAAGCATCCTTGGAGATAAATCTTCCTAAATTGGGGTCATAATACCTAGCTCGCAGATAATCTAAACCAGTGCCAGCATCTCGTTGTTCTCCAGCAAACCCAAAGGAATTACCAAAGGTACCTTCTTGATTTAACAGCAGCCCAAAGGCATCATAATCATAACGGTCAGTTATCAAGCCAACATTATCGGTAACTAACCTGGTGGAACCTATAGCATCGGTATGATAGAAACCTTCCCTACCATCGCGACGTGACCTAACTAACCCATTACCGTGAGTATAATCTGCGGTAATTTGACCGTTAGAATCATACTCCATCAGTACGGAGGGTAAATTCCAGATGGGAGCGCTCAAGTAATTATTCCTGACACCATCCGTAATACTTGCTACCCTATCGCCAAAGGCATCATAAATATGTTGAGTTTGATTCGTACCGTCATTAACTCCAATTAAACGATTTTCCCCATCGTTAATCCAATCGTAGGTGACGGTTTGAGTTCCATCGCTACGTTGTTTCAAGGAGCCATTATTGTCATAGGTAAAGTTTGTAACTATACCACTGCTAGTTAAATCCTTAAGACGGTTGTTTGCGTCGTAGCTGTAGCTAGTCAACCCTTCTAGGGTATCAGTTTTATTGAGGCGATTTCCACTCTTATCGTAGGTATAACCAATCGTTCTATTACCATCTGTATCGGTAATTTTTTCTTCAGTTAACCGATACAAAGAATCATAAGTATAATCAACAATTCTTCCGTCAAATTCTTCAACTTTTTTACGATTGCCAACAGCATCTAAAGTGTATTTAAAGTCCGAGAATATTGTACCAGTAACGTTTTTGGTTGTTATCTGGGTTAAGCGGTTACGGGTGTCGTATTGATTCGATTCGACTGAACCATTGGCAAGTTTGGTTTGAATCAAGTTACCAACTTTATCGTAATCGTAATCGGCTAACAAACGACTTCCATCTTTTACCGTATCGAGACGATTTAATTTATCGTAACCGTAAATTGTAGTTTGCGATCGCGTTGTGAGGCTGGTGACATTATCTAACAGGTCATAGCCATAGCGGACATATTCGCTGTTGGGTTGGATGATTTCAAATAATCTATCCCGATTATCGTAATTATATGCAGTTACACCACGAACGTCGGTAACGGTTTTTAGCTGAGAAGTTACTGAATCGTAGGTATAGGAACGTGGGTTAATTCTGGAGTCGGTAAAGCTTTCTTGCTGTAAACGTCCTATGGAATCGTAGGTATAATTTATCGTATCGCCGTTGAAATCGGTTTCGCTAACAATTTGTCCGAATTCGTCGTAGACAGTTTGATTGCGCTGTCCTAGCGGTAGAATTGTTGCTGTGGGACGGTAGAAGTCGTCATATTCGTATTTGGTAACGTTATTATTCGCATCTTCAATTTCTCGGAGTCGGTTCAAATTGTCGTAGCGATATTCGGTAATAACGTCTTCTAAGTTCCCATCAACTAACTGTTTGGGTTGTTCAATTTTAGTAAGTTGGCTGAGATTGTTGTAGGAGTATTTAGTAGTATTGAGGTTTTCGTCGGTGATGCTGGTAAGGAGGCTGAACTGGTCATAAGCCATCGAAACCTTATCGTTATTATGGAAAATTGTTTCTATCTTCCGTCCGTATTCATCGTATTTATGGCGAGTGGTGTGTTGACTAGCATCAGTGACGCGAATTAAGTTTTGACGATGGTCGTATTCAAATTCGCTGCGTTCGTTAAGCGCGTTAATTACTGCATTTACTTGACTGAATGCGTCGTATTCGTAGGTATTAGTTTGGTTGAGTTCGTTGGTTTCTGTCTTAACTCTTCCTAGTTCGTCGTAAGTTAATTTATACCGGGAATCGTCGAAGTAAATTGCTTCTTTTAGTCGCGCTTTGTCGTCGTAGAGATATTGGGTTTTACGGTTGCGGGGGTCAGTTATAGATTCAATTTGTCCACCCGTGTTGTAGGTGTAGGTGGTTTCGTTATCGAGAACATCGCGGAAGAGTGTAAGTTGACCGAGGTTGTTGTAATCGTATTCTTGTTCGTTACCAAAAATATCGGTTTGGGATTTAACTCTACCTGCTGCTGAATAACCTACTTTTATTTTTGGGTTATCATCCCAGTTATTTGGTGTTTGATCTGGGATAATTGTTTCGATTAACCGACCTAATTCATCATAAACGTAGCGAGTTTCTAAACCAGTTGGTGATATTTCCGCAAGGAGTTTGTTGTTTTGGTCGTATTTTCTAGTAACTTTGGGGTTATCGCTATTGTTGTCAGGTGTTGTATCTGGCATTGTTATTTCATCAATGCGAGTTACAACTGAACCCGGTGTAGTTGTATTATTATTTTGCTGCGACGTTCCTTGCAAATCGTAGCGATAGGACGTGACGTTACCAAATTCATCGGTCATCGTCTTAGTGCGTCCCAGTGCATCAAAGGTAGTTGATTGACTATTACCGTGGGAGTTGGTGTTACTAATTACCCTACCGTTATCATCGTAGTCGTAATCAATCCATTGACTGTAGGTTTCACTGTTGAGAACGAAGCTAGTTGTTGCTTTATCAACTCTACCGTTACCGTCGTAATCGGCTTTAACTTCATTACCGCGACTATCAACCATGCGGTTAATATTGCCAAGTTCGTCGTAACCATATTCGGTAACTTGACCATCCGGTGCAGTCATGAAGCGTAACTGACCGTTTTCGTCGTGTTCGTAGGTAGTTTTTAGTCCGTTTGAATCGATGTTTTCAAGTAAATTACCGCGACTATCGTACTTGGATGTAACTTTTAAACCAGTTGGTGAGACGACACTTGTTGCTTGACCTCTGCTGTTATAGGTCATTCTAGTGATATTTTCGTCTTCATCCTTAATAGTCAGCAGATTATTCTTACTGTCGTAGGTATATTTAGTCGTTATACCATCTGCGTCGGTTTCTGTGAGGATATTATTGTTTTCATCATAGGTGCGAGTAATTGTACCTTTGGCGTTAGTTTCTGATAGGAATGGCACTAAGATAAGCCGAAACAATTAATATATAAGAGTTTGGGAGTTTTAGGATGAGTTAGTAGAGGGAAGATTCGCAAGGTGCGAATTATTTCCGCGAATGTTTTTTGCTCTTATTCTCAGT
>JAAUSO010000224.1 GCA_012033205.1 Richelia sp. SL_2_1 | reverse complement strand
TGAGTTAGGAGTTAGGAGTTAGGAGTTAGGAGTTAGGAGTTAGGAGTTAGGAGTTAGGAGTTAGGAGTTAGGAGTGGTTTATTACCAACTACCTATTACCTATTACCTATTACCTATTACCAATTCCCATTAATCTTCAATTAATTCGACTCCATCTTTGCCGTCAGTTTCTTGTAAGTAAACTTTCACAATTTCTTCCGCTGCGGTTGGTAACTGCTTACCAATAAAATCTGGGTGAATTGGTACTTGACGATGACCTCTATCTACCAAAACAGCTAAACGAATTACTTCTGGTCTACCATATTCATTGACTGCATTCAAGGCAGCACGGGCGGTTCTTCCTTTGAATATGACATCATCGACAAGTACAACGGTTTTTCCTGTCAAATCAAAAGGTATATTAGTTTTGAACGGTGTTCTCAATCCAATTTTATCGAGGTCATCGCGATAAAATGTAATATCTAAAGCTCCTACGGCAACTTTTACGTTTTCAAGTACTTCAATTTGATTTGCTAATAAATTAGCTAAGGGTACTCCTCTGGTATAAATACCGATAAGTACTAATTGAGATAAATCGCGGGTTCTTTCGACTATTTCAGAAGCAAGTCTTCTTAAAGTGCGAGGAAGTTCTTCTGATGAAAGTATTTTAACTACTTTGAGGGACACACTCATAAGCCGATATCATTGAGTCATTAATTATACTATTTTTCGGAGAAATTAGATAATCTCGAACTCATAAAATTTTAGTTTAAAGTAAATATCTAATACTTAAAACTTAATTTTCCTGATATCCAAAGCTAATTTCCTATATTTATCATTACCTTTTTATTGTGAATAAGAGTAGAGATGCAACTCCCCCCAACCACAGCAAAAAGGAATATCGAGTCAGTTGTAAAGCAGTTTTAATAGAATTTAAACTAATCGGATCAATAGCATCTCCGAGTAAAGGTTTAATTTTTGCTACTCCACGATACCAATTAATACCTCCCATTTGTACACCTAAAATTGCTGCATAAGCGCATTCACTCCAGCCAGAATTAGGACTTAAATCTTTGGGTGCATCTCGCTGACAAATTTTAATTACCTTTAAAGGTTTACGAGATAACAAAGCTAGAGTTATAACCGTTAAGCGACAAGGAAGCCAAGTTAAACAATCTTCTAAACGTGCGCTAAACCATCCTAAATAAGTAAATGGAACTTCACGATAACCAATCATCGAATCAAGAGTACTGCTAGCTTTATATGCTAAAGCCAAACTCGCAGGTCCAATGAATGGTACAAACGCACCAATTAGAGCATAAAAAAGAGGAGCCATTACCCCATCAGTAGCGTTTTCTGTTACAGTTTCTAATACTGCGCGTAAAATTTCAAGGGAAGTCAAATTTTGGGTATCTCGACCAACAAAATTACTCAGAATCGCACGAGCTTCCTTAATGTTTTCTTTTTTTAAAGGTTTAATTACTGTTTCGGCTGCTGTTCTTAAACTTTTAAGGGCAAAACAACTAGCTAGTAAAATACTTTCGACTAAGATTCCAGCTATGGGATGAAACCACATCGCACATCGTATTATTAACCAACCAACTACACCGCTACCTATTACCAAAAAAATTGTCAGGGCTATTCCGGCTAAACGTTGCGTGAAAGAATTATGGCAATATTTAAGAGCTAATTTACTTAAACGAGAAATAAACCAGCCCATCACTTGTACGGGATGAATCCAATTCCACGGATCACCGATCAAGTAATCCAAACTAGCAGCAAGGATTAAGACAGCAGAAGAAGATGTCAAAACAGTTTTTATAGATGAATATTCCGTCAAAAATTTGCATAAAATAAATCATAATTGATAATTAAACCACAGATTAAACCACAAAACTTGCTTCTTCTCCTAAAGAAGCTTGCCAGCTCCGAGCATCATAATAAAGGTCTGCCAAAGTAATACTGTATAATGATTCTTTGAGCTTTTGAGATAGTCTATACCAAAGACTAAAAGTTACCCAATCAACAGAAGCTTGGGGATAAGCAGTATGGTGAGGTAGAGGTTCAATTGTTTCTCCAACAGCTTCTAAAATTTCTCCTAAAGATATTTTGAGTGGTTCTCGCGCTAATTGGTATCCACCATCTTTTCCACGAATTGATTTTACCAATCCAGCACGACGCATTTCTATTAGCAGTTTTTCTAGATAAGGAGCGGGAATATTTTGACGGGTTGCAATCACCCTAGTTGAAAATGGACCATAATTTTGCTGCAAGCTCAAATCTAGTAATGCTTTTACACTATAGTGTCCTTTTGTGGTAAGTTTCATCGCAATTTTGCAATATTGAATGTTCTACTTGTTGAATATTCACCGGAATGTGCTGATCAAAATACTTTTTTGTCTCAAATGTTGGTTATAGAGGAATATTTATCTGAATATTTTCAGCAAATTTAGATAAATATAGTGTAGCAGTATAAAGCATGATAGAGCTTTTGCAGCAAGAGTTAACAGTATATAACAAACAAAAAATTGATTATATAGTTATCGTCACTGCCTTAATTTATCTAATAGCATCAATCGAGCCAACCAATCTACATGGTCAAAATATATTGTTGGCTAATCTTATTTAATAAAAAAAATAAAAATCATCGCCATAGGTGTTCTTAATAGCTCAACTTCAGTTAAAATAAAATCGATTCCACCACATCAATCGTTCATTTTCAATTTAAGTTGATGGCTAAACAGAAAAAAATTGACCCCCTAGTCGGCGAAGATCTACTCAAGAAAGTTAAGGAGCTAGAAAATATAAGCAAAGAAGAAAAAGCTAAGCAGTGCGGCTACTATACCGTTACGAAAAATGGTATAGAGCGTGTTAACATGATGAAATTCTTGAATGCCCTAATTGATGCTGAGGGGATTCAGTTAGATAGTTCTTCTGGTGCTAACGGACGCGGAGGACGCAGTGCTAGCTATAGAATTAGTGTTCAGTCTAATGGTAATTTATTGATCGGTTCGGCTTATACAAAACAGATGGGTCTTGAACCAGGAGATGAGTTTATCATCACTTTAGGCAAAAAGCACATTCGTCTCAAACAAGTCGATCCAGAAGATTTAGAAGGAACTGAAGAAGAAGATTAAGCTCCTTTTTTGTAGTTCTATAATCAACAGCATGAATGTTGATTATTAGATGGAGATTTTGACATCACTAGATCACAAAAAACGCCAGTCACCTCCGTTGAGGGGGCTGACCCTCCATCCAAGTGATTAATCCTAAATATATCTGTTGATGGCTACTATCGATAGATAATTTTGAAGTCGGAAACTTTTAATCACCATTACTATAAGCTTAAAAAAACAACCAAGAGTAAACCTAAATGCTCAATGATTAGTTTACTCTTGGTTGATATAGTTCTGCTCCGGAGTAAATTACGCTTTCGCTTGAAAGTAAATTTTTTATTGCCTATATCAATTAATAATTTGATTAATCAACCCTCAGCCGATATTCATCAGCGATTAATATCAACAACAATATAGATGGCTGGAAAAATAGTTGAGAAAATAGTTGAGAAAATTATTTAGATATTATTAAGTTTTTTTTGTGAAATTTTATTTTTTTCAATCTTCCCGATTCCAGTTGGTTATTATTGCATAATATTTGGGATATTAAATAAGAACTATGGCTTTAGCTATATTTAATTAACATTTAATTAACAAAACTTGAAATCTAATTAAAGACTGTCTTGAAAAAAGTCTCGTCGAGCAAAAAACCGTGTCTAAATTACTTTCCATAGAAAATTCACAGATAATTTGCATAACTAACGCGATCGCTTTACAAAGGTTTGGTTAAAAAACCTGTATTTGCTCAGACTTTTCGTGGAGGAGATGCTTAAATAGTAAACAGTAGGTAACTCAAGCAAGGTTACAAGCTCATCATAATAAGCTTTACCGTTTAGTTTTACCCAGACTGAAATTTTGCTTTGAAACGCGATCGACACTAAAAAATATCAATATATGAAGGTAGACAAATGTAATATTCGACACATTCGCTTTGATGAAAACAAAAATAATCGACAATTGCTTGATTGAAAATCTAAAATAGGCAAGGTCGGATTTATTTAAATATAGTTATACTCGTGTTGCACCCAGAAAAATATCCTTAACTAAAGGAATTTTCTATGTATCGCGTATTGCTTGTGTTTTACCGTATTCCGGTAGTATAAGCACAAATTTGTCAGTTATATCAGTTGTTATACAGCGAGTAAATAGAATCAGCGGACGAGGTAGATGAATACACACACCTTTGATAATCATTACGTTACTTGCCCCATTTGCCAAAAAAATCCTGCGGGGAAAGGTTTGAAAACTTGTAGTGGATTGTACAATTGCCCGTACTGTCAGGAAAGACTGGTAGTATGCCGTAGCGGTAATTTCGTGCGCGATCCGTTTCCTTTAAAGCAAATTACTCTTTCGTCTGTACTGCGTCGTCAAAGCCAACCTTTAGCACGTATTTTACGCGATTTTGTATTTTTTAAACATCCTTAATGGCTTTTGTATTAGGTAGCGCGATTATATTAGGCGTGGTTACTGTGACTCAAACAAATACCGCCAATCAAGACGATCAAAATGTTCCTAATGTGGAGAACATTTCCGATATAGAAGAAAAATAAACAATCAAGTTATTGATATTTATATATAAAACTAGTTATTTGGTAAACAAAAAAAAGTTAACGCTAGCGGGATGTTGAATCCTCGATTACTCAATCACAGAGGAAAAGAAGCTGTAAAATCTTAATTTTTCCTGGTGTAAGAAGTCGGGTTTTTATCAGGATTTGTTGATGTTACTGATATTTAGATTGTAAAAACCCGACTTCTATGATTATCGACTCGTGAGAATGCTTCGTGTAGAGTACTCACGTGATCATACTTACCTCCGGGATTATTTTTGATCCAGCTGCTTTTAACGTCCCGTGTTATTTACTTTTCGTAACTAAAGTCCAACCTTCTTGTTTGGCTATTTCTTCTACAGAATCTAATGGCAAAGTTTTCAGAGTATCTTCGTCAAGTAAGAAATAAGGTTTTTGATCGTGCTGCCAATAGTATTTTAAGTCGTCCGGAGAAGCAGTTTTGATAGTACCATTACTGTAAAAGTCTAATGATGGACGATGGTTGGTTGAGGAAATGTAAATCGGGGAAACCCCTGTATTTGCTTGAACTACCATTTGCACAACGGGTTTAACTGGGTAATTTTCATTGAGTTCCCACACCCAATAATTGGATTTTACGAATAATAGTAAAGATACGTAAGTTCCCCATAAAATAACTTTGATGAATTGTCTGTCACCTCTTTGCGCTCTCAAAGCTGCTAAAGCCATTGTGACGCTAAAGGCTGCAAATATCAGTTGTAATTCCGATGAAGGTGTTGAACTCCAACTGAAGTAGGTGCTAGCAACGGCGGAAATTACAGCTAAAAGGCTTAACATTACTAACCAAAATTTGGGCAGTGGAGTTAATAAAGGTAAATTTTCTACTTCGCCTAACTTTGCTCCAATTGCTAAAGCGATACTTGGATAAATTGGGAAAACATACCAGGGAAGCTTGGTTCCCATTACAGAAATCGCGAGTAGATAAACACACAACCAAACTAATACTAATTTTGCCCAACTGAGATTGCGATTTTCCCAAGTAAAACGTAAAGCAGCTGGTAAAAAAAATAACGAGGGCCATGTATATTTACAAATTTCTAGTAAATAATACCAAGGGGGACCTTTATGTCCTTCAACCGAATTCCAAATACGACTCAGGGATTGATTCATCATCCCTTGAGTGGTGAAAGTATCTCCGTAATGCCACCATTGTGCGCCGTACCAAAAAACGACTGGTATACTACCGATAAATATTCCCGTCCACATATACTTGCTCTTGAGCAATCGCGGTGTATCCCAAAACAGAAATATCATCGCTACAGCGCCGAGTAAAACACCTAAAATGCTTTTAGTCAGACAAATTAGGGCAAAACCAATACCTACTCCCAAGCAATAGCGTAAATCGCGGCGCGAACGCAATACGCACAACAGCATCACCATGAAGAAAAAAACCGCAGCACCATCTAACATCGCCAGTCTTCCGTGACGTACTACTGGCAACATTGTGAGATAAACTAAAGCGCTGTAAATAGCACAAATGCGCTGGTGGAATATTTCTCGACCAATACTATACAAAAAAGGTACTGTAAGAGCTGTTAAAATTGCACCTGGTAAACGTGTAGTCCACTCGTTTACACCTCCTATGGAATAAGCCCAAGCAATCATTAAGTGCATCAATGGTGGCTTATTATGATATGGTTCCCCTCCAAGAGTTGGGAAAAGCCATCGCATATCGCTAGCTGAGCCACTTCCCAATTCCCGTGCAACCTGTGCAATCGTGCCTTCATCCCAGTCTCGTAGGGGTAACATTCCGAGGTTAATAGTAAATAGTATGACTGCGGCTATCAGCAGTATTACTATCCAGATTCGATCTACCCGTTTGTCAATACTACGATACTTGTTTTCAGTAAAACCCCAAATAAAGCTTCCTTTTTGCATAATCAGCGAAAAATTAATCGTTTTAAAGCAACTTAAATAAAACGGAGACCTTAATCCAATCTCCAATGATAACATTAGTGAAAAACTACTATCTTTTTATTATCTCGTTAAATTTAGTTTATTGATCTTTTTTTGATGAATTTTTGATTTTTTTAATTTTGGAGAAAATTAAATATTGTTTATGCATCGAGAATTAGACCGAATCTTACTAACATTAATTATTCAATTCTGTGAGAGAAAAATAGGATGAATTTACCTTTTATCTTAGATATTGTTTTAGGTTTAATATTTACTTACTTGATTTTGAGTTTGTTAGCCTCCGAGATACAGGAATTAATTGCCACATTGTTACAATGGCGTGCGGTACATCTAAGAAAATCTATTGAAATTTTACTTGCTGGTGGTACTCGTAATTCTGAGGAAGCAAAAATAATTCAATTGGTAAATCAAATTTATAGTAATCCTTTGGTGAAAAATATTAATCAAGAAGCGAAAGGATTTTTCGCGACTTTACCTAGAAAAGCGACTTGGGCTGTTGGTTCTTTAACTCGTCCGTTAACAGCAGTACGTGCTGGAAATACTAATAACGAAACTATTTTTGGTGATGATAAACGTAGTGGTCCATCTTATATTCCTGCGGATATTTATGCAACTACTTTGATGGAAACTTTGCAAATTCCGGAATTTTCTCAAAAACTTTCGGAATCAAGGTTAGATAAATTTAAAGCTGAAAGAATCACCGAAATACAAGATATTTTATTTACTTTAGAAGGACAAATACAAGGTGACGATAAATTTACTAATTCTTTGAGTAAAATTTATCAAGAATTTGCCGAAATGCAAGCTGATTTGGAGCAAATTATCTGGAATTATCATCAAAATAAAGCTACCTTGAATACTAGCATTGCTCGCATGGCAGAAAGTATAGATAGATTTGTAGATACTTTTCAAATCGAAATACCAGAAAGTGAATATTCTACTAAAGCTTTGCGAAAATTGAAATTTTTAAGACAAGATATGTTTTCCTCTGAAGAAAGAGCAATTACTTTAGGAGGTTTGCAACCGAATGTTGGTGAAATTGTGCAATTAATGCAAAAAGGTAGTGGAGTTTACAATGAATTTAAAGCAGCAATTAAAGATAAAGATAGTCAAACTTATCAAAAATTTGAGCAATTAACGGAAATTTTACCGGAATCAATTGCAGAAAATTTGACTGTTTTAGCTCATCGTACTCAAGCAAGAATTCAATCTACAGAATCTGGGATTAATCTATTAAGACAAGAAATGCAAAACTCTTTTAACAGTTCAATGGAAAGAGCTAGTGGAGTTTATAAGCGCAATGCAAAAGGAGTCGCTTTATTAATTGGTATTACTATGGCTGTAGCAGCAAATGCCGATGCGTTTCATATGATAAGCAGACTTTCTACAGATTCAGCCTTAAGAAATACAATTGTTAATAATGCCGGACAAATAGTTGTCCAAAATAAAGAAAATTTAAAATATGTAGATATCGGAACTCTTAGAAGTCAAACAGAAGAAGCTTTATCGGATATCTCTTTACCTATTGGTTGGACTGAAGCTAACATTAAACAGCAAATAGGTTTATTACCATCACCGAATGCTAATCCGATGTTTTTTCTCAGATTTGCACGAGCAATTCCCGGTTGGATTCTCAGCGGTATTGCCATCGCAATGGGTGCGCCTTTTTGGTTTGATTTAATTGGCAAAATTGCTAACGTGCGGAATACTGGGAAGAAGCCTTAAACAGTTATCAGTTGACAGTGGATAAACAACCATCAACTATCAACTATAGCAAATTTCAGTTGAGTCCAATACACTAAAACCTCACCCCCTTCCCCTCTCCTTATGAAGGAGAGGGGTTAAGAGGGCGGGGTGAGGTAAAATTTGTATTCCACTCAAGTGAAAACCGCTATATCAACTAACTTTTAAAAAATAAATATAATTTGTAAATTCCAATCTTTATCTTGACGAATAATTTCGATTTGACTAATAAATTCTCGAAAATAAAATCTTCGTTCTGTTTCTGATAAGTCTAACCAGAATTGTGGGATGGAAACGGCTTGAGCGACGGAGCGTAAATTTACTGGTGGTAAAATTGCTAATTGGGCTTGGAGTGTAGATATTTCGATGCGGAGTTTATAAGTTCGGAGTTTGCAAGTTTCTTCATCTAAAATACCAGTTTCTACTAAAGCCGGTATTTCTGCTAATATTTTTTGTTGATGAATTATAGCTTCGGTTAAATTGTTTTTTACCTGTTCAAAGTAAGGGAAATTAATTTTTTCTACTGCTTGAGGTAAGTCACGACAAACTGTTTCAATTGTATTTTTTAGTACTTCTTGGTAAGAAATAGCACGACATTTGGGATTTTGAGAACAGTTAATAGGACGTAAATAAAGATACTCTTTTTTTTGTCTGTGCAGAGTAACGCGAGTAACATTCATATGCGATCGACATTCGCTACATACAACCAAACCCGCTAGAGAACGCGGCGCACTGGCGGTACGAGAGGGTAAACGACTGTTGCGACGCAAAAGCCGATCAACTTGCGCTGCTTCTTCACGAGAAATTATTGCACTGTGGGTATCACGGATAATTTCTCCATTTCGGTAAGCCGTATCACCACGATATACGGGATTAGTTAACCAACGTCTTCCAGTAGTAACGGAGATTTTTTTCCGTATTTTTTGCTAAATGTCTTACAGCCCCTCGTAACGAACCATATAGTAAAAAGTTATCAAAAAATTCTTTAACTACCGGGGAAGTACTGCGGTCAATAGTATATTTTGCTTTACCGCGACGGTAGCCGTAGGGTGCTTTACCTGGTGGTGGTGCAGCATCTAAACGATTGCGTGCATAGGCTTGACGAATGCGAGCGCTATGTTTTTGTTGTTTAATTTCGTGTAATATTTTAAGTAAATTCGCGTGGGTATTAGTAGCTTTTGTAGTGGAATTGTAATTTTGTTCTACCGCAACGAGGGTGATTCCCATTGCTTCAAGTTGAGAAAGATGCGATATTACTTCCTCTACACTATCTCCCAACTCTTCCAAACGTCGAATAAGAAGGCAATCTGGAGGATTTATTTGACAGTCTTTAAATAATTGCTGTAGTTCTGACCTTTTTCCCAAATCTTGATAAATTCTATCAACCTCCCAACCTAAACTTACAGGTTCGGGAGTTTGTTCTAATAAAGGATCGCTGTAAGTATATGCGAACTTCATTTGTAAAGGTCAAAGGTCAAAGGTCAAAGGTCAAAGGTCAAAGGTCAAAGGTCAAAGGTCAAAGGTCAAAGGTCAAAGGTCAAA
>JAAUSO010000049.1 GCA_012033205.1 Richelia sp. SL_2_1 | reverse complement strand
GCAAATTTCAGTTGAGTCCAATACACTAAAACCTCACCCCTTTCCCCTCTCCTCCCGACAGGAGAGGGGTGCCCGGAGGGCGGGGTGAGGTAAAATTTGTATTGCACTGAAATGAAAACCGCTATATAACTGTTCCCTATTCCCTACCCCAAGAAAATGTTTAATTAATGAAGGCACAGTTAATCAAGATTGAACTTTTTCAGATTGTTGAGCAAATTGATAGCGATTTTTGCCGAGATGCTTCGCACGATACATTGCAGCATCCGCTTGCTTAAGTAATGTTTCTGAATTGTAAGCAGTATATGGATAAATACTAATACCGATACTAGCAGAAATTTTAGTAGTATGACCTTCTAAACTAATTGATTCTGTGATACTTGTAAGAATTTTGTCAGCGATTTTAGCAGCAACTTTTGGGTTAGGAATCCGACGTAAAATGATTGTAAATTCGTCTCCACCTAAACGGGAAACAGTGTCGCTACCACGCAAACAATTGTTGAGTCGTTGAGCAACTGTTACTAATAAAAGGTCGCCCATTTCATGTCCTAAAGTGTCATTTACTTGCTTAAAACCATCTAAATCTAAAAATAGCAATGCGAGTAAATAATTACCATTTTTTGCCCAAGATAAAGACTCATGAAGTTCTTCTGCAAAAGCTTTACGATTCGGTAATCCGGTAAGAGCATCGTGATAAGCGATATAACGCAAATGGTCTTCTTGAAGTTTTAATTCATTATTAGAACGAGATAATTCATCAGCAGTACGCTTAAGTTGTTCTTCCAGAAGTTTACGTTTGGTAATATCACGAATTACCCCAACCAAGAATAAATTACCGGCAGCATCTTTATGTAGCGAACGCTTAGTGGCAATGAGATGAAGTTCACCATTCATATCTGTAAATTCTTCTTCGTCTTCTAATAATTTTTGAGTGCGGAAAACATAGTCATCTTTTTTTCTAAAATCATCAGCTTCATTTTTCGGGAAAAAATCATAATCTAATTGATCAATTAACTTGTTTTTAGGACAACCAATCAACTCACAGTAAGCATCGTTTAAAACAATCCATTGATGCTGTTCATTTTTAACATAAATCGGATCAGCGACTGTATTAATAACTTGTCCTAAAAACTCCCTAGAACGCTTAAATTCTTCTTGAGAATGAGCGATTTGACCAGTAATAAAAATCACCGAAATAATATAAGTTATTAACGCCGGAATCAGTGGTATCCACGAACCTTTTAAAAACAGAAAATAAGCACTAACTGTTAACACAAAACTGAAAACTATTATTAATACTAAATTAGTACTTGAACTCCTAATTCGCCATCTAGTTATTGCCCCTACATAAGCCCAAATTCCAATCCATAAACATTCCATAGGTTCAGGCCAGACTTGAAGTAATTTCCTTCCTTCGAGAGCAGCGGAAATAATTTCATGGGTAAAATAAGCTTGCAATTCTACACCAGGTATAGACTTAGGTTCTTTGCTCATAAAACTGCTGGAGTATGGAGTTAGTTTTAAATCTTGTAAACTCGGTGCAGTCGAACCAATTAGCACGATGCGGTTTTTAATCCAACTTTTAGGTACCTCTCCATTTAAGACTTTTCTTAAAGATACTTTGCGAAAACCATAAGATTTACCATCACAGCTTTCTTGACAAGCAGGTTTAGGAAAATTAGATAAAAATTGATAACCACCATCATCAGCTTTGACGTAGCCACCGTCATGATGTTGAAATCTAGTAAATGTAGCTTTACCCAATTGTAAATAGTTAGAATTTTTGGCTCTTTTAGGTGTAATACCCTCAGATTTTAAATACAGTCGCGCCAATTTTAAAGCAAAGCTTTCATATGCATTATTATCAATATGTAAATACAGCAAACCACGACGCACTTTACCGTCACTATCCACTACCACATTATTAAAACCTACTTGGTTTTTTTGACTTAATATAGATGGTGGACGAACGCGGTCATTTTGATTGTCTGAGAGTAGTTCAATGCCAACTAAATTCGGTGTTGATTTAAATATTTTTTCCAGATTTTCATTACCAATTGATACTGGTAAATCTCGATAAATATCTAAACCAATTGCACGAGGTTGATAAGCTTTGATTTTTTGTAATAATTCAGCAACTTTACCATCAGAAACTGGCCAAGAACCTAATTCTTGCAAAGAAGCTTCATCTATAGCCACTATGGTAATCCGCTCTTGATATCTTTCAAGTGGACGCAATTGAAAGAATTGGTCTAAAGCAGTCCATTCTAAAGATTGCAATAACCCTAACCAGCGCAATACAAGTATGCAAAATACTACGCTAGAAGCGGTTATTAATTCTCTGTGTCTTTTGAAAAGTTTTTTTTGCAGTACAAAGATAGATTTTTGTAAATCTTTGCCTAGCTTTTTTCTTATTCCCATTACCCGTTCGGGAGAAAAATTGTTAAGTTAATCATTTGCTAAATAATTAATACAGTTAGGATGCTAACTATACTTTGTATTTAGAGATTTTGGTAAAGTTCAATCGAATATCTGGATTAAATTCATTTAATTGGATGTAATTAACTGTTTACTAAAATCCTCAAAAATCTTCTTGCTGAATATGCTTGATCAGAAAAAATTTCCTAGCTCTGTATTTAATCACGGTGATTATATCTATGAACCAACAGGAGGTTTTAAAGTAACTATAAGTATTTGCTTAGTACAACTACTGATGTTACATAATAAAAGGGTACTTACAGAAACATCCTATCGGCAAGTGCTAAATATTAAATTATTGATGTTTGTATGTGAATTTTAGTTTCCCTATACTATCTGGTTATAGGCTAATCATTGATATCAGCCTGTTAAAAAAAGATTTCACAATTAAACGTGAATTACTTACGAATCTGTTTTTATCCCTTTGCTGACATGGCTTACAAATATTTTTTACTTTGAGTTTTTTAAGTACTTTAACTTATCTCGCAGAATAGATAAATATTGTTTTTATACATTAAATTCTAGTTGTGTAGTGTGGTTTAACCAGCACCAATATCACCTCCCTTGTTGTTTAATGTATTATAGTTTTTAACAGTTATCAGTCAGGTTTATACAATAAAAGGTTAGCCCTCCACCTTTGAAGGTGGAAGCGCGTCTTCTGTATTAGTTTAAATAGAACACCATACTAGGAGTGTTTAATGTATGACGCTACCACGTCACGAGTAAAGCTAACACTGTTCACTGTTCACTGATTTAATTTAACTTCTTTCATCAGTCAACTTCTGAGCAACTGTGTGCCACATTAATCCTGCAACAATCAATGCTAAACCGACTTGCCATACAAACGGTTCAACCCAGAAAGCGAGAAATAAACAAGCTAATAAGCCAAGAATTGATAGCCATTGAGGATAAAGTCTTTCCTGACTTGGTATAGCAAATGCAGCTAAATTAGTTATTGAGTAATAAATTAAAACAGTAAAAGCACTGAAAGACCAAGTGGTTTTAACATTACCGATTAAGACTAAAACAGCAATGATCATAGTTACTGCAATTACAGCAGGCGTGGGAGTTGTACCGGATTGATTTAATCTGGCAAAAATCCTCGGCATATCTCGCCGTCTTCCCATTGCTAACAATACGCGAGATAAACCTAAAATTAAATTGAGCAATACTCCTAACATGGCAAAAATTGCCCCAATTGCCAAGATTTGCGCTCCTCCCGGAATCCCGAAGCTACGAACAGCGACTTCTAGAGGTGCTGCTTGCCCTGCTAAAGCCGATTCTCCAAGCTTTTCAGCCCCAACAGCCGCTACAGCAATTGTTGCTACTCCTACGTAAACCAGCATTGTGATTATCATCGTCACAACAATGGCTTTGGGAATCGTTTGACGCGGGTTTTTAGCTTCTTCTCCCAAAGTCGCAATTCTACCGTAACCTGTATAAGCTACAAACATCAAAGCGCTAGCATGAAGCACAGTCGCAACCGAACCGTTAAAAGGTGTGAGATTTTCCCCACCTGTGGCGATGGCTGTGGGAATTCCCCCAAATATAAAGAAAATTAAACTAAAAACTGAAACAGATACAATTACAATATTGACTCGATTTGACCGACGAATACCATTTAAAACAACAATTGCGATCGCAATTACCGCAGTTAAGGCTAAGGGTACAAGTAAACCACTGGCATCCAAACCCGTTGCATTCAAAAAGTAGCCAGCAAAACCCAAGGCAGCCGTAGCCGCAGAAGCAGATTTTGCCAACAAAAACATCCATCCAGCGGTAAATCCCAACCAAGAATTTAAATATTTATAACCATATTCATAAGAACCACCACTTACAGGATGATTCGCAGCAAGTTGAGCGCTGTTAAGTCCGTTGCAAATAGCCACCATTGCACCAATCATTACAGCTAAAATCACCGCATTACCGGCAATTCCAGCAGCAATACCAATGCTGACAAAAACCCCAGTACCGATAATCGAACCAAGCCCCATCACAGTCGCCCCTACAACTCCTAATTCCCGTTGTAATTGCGGTGATGATGTTTTGAGTGACACAACTTTTCTCCCTAAGAACAGTTCTGTAATTGATTGTAAGGGTTAAAGGTTAAGGGTTAAGGGTCAAAGGTCAACTGTCACTTAGTACTTGGTATACGCTCAATCTCGGCATATCCGCTAAAAATTAATTTATGACCTTCGGTTTCTAAACGATTAAGACGCATTTTTACTCCATCTAAATCAAAACGGTCTAAATCGACCATATTATCTAAAATTTCTGCTAATGCAGTACATAGGGTTTGTGAAATTTCTTTTTGCTCTTCTGGTACCGATTCCAGGTCGATTTCAGGACTTTTGAACGAAACTTTTCGTCGTCGCTCAATACTTACTTGTACGGTCATATTTAACGGTACTAATTCACCATTGTTCAAGTCAGCTTTGGCGAAAATCTTTAACCGATTATCTGGCAATAATTCTACCTGAACCTCAGTGAAAGAAACAGGTTCACCGTCAGATAATGCCGTTAATGTTGGTTCGGAAAGATTTATCAAACGTTTTTTGACTAATTCCGCTTCAAAAGCCTGATTAATTCCTTCTTGAGTCAATATAACTTGCGCGATCGCTTGAGTGGGTTGCTTTAAACGCAGCTTACCGCTTAACACCGAACTGAAGTCGATAGATACGGCATCGGTTTCAAACGACATCTCGTCAACCAAGAAATCTTTGCGAATTACCAAGCCACGACCGCCCATTTTAAAGCTATCAATACTGCCCTGTAAAAGCTTGCTGGAGGGATAGCAGCGGACAAAGACTTCTACCGACTCGCTTTTAGTAAACAAGTGGCGAATCGTTTGGCTCGCAACGGTGTTGAGCATCTGCTCTCCCCAGTCACTACCTTTGTAATCTTTAAAACCAGTAAGTCCGCCAAACATTTTTTAGTAGAGTTTACTATAAGTTCTTTATATTTTTGTAACAAATTGTGAACTATTCAGCAACCTCCTAGAGATTAATTATGCTGATAATGTTAGGCAAAATAATTGATATTGATAAAACGATAGTACCGTATATACCTTTATTTAACTAGATTTGCAGGATTTACGCTCATCACAAAAAATTATTTATCAAATAAGGAATGTTGCCGATCAAAAACTTTGCACTCCTCTGCGTTAATATATTATTCCCCCTTCAACAACCTCCTCCGCAAACTATCCAAAGCATGACAAGCGCTAAAGTGACGAATTAAAGACCTACCCCGTACTGGATTAAAGTGGAATTCAAAACTTTCTACTCCCGAAACTCCCGCTAAACCAACATAAACCAAACCCACGGGCTTAGTTTCCGTACCCCCAGTAGGTCCGGCGATTCCAGTTATACTTAATCCCCAAGTTGTAGCCAATTGCTTTTTAACCCCTACAGCCATTTGCTCGGCGACAATTGCGCTGACTGCACCATACTTCCCTAAATCTTTCTGATTAACTCCTAACATCCCTATTTTTACGGAATTATCATAACAAATTACACCACCCCAAAAGTAATCAGAACTTCCCGAAGTATCCGTTAACATTCCCCCCAAAGTTCCGCCAGTGCAAGATTCTGCTACCGAAAGTGTTTGCCCTGATTTACGCAATAACTCACCCACCACGGAAGCCAAGGTGTCACCATCAGCACCGAAACAATCGAAACCGGCAATTTCTTTAATTTGCTTTTCAACGGGTGCAATCAACCTTTGAGCTTCAGTTTCCGAACTTGCTTTGGCAGAAATTCGTAATTTCACCTCTCCTTTACTCGCATAGGGAGCTACTGTGGGATTAGGCAAATTCAGATAAGCAGATACTTTCTCCGCTAAAGTCGATTCGGGAACGTTCCAAAACCGCAGCATTCGGCTATAAATGATTTGTTTGCCCCAACCTTGACCTTTCAGGTAGGGAACGGCGGTTTCTTCCCACATCCGGCGCATTTCTGAAGGTACGCCAGGGAATGTGAAAATCGTCAAATTAGAACGGGGTTGCCAGATGATACCAGGAGCCGTACCCGTAGGATTGGGCAGAATATCCGCACCATCAGGTATTAAAGCTTGCTTGCGATTGCTCGCACTCATGACTCTATTGCGTGTCGCGTATTTTGCGGTAATATCTTCGATAATTTCGGCACGTTCAATTAAAGGAGAACCAAAAAATCGGCAATGGTTTCGCAAGTTAAGTCATCGGGAGTTGGTCCTAAACCCCCAGTAAAAATGAGTATTTGCGCTCTTTGGGTAGCAATTTCGATAACTTGCTTTAATCTATCAATATTATCGCCGACAACGGTTTGATAATAATGAGGAATACCTAATTGAGCTAACTGTTGCGCTAAATATTGAGCATTGCTATTAAGAATATCTCCTAATAACATTTCGGTACCGACACAAATAATTTCTGCACTCATAGAATTTGGTAATTGGGAATTGGCAATTGGTAATTGGGGATTGGGAATTGGTAATTGGGAATTGGGAATTGGGGATTGGGAATTGGTAATTGGGAATTGGGAATTGGTAATTATTGAAGTATATAGTTGAAAGTGAAGCGTGTAGAGTGTGCGTCAAAACTCCCTCATTATTAATTATTTCCCCTTTATCTATTTATTATCCATTACCCATTACCCATTACCCATTACCCATTATCCATTACCCATTACCCGTTACCCATTACCCATTGCAAAATTCTTAGATTCCGTGGGATTTGCCAATCACCCAATTACGACGGAAATAACGAGCTAAGGATGACTCTTCTAAGGATAAATAAATTGGTCTTCCGTGGGGGCAGGTGCGGGGGTTGCGGGTACGCTGCCATTGGTCTAATAGTTGCTGCATTTGTGGCAGAGTCAAAATTGTACCATTGCGAATCGCACTGCGACAAGCTACGGCGACTTGGGCTGTGTTTAAATCACCTCCTTTGCTCAATTCTAATATTGCTTCGGCGCAATCCTGGCGCTGTTGAAGAAGTGCGGGTACTTGACGAATTGCCCAAAGTTGTTCTCCGAAAGGTTCTATTTCTAAATTAATCCGTTGCAGTTGTTCTACTTGTGCAGGGGATAATTGATATAGAATTATTGCTGGCTCACACTTTACTAATTGCCAATGTTCGCAAAGTTGTTCGTACAATACTCTTTCATGGGCTATGTGTTGTTCTACTAACCACATTCCTCCAGGATGCTCTGCAACTATATAGGTTTTATTGACTTGAGCGACTGCTTTTAAAGGAAATGTTGTAGAGAGAGGCGAATTTTGCGTTAAGGTTGATGATTTGAGTTGAGATTTATCTAAATCGTCGTTTTCTTCAAGATTTCTGCGGTTGAAGTTGTAACCACTTTTTGCTTCTGCGGCTTTGATTAATTTGCCTACTCGCGTTACCTGCAAAGATTCCTTAATGGTGGAACAATTAATGGTGAGTGCTTTGTCAATCGATTGAGTAATTTGTTCTTGCCAATAATCAAGCTGATTGAGGTAAATTTCTGTTTTGGCAGGGTTGCGATTCCAGTTAATCTGACTTGGGGAAACACACAAGTGTAAGAAACAAACCGGATAGCGATCGCGCGGTAAGGTTTTATGAAATGCTCCGATAATAGTTTGTTCGAGTTCTGGAGACTTGACTATACGTCCATTTACTGCTATGCGTACCCAATCTGGACGATGACGATGACATCTATCGGGTAATCCGATGACTAATGAAAGTGAGGAATTATCAGGGTTATTTAATTCAATTTTTAATTCCTGTAAATCTGATGGATGCACTCCATGGAGAAACTGAGATAGAGTTTCCTTGATATTCGTAGTAGGATAAATACTGAACCATTCCCGTCCATTTTGCCAAACTTGCCAAGTAACGTGGGGATGACACAAAGCAGTTTGTTGAATTAAGCCTTGTACTGCTCTCATTTGCTGAGGAATTGAAGGTAAACCGTGACGACGAGGCTGACAATTACCAAATAAATTAGAAATTACGGCGACAGTACCCGGTGCGATCGCCGTTGCTTCCATCCTTAAAGCTTCTCCTCTATTACCATAGACAACTCGCCAACCGTTAGACTCTGTTTTCTGTTGGAGATGATTTGCTCCACGACTGAGAATTTCTAAATCGGCTAAGGTTGTTAAACTGTGCAACGCTTCACCGCGAAAACCCAAACTATTGATTTTCCATAAATCGCTACAACAGCGTATTTTACTAGTACTATGAGCGCTTGCGGCTTGCTGTAAGTCGGATAGACTCATTCCACAACCATTATCCGCTACACGAATCTGCCACTGCTGGGGGTACAGAGAAATTACAATCCTTGTCGCACCTGCATCTAAGGAATTTTCGATCAATTCCCGTACTACCGCAGCAAAAGAATCAATCACCTCTGAGGCTGTAATTAAATGTACTACTTCTGAGGGTAGAGCTTGGATAGTAGATGCCATAACGTAAATGTACATTGTAGGCGAAGATACATTTTACTCTACCGCACAATTATGTGACATGGAAACTGTTAATAGAAGTTAATACTTTTTCAATTTTTGTAATAACTTGTTTTATACTTAAACACTTAAACAAAAATATCAGCAATGTTTTTAATTTAGTATAAACACTGAATTGAAGTTATTTAAACAATCTTAGAGGGAGGCAAAAATTTGATTATTATCTAAATCTAATTTTTTTTAGATCAACGATATGCAAAAAGTCATGTAAAAATAATTTCATCTGTGGAAAAGTGTTAAGAATTTGCGTTCTTTGTAAGAGTGTAACTTCAAGTATTAATCAGGTAAAAATACACCGACTTGAAAGATATTTTTTATTTTGAAAATAAAATTTATTTGTATAAAAAATATGAAAGAAAATGCCAGACTAAGTGAAGAATTTTTTCCAAACGAGCAAAACGAAGAAACTGGTTATTTACCATTTTCCATTATTCTGCCAGTTTATAACGAAGAGGATGGCATTAATGCAACACTCGATAGGCTTCAGGAAACTTTAAAAGATATTGATTGTACATACGAGATTATTGCTGTTAATGATGGTTCAACGGATAATAGTAGTAAAGTTTTAAACGCTCGTAATGACATCAGAGTTATTCAACACCGGCGCAATCGGGGATATGGTGCTGCGCTCAAAACTGGTATTCGCCACGCTCAATATCCTTTAATCGTAATTACGGACGCAGATGGTACTTATCCAAACGAACGTATTCCCGAATTAGTAGCTTTAGCCAGACAAGCGGATATGGTTGTAGGAGCGAGAATTGGCGCAAATGTTAGTTATTCGACGATTCGTAAAATTCCTAAATGGTTTTTGGTGCGCTTTGCTCAATGGATGACTGGATGTAAAATCCCAGACTTGAACAGCGGATTACGAGTATTTCGTAAAAGTGTTGTAGAAAGGTTTCTCAAAATTTTGCCGGATACATTTAGTTTTACCACAACGATTACGGTGGCAATGCTAAGTAACAATTACATCGTACATTATGAACCAATAGACTTTCATCATCGGGTAGGTAAAAGCAAAATTAAGCCTATCCGCGATACTTTGCGTTTTGTACAATTAATATTACGAACAGGAATGTATTTTGCGCCTTTAAGGGTATTTTTACCGATAGCTGCACTATTTTTTGGCGCTTTTTTGACAACATTATTTCAGGATATATTCATCCGTAATGACTTAACTGAAAGAACTCTGATTTTGTTTGTCACCACTACCCAGGTAACAATGTTTGCGCTGCTTGCGGATATGCTTGATAAGCGGACATAATCGGCATTTCCAGATTAATTACATAAAAATTTAATTTAATATGTTCAGCCAATATTTACAAAAATCCTTAACTTCAATAAATAGCTCGCGCTCTCAATTAATATTTTGGTTCAGCTTGAGTTTAGCTTTTGCAGCATTTTGCGGTATTATAATGCTCAAAACAGCATTGAGTAGCGATTATGCAGTGTCCGATGATGTCAGACAGCACGTATTTTGGATGCAAAGATTTGTGAATCCACGGCTGTTTCCTGACGATTTAGTCACTGATTATTTTCAATCCCTCTCACCATTAGGATATATAACCTTTTACCGATTGCTAGCAAATATTGGAGTAGAACCGATATTTTTAAGTAAGCTTTTACCGTTGATACTCGGATTAATTACAACAGCTTATTGTTTTGGCATATCTATGCAGCTACTAGCAATCCCAGCAGCAGCATTCCTGAGTACATTCCTGCTCAATCAGAACTTATGGTTAGCATCAGATTTAAGTTCATCAACCCCAAGAGCTTTTCTTTACCCGTTTTTTCTAGCATTTATCTATTACTTATTACATGGTTCACTACTATCAATGCTACTTGCGATCGCGTTATTAGGACTGTTCTATCCTTCAACATTACTCGTAGCTATAGGAGTTCTGATTATCAGATTAGTAAGTTGGAAAAATGGAAGACTTAGACTGACAAGGAAGCGTCAAAATTTTATATTCTGTATAAGTGGCTTGGGAGTTGCATTTATATCATTATTACCGTATTTTCTCTCGACCAATGAATTTGGTTCGATGGTTACAGCAGCGCAAGCTAGAATGATGCCGGAATTTTTGCAAAACGGGCGTACAGAATTTTTTGTCGATAATCCTGTAGAATATTGGTTATTTCACAAGCGTAGCGGTTTTGTGCCGATACAGTGGTATCGAGCGACTGTTGCTTCTCCAATCAAATTTTTGTTGCATTTCCCGCAAATTTGGATGGGATTGCTGTTACCTATTTTAATAGGTTATCCTCAAAGATTTACTTTAGTTAGCCAAATTAGCCGAATTGTTATTTTACCCCAGATATTTATTGTATCTTTTGGCTTATTTCTTGCCGCTCATGGGGTATTGTTCAAGCTTTATCTACCCAGTCGCTTTCCGCAGCACAGTCTACAAATTATTATGCCTATAGCGGGTGCCATTGCCGTAATCATGATCTTGGATGCACTTTTAAATTGGGC
This sequence comes from Richelia sp. SL_2_1, assembly GCA_012033205.1. GTDB lineage: Bacteria > Cyanobacteriota > Cyanobacteriia > Cyanobacteriales > Nostocaceae > Rivularia. The sequence goes on along the minus strand of JAAUSO010000049.1, from coordinate 29,528 downwards.
AATTAGAACTGAGCAAACACAGCGACAAGTTATAACTATAGCAATTACGGCATTACTATTCGTAGTAATTATTCTATACCCTAGCTATTGGCGATTAAAGGCAACAGAATTTCCCCATACAGGTTATGTAATCGGAAAAGCACCAAAACTATATGAATTTCTCTCCGAGCAACCTGAAAATATCATAATTGCCTCTTTAGCACAAGAAGCAGATAACTTACCAACATTTGCACAACGTTCTGTTTTAGTTAGCAAGCAATCCGCACTTCCTTACCACTTAGGATATTACCGCCAAATTCTACCCCGAATCAACGATTTACTCAGCGCTCAATATTCTCAAGATGCAACTGAAGTAAAAAACTTTGTCAAAAAATACGATGTTGATTTCTGGCTATTGGAGCGTACTGCATTTACACCAGAATATTTTACTACCCATAAATGGCTAGATCAAAGACAATTTGAGCCAAAAATCAAAGAGATTGCAGCCGGTTTACAACAGGGAAATATCCCCGCTTTAAAAAAAGTCGTAGAAAAATGCTCGGTTTTAAAAACCCAAGACTTGATTCTATTAAAAGCTCAATGCTTCTAACAACTAGATTTTTACACATCAGCCTTCCTTTGCGTTTCAAACTCAACTAATAAGGTAATTCACTTGCTGCAACTTTAATCAATTATTATCTACCTACCAACTACTGCTTTTTGCGGTTGAGAATGAAGTAAACCATTTAATAATAATGCCGGACGTTCGCCATAAGTCCAAGCAAAAGCATGACGAAAAGCGGCATCTTGACAAGCCTGGAGCATTTCAAAATCAATAATATCGTAGGTTAAGAGATTTTCGTACTCGAATGGTAAACGCACATTATGTAACCCAGCGTTATCAGTACAAATAGCGATATCTACCCCAGCATCAAAACAACGCTCAAATACCAACTTTAACTGTCGAATATCTTCCAAAGTACCCGTTTTAATATAAGTTGTCGGACACACTTCTAAACATTGTCCACGTCTTGCGACATCTTCGAGTAAATCGGGATGTTGCAGGGGAATTTGAATTCCGTGACCAATTCGCATTAAATAAGGTAGTAATTCTGGGTGACATCCATCTTTGGTTTCATAGACGTGTCCGGTAGTATTTAAACCAGCAGCTAAAGCATATTCGTAAAGCTGTATCCATTCGTCCATGCGTTCCCCATAACCGCTATCTCCCCCAGCTACATCTACAGCACATACATATTGTCTATTTTGAGCGGCTAAATCGACAATCGCTTTATTCACCTCATAGGGAAGTCGCGAGTGCATACACAAAATCTGACTGGTGACAATGGGATATTCGGATAATTTACTGGCTTTACCGACAACATCCACAATCTCAGCCATCTTGTCAATTCTCTGGGATTGATTTAAATGTTCTGGTGTTCGTAGATAAGGAGTATAGCGTAGTTCCAAATATGCTAAATTTTCAAAAATGTAGGCACCACGTACTAAACGATAAATAAAGTAAGGTAGAGTTTCTATAGTTTGAACGCTTTCAACTAAAGTGTGCAACTCTAGATACTCTTTTAAAGTATTGCGTGGTTTGGTGTAGAACTCTTCAAATTCCTGATAATTCTGGAATCTTTCTACAAACTCATCCGAGTGACGCTCGAAATATCCCCATAAAATCCGGGGTACAACCGAACCACCCAAATGCCGATGTAATTCAGCGTATAAAGCCATAACGAGATTTTATTTTAAAAATTTTATTAATATTAACAAAAACAAACAGGAAAAAATATATACTCAATAAAATTTTTGTTAAAGTCTAGCTGAATTCTCTAGTAACTTGAACAAGGGTGTGTAGTAATTCCTTGCCAGTACAGGGTTTAGACATAAATGCTTCCACGCCTTGATTTGATACTTGCTCTATACTGGAATTTAATACTAAGCCGCTAATAGCAACAATTTTTACTTGTGGATTGATTTTTTTTAACATCTTGATAGTAGTTTCGCCATCCATTTCAGGCATCATCATATCCAGCAAGACTACATTAATTTCCCTTTGATATTTAGCGTATATTTCTACAGCTTCCATACCGTTAGATGCTGTTAACACCCGGTAATTATAAGCTTCTAGAGACGATTGAGTAATTTGACAAATAGCTGGTTCATCGTCAACTACCAAAATTAATTCCCCACTGCCATTAAGATTAGAAGAGCGATCGCCATGAGGAATATCAGTATTGGGATTGGGTTTAATGGGTAAATAAACTTTAACGATGGTACCTTTATTTAATTCGCTATCAACATTGACAAAACCGCCGTGGTTCTTAATAATTCCTAAAGCAGTAGAAAGACCTAACCCCGTACCTTTACCCTGTTCTTTTGTAGTAAAAAATGGTTCAAAAATCCGTTCTTGAACTTGGGGATGTATACCTATTCCGGTATCGGCTATGGTAATTACAATATAAGCACCAATTTTAGCATCGATATTGATTTGAGCATGATGTTGATCGATGAACAGATTGGCAGCGGAAATTTCTAATTTACCTCCAGTGGGCATAGCATCGCGAGCATTAACAACCAAATTTATTAATACCTGATGCAATTGGGTGTCATCCCCCCACACATAACCCAATTGTTGGGGAATATTTACAGTTAATTGAATTGACTTAGGAAAAGTTTCTCTAACAATTTGTTCAATTTCTACAATTAAATTTTTGACTTGAACTAAAGTGCGTTTACCTTCAATACCTCTGGCGAAAGATAACAATTGTTTGATTAAACTAGCACCCCGTTGAGTATTATTTTCTAAAGTTTTCAACAATCGTAAATGTTGAGAATCTTGTAACTTTCTTTCTAATAATTGTACCGACATTAAAATTGGTGCTAACACATTATTCAAGTCGTGAGCAATACCTCCTGCTAAAGTACCAATACTTTCCAAACGTTGGGTTCTTAAAAGTTGAGTTTCTAGTTGTTTCTTTTGAGTAATTTCGGTATTTTCTGCCAAAATTGATTTTGGTTTGCCTTTTTCATCTCGCAAAAGTGTCCAACGACTTTCAATAATAATATCTTTACCTTCTTTGGTTATTTGATGTAACTCTCCTTGCCATTTTCCAGTATTAATAACACTCAATAATGCATCATCTTGCCATGAAGAATATTCTTTATGTAGCAATTGTGATGCTTTTTGACCATGAACTTCTGATGCTTTCCAACCGTAGATATTTTCAGCACCTTTATTCCAATATAAAATACGATTATCAATATCTTTAACTAAAATTGCATTTGTCACTACGTCTAATAATGCTGCTTGTTCTCGAAGTTTTTGTTCTGCAAGTTTACGTTGGGTGATATCACGAGTTATTGCTAAATGTAAAAACCGATTGTTATTTTCACTTGGTAACGGTACTGCATGGGTTTCCATCCAGCGACGGGTATTTTTGAATCCAATCATCTCGAATTCTAAAGATTCTTTGTTACCACGACAAACGCTTTCATGCATTAATTTAAAAGCATTTTGATATTCTGGCATAATCGCAGAATATACCAATTTACCAATTAAAATATCAGCACTCTCTACTTCCATCATTGCCACCCCAGAAGCATTTATTTCTAAAAGAATGCCATTCTGATCGATTAATTTAATACATTCTGGTTCTGCATCAATAATTGCCCGTAAGCGATTTTCGCTTTGTCGTAAAGCTATTTTTGTATTTTGAAGTCTGAGGATATAATCTTTAAGCAGATAATACATTTTGGTGACTAATCCCAAATTAATCAAACCAGCAATTGAAAAAATTGCAATCGCTCTTGCAAAACTTTTTTGAGAACGATTCAGTTGATTTAATAATAAATTTTGCTCTGTATTCTCTATTGATTTAGTTAGACTTTTAATTTCATTGATTAACGTGATTTTTGAAGATAAATCTAATGTTTTATTTTGGCTTAAATATAATTCTTTTCTTAATAAATCAAGTTGATTCGTAATGTTTTGGACAATTACTATAAATTGCCGTTGTTCTTGATAATTATCTTTAATTAAATCTTTTAATAATTGGATATCAATATCAATTTTTTGCCGAGCGCTAACATCAGACTTCAAATAATTTACATCTGCCGATATGAAGTATCGATAATTATTTATTTGAACATCTTTTAATCCTGAAAGAATTCTTTCCAGTTGAATAATAACTTGATGTGAATGATTTACATTTCGTTGATTGATTTTTAAATTAATAGTATTAGTACATAAAATCACTGTATTCGCAAATATTACGCAAAGTGCTAGTAAAAATACTATTCTGAGTTTTTTAATGCTAGATGCTTTTATCATTTGTGGAGAAAAGATGATTTTTTATCAAATACTATCAAGTTATAAAAAAATCTTTTTATAGCTTTGAATCGCATTGATTAAAATATTCGGAGCTACCAAATCGGGAACGGAGAAAATCAAAATAAGTCAAAATAAGTCAAAATAAACAGGATTATTTTTGCAAGCTTTTTGTTTAAACTTTAGGAAATCTAGAAAACCTAGAACTGACTCGTTCAAAAATTGAGTAAAAAATAAGGGACAAATAATGTAATACCTTTATCGACTTTTGTAAAGTCATGAATACAACATTTTTTAAAAATATTTTTTTAGTATTGCCCAAACAGCCAAATCTCTCATTAATCTCTCATTAATTTCTCATTAATTTCTCATTAATTTCATTATTATCAATTAACTCTCTATAAATCTACGTTTGTTCTATACATATTTTATACATTTGTTTTCCAGCTTCATATCCAACTCAAATTTAAAATACTACTGAAAACTTGCAACCCCAAACTGTTAATTATTTTACCAATAATCAACTTTCAAAATGTATTGTATGAATCAATTACGACAAAACTAAAGGTAACTTATGTCACGAATTTATAATTATTTGAGTATTTCTTGAATAATGTAGCCTGTAAGTCTTGACATTCGTGACTTGACGTGTAGATAATAATCATTTGTGAAAACTTTAGTTTAATAAGAATCTCTTGGCTAACGTTATTGTTATAGGAGCCCAATGGGGCGATGAAGGGAAAGGAAAAATCACCGACTTACTCAGCCGTTCGGCAGATGTTGTCGTGCGTTACCAAGGAGGGGTAAATGCGGGACATACAATTGTAGTCAAAGGTCAAACTTTTAAACTGCATTTGATTCCCAGCGGTATTTTGTATCCAGAGACCAAATGTATTATTGGTTCTGGAACAGTGATTGATCCACAGGTTTTAATTGGTGAATTAGATCAGATAGAGAGTTTAAATATTTCTACGAATAATCTATTGATTTCCGAAACGGCACACGTTACCATGCCTTATCACCGATTAATTGATCAAGCTTCCGAGGAACGACGGGGAGTTCATAAAATCGGTACTACAGGTAGAGGCATCGGTCCAACTTATGCTGATAAATCCGAGCGCACGGGTATTCGGATGTTGGATTTGATCGACCCCCAAGGATTGCGCGAACAACTAGAATGGACAATAAATTATAAAAACGTCATTTTAGAAAAGCTTTACAATTTACCACCTTTAGATGCCTCAGTTGTAATTGAAGAGTATTTAGGTTACGCAGAACGTTTACGACCTTATGTTATTGATACTTCCTTAGAAATTTACCAGGCAATTAAACAACGTCGGAATATTTTGTTTGAGGGAGCGCAAGGTACTCTATTGGATTTAGACCACGGAACTTATCCTTTTGTAACTTCCTCTAATCCGGTAGCGGGTGGAGCTTGTGTGGGTACAGGTTTAGGACCAACTGCTATTGATCGAGTAATTGGTGTCGCCAAAGCTTATACTACTAGAGTTGGGGAAGGTCCCTTTCCTACGGAACTTTCCGGAGATATCGGAGAGCAATTATGTTCTATCGGAGCCGAATTTGGCACAACTACCGGACGTAAACGACGCTGCGGGTGGTTTGATGCAGTTATCGGTCGTTATGCAGTACGAATTAATGGTATGGATTGTTTAGCAATCACCAAACTCGATGTCCTTGATGGACTTGAAGAAATCAAAGTTTGTGTCGCTTACGAAATTGATGGCGAACGCAGCGAACATTTCCCCACAAATGCCCGCAAATTTGCTCGCTGTCGTCCGATTTACAAAACTTTGCCTGGATGGCAACAATCAACAAGCCATTGTCGCAATCTAGAAGATTTACCATCACAAGCATTAGATTATCTGAAATTTTTGGCTGAATTAGTGGAAGTTCCCATCGCGATCGTTTCCTTGGGTGCGAGTCGGGATCAAACAATCATTGTTGAAGATCCAATTCATGGACCAAAACGAGGATTATTACAAGCAGACGGAAGCCCTGTTTCTTTAAAGACTGCCTAAGATTGAGGTAGAATATTCTCTTTGCTCGTATCTTTCACTTGTAAACTAAACCCTAAACATTGATTAGAACAAAACTATGGAAATGATGGTCGAATGTCAAAAGCGACCAGAAGGAAGCAAAACAAAGGCTTTGCGTCGTTCTGGGGAAATTCCTGCCAATTTATATGGTCATAAAGGTACGGAATCAATTTCTTTGGTAATTAATGCCAAAACTGTGGAACGCTTGCTTAAAAAAGCTTCAGTAAATAATACCTTGATCGATTTAAAGATTAATGATATTCCTTGGCAAGGTCAAACCTTACTTAGAGAAGTTCAAGCTCATCCAGCCACAGGTCAACCTTTCCATCTCAGCTTTTTGCAGTTGCAGGTCACGGTAAAATGACCGTCGAAGTACCTCTTAACTTTATCGGTAATGCCATTGGTGTAAAAGAAGAAGGCGGGATGTTAGATACTGTGATTACCGAAATGCAGTTAAACTGTCTGCCAGAGAATATTCCCGATGCAATTGATATTGATGTAACTAACTTGAAAGTTGGAGACAGCTTACACGTTAATCAAATTCAATTACCCCAAGGGGTAACATTAGTAGCAGAATCGTCCGAACTTGTTGTTAGCGTTTTACCACCACAAGGTAGTGGAACTACAGATGATGGTGAAGAACCATCTGCGACTGTGTAAACTTAGCAATATCAATTAAAATACCAGGGGGTGAACTCCTGGTTTTTTTGTGCTTAAAACCGAATTATAGTTGTACGTGAGTTGGAGGATAAATGACTACGGTTTCCATTCCAGAAACGATTGAGCAGATGATGCAGCCTGGGTTTTATCCCCACGCAGTTCAAGAACCCATACAGTTGATTCAAACCCACTGTTCTTATGTATTCTTAACAGGAGATTATGCTTATAAGTTGAAAAAGCCGGTAGATTTCGGTTTTTTGAACTATTCAACCTTAGAAAAGCGACAGCATTTTTGTCAAGAAGAATTACGCTTAAATAGCATTGCAGCACCCTCCATTTATTTAGAAGTTTTACCAATTACTCGCGACGGCGACAAGCATCAATTCGGGGGAACCGGGGACGTTGTAGAATATGCGTTGAAAATGCGTCAGTTTCCTCAAGAGACTTTGTTTAGCGAAATGTTCGAGCGCGGAGAACTTCAACAAGAACACATAGTAGAATTAGGGCAAGTAGTAGCTCAATATCATGCTCAAGCTGCCACTAACGATTATATTAGTTCCTTCGGCGAAGTATCCCAAGTACGAGCTGCATTTGACGAAAATTACCAGCAAACTGCAAAATATATTGGTGTAGCTCAGACACAGCAGCAATTTGACGAAACAAAAGATTATACAGACAACTTTTTTCGCGAGCGCATAGAATTATTTCAAAATCGTGTCATCAACAATTTTATTCGCGAATGCCACGGCGACTTACATTTAAAAAATATCTGTTTATGGCAAGATAAAGTCATGCTATTCGACTGCATCGAATTTAACGAACCATTTCGTTTTGTCGATGTCATGTACGATGTCGCATTTACAATGATGGATTTAGAAGCCCGAAACGGCAAAGATTTAGCTAATATCTTTCTAAATACCTATATCGAACAAACTGGAGATTATGAAGGTTTACAAGTATTGCCTTTATATTTAAGCCGTCAAGCTTATGTCAGAGCAAAAGTAACTTCGTTTTTACTTGATGACCCTAGCGTACCCCAAACAGCAAAACAACAAGCAACTTTCACCGCTGCTGATTACTATCGTCTAGCCTGGGAATACACTAAACCCACTCAAGGAAAATTAATTTTAATGTCCGGTTTATCTGGCTCCGGTAAAAGTACCACAGCCAGATACTTAGCTCGACATTTAGGAGCAGTTCATCTACGCTCGGATGCAGTACGAAAACATTTAGCGGGAATTCCTTTATTACAACGGGGTGGAGATGAATTGTATACCCCCGAAATGAACCAAAAAACTTATTCCCGACTGATGGAATTGGGTGTCATGCTGGCTCGTCTTGGTTTTTCTGTGATTTTGGATGCAAAATACGATAAACAGCAATTACGAACTGAGGTGATTGAAAAAGCAACTCAATATCAAATACCCCTAAATATTGTTAACTGTACTGCACCAGAAGAAATATTGCGTGAACGGCTTGTCAAGCGTACTGGAGACGTAGCAGATTCAACCGCCGATTTGCTACCATCACAAATGAAAGCGGCAGAACCATTTACCGACCAAGAAAAATCATATCTGAACATTTTAGATACAACTCAGCCTCTAGAGCCACAATTAAAACAACTAATTAGCCAATAACCCAATTATGGCAAACAAAAATTCTGGTAATTTTTTACCTCTCTCGCAAAGCTTTCTCTCTCAACTTATATTTGGGGTATTTTTAACTTTTGTATTGTACCTCTATTCTAGAGAATGGAATTTGAGTATCTTCCTCGGAATATTGGGAGGGTTGGGTCTAAGTTTGTTTACCACGTCTACAAAAACTGGTCCCAATCCCGAGACTGTCGCATCTTCCGATGGTATAGATGCTGGACTCAAATACTGGTTATTTTTCTTACTGAGTTTTATCTTTTTACGCTATCGACCAGAAACAAGTATTTTACTCGGTGGATTAGCTGGCTTGAGTGCGGGCTTTATTTTTGCTTGGTGGGGAAGTAAGGAACCAACTGTAACAAAGGTCTCAAATAAAACTTTAGAAGATGAAGACGAAGTAGTTCCCTCTGGACAGCGAATGAATTTGCAGCGGAGTCGAAAACCTACACGTCGTTACCGTCATCGTTCTGGAATCAACATTAAGTTTTGGGAAAGGTAGTTGACACTTAAATTAGGAGTTAGGAGTTAGGAGTTAGGAGTTAGGAGTTAGGAGTTAGGAGTGTTACAACTTTGACCTTTGACCTTTAACCTTAAAAAACTTGGTTTTCAGGTGGTTGTTAATTTCAAATTGCAACAAGTTGTGTTATTACATCCTATTTTTAACTCTTAACTCCATGTCCTAACGGACACGCTGCGCGCTTCACTCCTAACTCCTAACTCCTCACTCCTAACTTAATAAATATTATGTTTTTATATCTTTCTAAACTACTACCTCTATTCTTTTATCCCCTTGGGTTTGCTTGTATTTGTTGCATTTTTGCGCTTTTTATGATATGGAAGCGACCCCGTGTAGCAGTATTTTGCATTGCGATCGCGCTATTTGTATTACTGTTTAGCTCTAATGCTTGGGTTTCTCGCTTTCTAGTACGTTCTTTGGAATGGCAAAATATTCCATCAGGAGAATTGCCCGCAGCAGAAGCAATTGTAGTTTTGGGTGGTGCAACTAAATCTGTTTATGAACCGCGAACAACTGTAGACTTAAGCGAATCAGGAGATAGAGTTCTCTACGCAGCCCAACTTTACCGTCAAGAAAAAGCACCCTTAATTATTGTCAGTGGTGGTCGTATAGATTGGCGGGGTGGAGGTTTACCAGAGTCGGAAGATATCGCAAAATTACTGATATTTATGGGAGTAAAATCAGAAGATATTATACAAGAACCAGACTCACTAAACACTTATGAAAACGCCGTAAACGTTAAAAAGATTCTTTTAGAACGCAACATAGACCGTATATTATTAGTGACTTCAGCAATGCATATGCCGCGATCGTTAGCAATTTTTCAACATCAAAAGATTGAAGCGATTGCAGCACCTACTGATTTTCTGGTCACAAAGGGTGAAATTCAAGAATTAGCTAACACTCCTAAAGGTGCAATTTTAAATGTGTTACCTGATAGCAAAAATTTGGATAACTTTACCATCGCCTTAAAAGAATATATTGGTATGGTTGTATATCGTTTGCGTGGATGGGTTTAAGTAATAGGGGGATGGGGGATGGGGGATGGGGTGAAATAAATAATAATTATGAACTAATAACCATCAACTATCAACTATCAACCAACAACCATCAACTATCAACCAACAACCATGTCTGAAGAATTACAAAGAATAGTCCCGTCTGGTTCATCTCAAAGCCAAGAAAATATTGCAGCTAGTGAGACAACTTACCAATTTTACCGAGAAGTCGAAGTGCGTTCAGAATTGAAACTTTACTGTGAATGGTATCATTGTACTGCTAAAAATAATCGCGAGCAGATGGAAAAAATGCGCGGCGAACTGAATATATTTCAGTGGTTTCGCCGCAAAAACTAAATTTAATCAGTTTAAATTGTTTCTAACTCCGAAGTACGTAAGTGGGCTTTAAACTTTTTAGTGAACTTCACCTGAATAGGGAAGTTAGCACTAACAGGTCTTTCTTTCCATTGAGTAACAATAGCAATCACTTCTCCTTCTAAACCTTTGATATCAAAAGCTTCACCACGATGATCGGGATGGTGATAAACTACCACAGATTCAGTTACGCGGACGTGATCGCCAACTTTCATATCACTATTTACATTTAGCTTTTGGTTTTCCACAACTGTCGTCACAGCTATTCCTCAGTTAATTTGTTTTTTAATCAAAATATAGACTGCTTGCCACTTTAAATTTTGTTTAGCTTTTAAATATGCCACAGAAGCTACACAAACAACTTCCATACCATCAAGACTGTCATACAAAACCGAGAGCCATCTAGACTTCACCGTTGACAGTTGTTATAAGCACAAACATCAAGGTAAATCAAAAAGCACTAAAAGCCACCTGACATGAAAGCAAGAGGTCTAATCCTTATATCTTCACTCTTTATGTTTACTTTGGTCAACTAGTAAAGGATTTTGGATTTTAGATTTTAGATTTGAGATTTTGGATTGAGAGTTAGGAATTAGTACCACCGGAGTTAAAAATTAGTAATTATCTCCCCATTCCCCCATTGCCCATCTTTCCAAAAGAAGGGTTGCAATTTATGCCACAAATCTGAGAAAATGAAAACAAAATGAAAACTACCCAAAGATAGAATTATTCCCTGTGAAACTTGACTCCACTCCCATTACCTTGACTGGTACTTTAACCCCAAACCAGGAACCGAAAATTGCAGATGCTCCATGTCACAATAAGGCTAGTTATGAAACGTTACATGAAGCATCTCCAGAAGAATGCGAAGATAATTCTACTCGAAAATCCCAATCTCCATTATTTATTTTTGGAAGTACCTTTATTACGATTTTTTTAGCAGAAATCGGTGATAAAACTCAGCTATCAACTTTATTAATGAGTGCGGAATCCCATTCACCGTGGGTAGTATTTCTTGGTTCTGGTGCAGCATTAATTACAACAAGCTTTTTAGGTGTAGCTTTGGGTAGTTTGCTAGCTAAACATCTTTCACCAAAAGTAATAAATAAAGCCGCAGGAGTCACCTTACTACTGATTTCTCTGATGTTATTTTTAGATTTAATTATTGCTTAAAATTCGATTTTTAGGACTCATAACTCCTCACTCCTAACTCTTAACTCCTAACTCCTCACTCTTAACTCATTATGGACTTACATCTTTTAGGAATAAGTTTTATTACAGTTTTTTTGTCCGAATTAGGCGATAAAAGTCAACTAGCTGCGATCGCACTTTCGGGACGTTGTAAATCTCCCCGTGCAGTATTTTTTGGTACTGCTTTAGCACTGATATTAACCAGTTTATTGGGAGCATTAGCAGGAGGTGCAGCAGCGGAATTTTTACCTACACGTTTACTCAAAGCAATTGCAGCAATTGGATTTGCCATACTCGCAATACGTCTGTTGTTTTTCGATAAAGAAGAATAATGAGTTGAGTTAAGAAGTCGGGTTTTTATGAGATTTACAAGGTTATTACAGACATTTGTCTTAAAAAACCCGACTTCTAGTTAATCTGTTGGGTTAAGAAGTCGGGTTTTTATGAGATTTACAAGGGTGTTACAGATATTTATCCGAAAAAAACCGACTTCTGTCTGTAGTGTACAAAAAAATATTTTTAACTCCTAACTCTTAACTCTTAACTTTTAATTCTTTTACTGCTTGCAATACCAAGTAAAAAGAGTACCACCTACTGCTAATTTTACAGCTTCAATAAACCAGTAAGCCCCATGCATTAAATTCATATTTGCGGGAATTTCGGGGACTTGAAACAAGTTTAATTGTAGTCCAATAGCCGACATTTGGGGAGTTAATAAATAAGTATCGACTAAAGCAATAGCAAGCATTACAGTTGCTAAAATGATACCGTTTCGCTGCCAGTTGAATTGATTTTTATTTAAAGCCAAAACCCCAGTTAATATTAATCCGGCACAAAGTAATTCAACTCGGTTGAAATTCCAAAATATTGTATAACCAGCCGTTGCAAAACTTGATTGAGTCATCATTCCAGAAACATAAAGACTAGGCATAATTACCCAATCTAAAAGTAAGCTAGCACTCAGCCAAAAACCTAAAGTGATGATGACAATATTTTGCCAAGCTGGGCGCTTGAATTCTAGGCTGGAAGTGGAAATAGTATTCATGAAAAAAATATAATTACTTAGCTATATTTTTAGTGTGAAACAACATAACTTGTTTTGACTACTCATCTCAATTATCCTTTACAAAAAAGTCGTAATTTTACGTAAAATAAGTGTTTCAAGTACTTGATTTAATAACATTTCTTAATAATTAAGTTTAAATTTAAATTTAGATCGGCATAAATAAATCATTATCAGGACTTACCAAGCCAAAATAGTCCGGAGCTACCGAAACGTTCTTCGAGGTTGAGCCGGAGGGACATAGTATAGGGAAGCATTCATCCCCCATATTGCCCCGCCATTTTGAATTACGAATTACGAATTACGAATTACGAATTACGAATTACAAAAACGCGGTATATTTTCTGATATAAGCATTGGGGGTAAAGGATAGATGCCAAAAATTATAGCTATCCTCAACGGTAAGGGAGGAGTAGGTAAAACCACTACCTCAATTAATCTTGCAGCATCTTTTGCGGAGAAAAAAAAGGTACTTTTGGTAGATGCGGATGCACAAGGTTCGGCTAGTTGGTGGTTCTCTAGGAGTGATTCGGGGATGGGTTTCGATCTATCTCAAGAGACAAATCCCAAATTATTAAGTAGTTTACGTTCGATAAAAGGTTACGATTTAGTAGTAGTCGATACGCCCCCAGCGCTGCATTCTCAAGCATTAGCAGCAGTAATCACAAATGCAGATTATTTGGTTTTGCCAACACCCCCAGCACCAATGGATTTAGCCGCTTTGATTGATACAGTCAAAGAAGCAGTTACTCCAGCGGGTACCCCCCATCGAGTACTGTTAACAAAAGTGGATACGCGAAGTTTGAGAGAAGCAATTGAAGCTCAAAATACTCTTTTAAAGTTGGGAATTCCTGCTTGTAATGCGTTTATTCGTATTTACAAAGCCCATGAAAGAGCGGCGCTTGAAGGTGTGGCGATTACTCAGTGGCGAGGTAAAAACGCACGGGAAGCGGAATCTGACTATCGTCGCGTGGCTGATGAATTACAGCGTGATTGGAGGAAATAATGGCTAAAAAACGTCTTTCAGATTTAATCGAAGAAGAATCAAATAAAACGACTGAAAGTGAATCAACTATTGATGTCACTGCATCGGAGGTAAAAGAAGTGAATCAAGAAAAAACCACCCCATCTTCTAATGTTGATTTAGACGCGACTGTCAAAGAATTACAAAAAACTCTCGAAAAATCGCAAAAAAATGAAGAAAGTTTACGGCAGCAAGCGAAAGAGTTTCAATCTACAATTGCCAAACAAGATAAATTATCCCAGCAATTGCAACAAGAAGTAGAAGAAGCGAAAAAAATTGGAGATTTGCAAGATACTCTTGAAGGATTAAAGCAAGAATTGGAAACAGTGCGTGAAAGTGAAAAAAGTTTACAAAAACAAATAAAAGAATTGCGATCAACTTTATCTGAGAAAGAAGCACTCACAGAAAGACTCACCACAGAGCTTTATGCAGCGAAAAAAGATGCTTTACAATTAGCCGAAGCTAATACCAAACTTACAGCAGAAGCCAACGCAGCCCAGAAATTTGCTGCGAAACAACCTCTTGCCAAGCAACAGACGGCAAAACAACCTCTTGCAAAACAACCAGTTCCCAATCAATCTGCTATAGTTCAACCAAAGAAAAATTACTCCTCTACAGTATCTTATAGAAAATCTTACTCTCGTCCAACAGGTCCTTTGCCTGATACACAACCCCAAGAATCTGATAATTCTTCGATGTGGTTATTGGATTAATAACCACCGGAGTGAGGAGTTATGAGTTAGGAGTGAGGAGTTATGAGTTAGGAGTGAGGAGTTAGGAGTGAGGAGTTATGAGTTAGGAGTTAGGAGTTATGAGTTAGGAGTTATGAGTTAACCACCAACAACTAACAACCATCAACTATCAACTAACAACTAACAACCATCAATTAACAACTAACAACCATCAATTAACAATTAACAACTAACAACTAACAACTAACAACTAAAATCCAAAATTTCTTTTGCGGTAATTTGTGGCTGTTCTAAATGAGGAACGTGTCCGCTATCTTTAATCCAGATGAGTTTACTATGAGGAATTGCCCTTGCAAATTTTGGGGCATCCTTAATACCTAATATTTTATCTTGATCTCCCCATAGAATTAATGTTTCTTGGTTAATTTCTTCAAGTTGCTTTGGTTTAAAAGCTTGATAACCACCACTTTTTGTAAAAGCAATTAAGGCTTGATTCCAATTGGGCATTTCTAAATGCAACGCACCACAAAATAAAGCATCTTCAGTTGCTAATTGTTTATTTTGATAAGCTGTACGGCTGATACTTTGACGTATTTTACGATTTTTTAAAAATTCTGTTGCCAAATAATCTAACGGTGGAAACATCAATTTACTTATTGGTGAACCACCAGTTAAACCTGCACTATCAATTAATACTAATTTTTCTACTACTTCCGGATAAGCCAAAGTAAAATCAATCGCTGCTGCACCTCCCATTGAAGCACCAACTAATATTACAGGTTGATTAATTAAACTTTTCCAAAAACAGTAAAGATGAGTTTTAATTTCGTTTGGACTAAACTTTATCCCCGCAAGTCTATCGGTAAAGCCAAAACCTAATAAATCAACAGCCCAAGTTTCATTTTCTGCTGCTAATAACGGTAACAAACGACGGTATTCTAACACCGAACTATCAAAACCATGTATCAGTAAAAACGGCGTGCCACCGTTACCTTGATGCACGTAATTTGTAGTAATTGGCTGCCTACTTAAAGGAGTCGTTAGAGGTATTTGTTCGATAGATTGAGCTAGAAAAATTGAGGCAGATTCCGTTAATTGCTCAACCCCAACAGGAAGAAATTTAGGAAACTTAGGAAACATAAATATTAATTAAAATATTAATTAAAATATTAATTATCTTACTTTATTATGGGGTTTAATTTTGCTTTAAATCGGTAGCAGCATTAGAAGTTATTTGCTTAATCTGTGCTAAATCAAGCTGTATAATTTCGCTGTCACATCCCAACCATAAAAGATACTCAATATTACCAGCAGGACCAGTTATCGGCGACCAAGTTAAACCTTTATAATGCCATCCTAATTCTATAGCAGTTTGTAAAACCTGAAAAATCGCATCAGCTTGATCATTCGGGTTACGCACAACCCCTTTTTTTCCAACTCGGTTTTTGCCAACTTCAAACTGTGGTTTTACTAATAATAAAGCTTCACGAGGAGATTGTAGAAGATTCCACAATGCAGGTAAAACCTTAGTTAAAGAAATAAACGACACATCTACCACAGCTAAATCGGGAAATTCCCTTTCATTAACCTCTGCTCCATCTCCATACAAATCCTCCGCACTCAAATGCCGTAAATTAGTACGTTCGCGTAAAATTACCCGCGCATCATTTCGTAAACGCCAATCAACTTGTCCGTAACCGACGTCAATGCCGTAAACTAATTTTGCTCCTGATTGCAGTAAACAATCAGTAAATCCACCAGTAGAAATTCCGCCATCCAAACAAATACGTCCTTCCACGGGAATAGCAAAAGTATCCAAAGCCTTAACTAACTTTTCCCCACCACGAGACACAAAACGCGACTTCTGCTTAACCTTAATTACAGCCGCGACATCAACAGACGTTCCTGCTTTATCCACCAACTGATTATCAACCTGCACCTCACCAGCTTGAATCAACCGCTGCGCTTGCTGACGAGAGGAAGATAAACCCAGTTCTACCAATAGAATATCAAGTCGTTGTTTCATTGAGAATTGGTAATTGGTAATTGGGGATTGGTAATTGGGGATTGGTAATAGGGAATTGGGGATTGGTGATTGGTAATTGGATTTCTCCGTATCTTCTCCTTACCTATTACCCATTCCCTATTACCACCTATTTTAAATATCTATCTCGCTCAACTCCCTTGTCATATAGTCAAACGGTTCGTCTACAAAACTGGTATCAGAAATACCGGCTGAGGCTACTTGCTCTTTGACCATATCTTTCATGATTTGAATCCCGGCAACTGTAGGAGCAATGGGAACTCCTAAAGAATTGTAAGTTTCCCGTAAACCTTGCAATACTCGCTCATCCAGCACATCCATACTGCCAGCAACTAAAGCATAAGTTGCGTAGCGCAAGTAGTAATCCATATCCCGCAAACAAGCGGCATAACGACGGGTAGTGTAAGCGTTTCCACCGGGACGAATTAACTCAGGTTGGTCTTCAAATAACTTCACCGCAGATTCTTTAACAATGAAAGCAGCATTAGAATTGATCGCAGCAGCTGCTTGTACTCTTTGGGTACCGCTTTCAAAATAAGATTTAAGCGAATCTACTGCATTTCGATCAAAATAGCGACCACTAATGTCATAATTCTTAATTAAATTTGTTACGGCATCTTGCATTTTTATTATTCCCCAATCATTCTTGACTATGATTTGATATTAATTTGGCTAACTATCCATCAAAAAAATACTATTTTGTGGTAACTTAGCCAAAACTTCGCACAAAAGTAATCCATACTACTTAAGGATTTTATGCCAAAGTTGACCCATATAAGATGAACTTTTATTTTTGTGTAGATGATTTACTAAAAGGTTAACATGACCTTTAGAATAGAAAATCTGTAACAAATGATACTATTTTTGGACTCTCCTATATTTAGGATATTCCAGGTGTGTCAACGGTTCCCTTAAAAGTTTTTTCTGCAAAAAATACTTTTAAGGGTGCCCTTCAACAAGTGGTTTCAGCAACAGAAGGGTCAACAGTTTTTGAAGATTTCAGTTTTAATCCATTGCGTATTGGCAGGTAAGGAGTAACCATGACAACCCCACAAGAAGTCTTGAAAATGATTCAAGACCAAAAATTCAGATGATCGATCTGAAATTCATCGATATGCCAGGGATTTGGCAGCATTTAAC
Source organism: Richelia sp. SL_2_1 (assembly GCA_012033205.1). Classification (GTDB taxonomy): domain Bacteria; phylum Cyanobacteriota; class Cyanobacteriia; order Cyanobacteriales; family Nostocaceae; genus Rivularia. The sequence goes on along the minus strand of JAAUSO010000049.1, from coordinate 11,800 downwards.
AATGTTCCAAGACCAAATTGATGAAAGTTCTTTTACTGAGGGTGTACCATTCGACGGTTCTAGCATTCGGGGTTGGAAAGCCATCAACGAGTCAGATATGTCAATGGTGTTAGATCCAAATACTGCTTGGATCGACCCTTTCATGCAAGAACCTACCCTCAGTATTGTATGTAGTATTAAAGAACCTCGTACAGGTGAATGGTACGACCGTTGTCCTCGGGTAATTGCTCAGAAAGCAATTGATTATTTAGTCTCAACTGGTGTCGGTGATACGGCATTTTTTGGTCCGGAAGCTGAATTTTTCATCTTTGACGATGTTCGCTTTGACCAAACCCAGAACTCAGGTTACTATTACGTAGATTCTGTAGAAGGTCGTTGGAATTCCGGTAAAGATGAAGGTCCCAACCTCGGTTATAAGCCAAATTATAAATCAGGTTACTTTCCTGTAGCTCCAACCGATACCTCTCAAGATATGCGGACGGAAATGCTCTTGGAAATGGCAAAATGTGGTGTTCCCATTGAGAAGCATCACCATGAAGTTGCTACCGGCGGTCAGTGCGAATTGGGTTTCCGTTTTGGTAAACTAATCGAAGCTGCTGATTGGTTAATGGTTTACAAGTACGTAATTAAGAACGTAGCGAGAAAATACGGTAAATCAGTTACCTTCATGCCCAAGCCTGTATTCCAAGATAATGGTTCGGGTATGCACACCCATCAATCGATTTGGAAAGACGGTAAGCCTTTGTTCGCAGGTGATAAGTATGCAGGAATGAGCGAAATGGGACTCTACTATATTGGTGGAATTCTCAAGCACGCACCAGCCCTGTTAGCTCTTACCAACCCCAGCACCAACTCTTACAAGCGTTTGGTTCCCGGTTACGAAGCACCAGTAAACTTGGCTTATTCCCAAGGAAACCGTTCCGCTTCTGTGCGTATTCCTCTTTCCGGTGATAATCCTAAAGCCAAGCGTTTGGAGTTCCGCTGTCCCGATGCAACTTGTAATCCTTATCTAGCCTTTGCTGCGATGCTCTGTGCTGGTTTAGATGGTATCAAAAATAAAATCCATCCCGGTGAGCCTTTAGATAAGAACATCTACGAACTTTCTCCAGAAGAATTAGCAAAAGTTCCTTCTACTCCTGGTTCTTTAGATTTGGCTTTAGAAGCTCTTGAAAAAGACCATGATTTCTTAATAGAAGGTGGAGTATTCACCGAAGACTTCATTGAAAACTGGATTTCTTACAAGTTAGACACTGAAGTCAACCCCATGCGTTTACGTCCTCATCCCTACGAATTTTCGCTTTATTACGACTGTTAATTTGGGATTATTGCCTAGATTTCGGTAAATCCTACACGATTAAAAATCATAAATTAAGCCACCCTTTAAAGGTGGCTTTTTTTTTATTGTTTCTCAAGAGATGGGGGATGGGGAGAATAACTCCTAACTCCTAACTCCTAACTCCTAACTTTTTTCAGCTCATCGTCGCACAACTGCTGTCATAGCTCATCCATCCACCGGGAGTTATCTTTCCTTGAACTGGGTTCCAGTAGCGAGACATTCCTTCAGGAAGACCAATTTGCTCTCCGGCACGTTCGAGCATTGACTGCTGACGATTTTTAATTGTTTGATAATGACCTTGCATTAAAGCACGGGCTTTTTCTTGAGTATTCATATTTACGTCCTTATATTTGAATCAATATTTAGTAAGCTTAATCTTGCTTTTCTTTATCTTACAAAAATTCTGTAACAATGGCTACGGTTTTTGGTGTTTGTTATCAAAATTAAATATAAATTTTTGTGAACTAGTTTCTCATTTTTGTTTAACCTGACGTTAGGTAATCACAGAAGTCGGGTTTTTATGACTGTTTTCTGCTGTTACCGATGTTTATATCGTAAAAACCCGACTTCTCACTTTACTAGAACCAGAATAAACCTGCTGCCAGGGCGGGTTTTGCTTGTGTAGCAGCGGTTTCAAGCGCCAGATATTGCTGTATGTAAATATCCACCGATACTAGTTAATATTAAATTTAGTAAACACTTTACTATTCAAATTTCTAAATTCCCTAATGTTATACAGACGATTTGGACGCACCGAATTACAAATGCCTGTTTTCTCCTGCGGTGGGATGCGATATCAGTATAAATGGCAAGATGTACCCCAGGAAGAGATTCCTCGTAGAAATCAAGAAAATTTGGAAGCAACGATTAATAAATCTCTAGAAATCGGTATCAACCATATTGAAACTGCTCGCGGTTATGGTACTTCCGAGGTACAGCTGGGACAAATTTTACCTAAATTTCCTCGTGAGAAACTTATAGTACAAACTAAAGTCGGTCCAAATGCAGATGCAAAACAATTTGAAAATACTCTAAAAAAATCTTTAAAAAATCTGCGTTTAGATTATATTGATTTATTAGGAATTCACGGTATTAATAATAGGGAAACTTTAGAAAATACAATTCGTCCCGGTGGTTGTTTAGAGATTGCCAGAAAGTTTCAAGCCCAAGGAAAAGTTAGATTTATTGGCTTTTCTACTCATGGCTCAACCGATATTATTATTGAAGCAATTAAAACCAATCAATTCGATTATGTCAACCTGCATTGGTATTATATTAAGCAGGATAATTGGGCTGCAATTGAAGCCGCTACCCATCATGATATGGGGGTATTTATTATCAGTCCTTCCGATAAAGGTGGTAGGCTTTATGATCCACCAGAAAAATTAATTAAGCTGTGCGCTCCTTTATCACCGATGGTATTTAATGACTTATTTTGTCTGAGTCATCCTCAAGTACATACTTTATCATTGGGTGCAGCAAAGCCAACAGACTTTGACGAACATCTCAAAACCTTAGATTTATTAAGTCAAGCCTCAGAAATATTACCACCAATTTTGACTAGATTAGAACAAGAGGCGATCGCCACTTTAGGAGAAGACTGGGCAAAAAATTGGCACGTGGGATTACCCAAACACGAAGAAACACCAGGAAATATAAACATCCCGATGATTTTGTGGTTGTGGAATCTAGGTGTTGCCTACAACATGAAAGAATATGCCAAAATGCGCTATAACCTTTTAGGAAGTGGGGGACATTGGTTTCCCGGTAATAAAGCCAATCAAATCGATCAATTAGATTTGCGATCGTGTTTACAAAATAGCCCTTATGCTGATGTAATTCCCAGCATTCTTGCAGAAGCAGATCGGATTTTAGGAGGTGAAGAAGTGAAACGTTTATCCCAAAGTTGATAGTTGACAGTTGACAGTTATTATCCAGAAGTCGGGTTCTAAATTACTAGTCCACGCAGGTGGACTTTGTTTGTGTAGTAGCGGTTTAAACCGCCGGATACTTTTAAAACATCCTTTGAGAAACCCGACTTCTCTGCCCACAAAAACTAACTAAAACAACCTTCCATAACAAGCTATATATTTATTATCTGGATTAGCTTGATTTTTTAACCAAGCCCACATTTGGTCACCAAATGAAAAATGCCACCATTCTCTAGGGTTGCGTGTAAATCCAGCTTTTTCCATTACATCTTTTAATAACAAGCGGTTAGCGTGATAATGTAATGCTTGGTCGTCTTGAATCTCAGCATAATAATCGGGAAGTGACCTATCAGAAAGCTCATCAATTGGCGAACCCATATCTACAATTTGCCCCATTTCATCAACTAACGTTACATCTACCGCAGCACCCGTAGAATGGGGAGGAGGTGTCTTTTCATCAAGACTTGGCTCAGCCCAAATTTTGTAAACCTCTTGCCAATACTTTGTTTTTCTACTTCTGATAAATTCGATTCAATCAATCCTTTTTCTTCTATAACTTGGGAAAAAGTATAATTGACCATAAATTTTTGTACTGCAACAGGACGATAAGCATCAAAAATTTGAATGCGCCAATCTGGACGTAATTGTTGTAGATATGTTTGAGCTTCTATCAAATATTTAACAACAGTTTCCCGGATAAAATAAGCAGAGTGTTCTCCATAAGGAGCGCCTAATTTTTCATAAGGATGAGGAGATTCTACCGCAAACTCTTTCAGAGGAATTTCGATAACAGGTTCCCCACATTCAATAATTTCAATATTGTGATAAGGTCTCATTGGTTGGATTTTAGATTTTAGATTTTAGATTTTAGATTAAAAGAGTTAGTACCACCGGAGTTAGTACCACCGGAGTTAAGAATTAAGAGTTAGTAATTACAGCGGTTCCCTCTGCCCCCTATCTCCCCACATCTTCCTTTTCCGGTATAGGATCATAACCGCCGGGATGAAATGGATGACAGCGGGAAATACGCCGAATTGCAAGCCATGAACCGCGCAACACGCCGAAACGTTCTAGTGCTTGCATTGCGTACATCGAACAAGTGGGTTGGAAACGACAACTTGGGGGAAATAGTGGTGAAATAAACATTCGGTAGAACCGAATAAACCAAATTAATAATAGTTTCATTACAATGGCAAAAATCCTATAAATTAGTAATAAGGGAAAAAATTTCAATCTTAATTACATTTAACTTTTATTTAACTTGAGTTCATTTACTGTAATAGATTCTATTCCGCCTTTGTGGCTGCAAATTATAGCCATTGGTGTTTGGGTGTCACTGATTCTGCTGAGTGCAGGAGGAGTGAGTCGTTTAGCTAAGAGCAATTCGGAAATTGTCCGCAAGATAGTTCACATTGGTACTGGTAACGTAATATTGCTTGCTTGGTGGTTAGATATTCCTGCAAGCATCGGTATCGCTGCTTCGATTTTAGCGAGCATATTGACTTTGTTGTCCTACCGATTTCCGATTCTTCCTGGTATAAATAGCGTCGGACGCAAAAGTTTGGGGACTTTTTTCTATTCTGTCAGTATTGGCATTTTAATCGCTTGGTTTTGGTATTTAAAACAACCATTTTACGCCGCACTGGGCATATTAATTATGGCATGGGGAGATGGATTAGCTGCACTGATCGGTCAGCGTTTTGGTAAACATAAATACAATGTTTTAGGAGGACAAAAAAGTTTAGAAGGTTCTCTGACGATGACTTTAGTCAGTTTTATTATCAGTAGTTTAATTTTATTCAATGTTCAGGGAAATACTTGGCAAACTTGGTTAATATCCGTAGTTGTAGCTGTGGTTGCTACCGCTTTAGAAGCTATTTCAATTCTTGGTATTGACAATCTCACCGTTCCTTTAGGAAGTGCAGCTTTAGCTTTTGCCTTAAATCAGTTAATTCTTCATTAAACTTCTGGGTAAAAATCTGGTTTTTCTACACCTCAAATGAGGATAAATTAATACAGATAATACAGAATTGCCATATTATTTATCTACGAAATAATACTTACTTATACAATAAGAACTGGTTATTTTTATCATACTTTCCTTAATATATATAAAAAATGGAATCTTCCACAAAAGCTTTAAACCAATTTTCAGTATTTTTATAAATAAAAAGTTGCAAAACTTCATGAAGTTTCCCTAAAATACTTCTATAGATATAGAAAACTTGTTACTTACGACGGATAACCTCTAATGACATTTTTGACATTATCTCAACCTCTCCTGCGCGATAAACAGGAAGATTTAGATTACCAGGATTTACAAGGTATTTGGCGGATAAGTGGCAAAATTGGGAATATAAGATTGATTTCAGGGTTTTATACTCGCATAGACCAAGTATTTATCATTTGGGGATTAATATGCACGGGAATCTTTGCCACAGCGCAATTTTTACCCGTTAGTTGGGCTACCCAAGCAATTTTATGGACAACACTTACCGTTATCGGTAGTGCAATGATGATTGCATTCACCTGGTTTTGGGTAAGTGTGGAACGTTTACGGTGGTTGATATACGCTTGGATAATTTTAATATTAAGTGGTGTCGTCTTAACTGATGGGGGAATTTTTCTCGGTTGGGGAGAAGTATTGATGCGTCTGTGTCCTTTATGGTTGGGGTTGAGCGCAGTTGGTTATATGATTACGGCATGGGCTGTTAAATCCCGTACTTTTGTAATTACCGCAGCAATTCATTTATTCGGAATTTTGCTTTTACCCTACTGTGGTGGTAAACAATTTCTTGCTACTGGTTTAGTGATGGGAATGAGTTTACTACTTTTAGCTGAGCTTCAGTGGGAAATGCGTCCTCCGATTAATTATGATGTATTAACACCAGAACAAAAAGAATTTAACAAACAGCAAAATTTACGTCGTCAACTAGTATAAACCCAGTTTGTAGCTGAATATATGTAAGTTTTGAATTTTAAAATTCTGAAGAATAGGATTATTGAGTTACACAAAAAAATCAGTGGTTTAAAATTAGTTTTAGAATTACTTTTAAAATTACTTTTAAGCACTGATTTATTTATGAACTGACATCAAATTCGTTGGTATCGGAATTATATATTTGTTAACGCAGAGGAACACAAAGGTAAGCGCAGAGGAACGCAGAGTTTTTTCTTATCCCTTGTGGAAATTTGGTTTTTTAGGAGACGGTTATAGATTAAATAATTCCAATATAAACCGAAAAGATATGATTCGTTTTTTCTGATGTTAATTACCAAGTATCGGCTGTTTTACTTTTATAAACTTCACCCGTAAATGGTTGAATACCACTGTTAGGATAAGCATCATCATTGGGAGCAAATATTCGCATTACTGCTTCCGAAATATACTGAGCGATATTTGAAAGTGTTTTGGAAATAAACATAAAGGTAAACTCCTAAACGTTTTCATCTTTTAAAACTTGACATCTTTACTTTAATTCTTAAATCAGCAATTAATTGATATTTTCAATATATCGAAAATATTCGCAATACTTCTTCAAAGATTAACTGTCAACTGTCCACTGTCCACAAACCCTTGACATTATTTATGGTGAAAACTACCATAAATACAAATAGGTTTTACTAAGGTGCATTTGAATGACAATTTTGTTTAACGTTGATAGGTCTTTATCAGAGCAATTAAACTTGGACAGTGCTGACTATAGCTTACTGACAGATTTATATCAGTTGACAATGGGGGCTTGTTATGCAGGTGAAGGTGTAGAGCAAAAACAAGCTTGCTTTGAATTGTTTACCAGAAAATTGCCGGAAGGGTTTGGTTATTTGATTGCAATGGGATTGGAACAAGCGCTAGAGTATTTAGAGCAATTCAGCTTTAGTTCCGGTCAAATTGAGGCTTTACAAGAAACGGGAATTTTTGCATCAGCTCCTACGAAATTTTGGTCATTATTAGAGTCGGGAAGATTTACCGGGGATGTATGGGCTGTTGCTGAAGGGACTGCGGTATTTGCCCTCGAGCCATTGTTAAGAATCGAAGCTCCATTATGGCAAGCACAACTAGTTGAAACTTACTTGCTCAATACCTTAAATTATCAGACATTGATTGCCACAAGAGCAGCGCGAGCGCGAAATGTTGCGGGAGAAAATACAACACTGCTGGAATTCGGTACCAGACGAGCATTTAGTCCCCAAGCATCGCTGTGGGCTGCCAGAGCTGCTTTAGCAGGTGGATTTGATGCAACATCGAATGTGTTAGCTGCGCTACAGCTCGGTGAAAAACCTAGTGGTACAATGGCTCACGCTTTAGTCATGGCATTATGTGCATTAGAAGGTAGTGAAGAGCAGGCTTTAGAGCATTTCATCAATATTTTCCAAAAGCTCCATTGTTAATCGATACTTACGATACAATCGCTGCGGCACGTAAGTTAGCAAATATGGTTAAAGCTGGAGAAATAAATTTAACTGGAGTGCGACTAGATTCTGGAGATTTGGTAACATTATCCCAACAAGTTAGAGAAATTTTACCAAATGTATCAATTTTTGCGAGTGGAGATATAGACGAATGGGAAATTGCCAGATTAAAAGAAAAGAATGCTCAAATTGATGGTTATGGAATGGGGACGCGATTGGTAACAGGTAATCCGGTAAATGGAGTATATAAACTTGTGGAAATTGATGGTATTCCGGTGATGAAACAGTCTACTGGGAAAGCAAGTTATCCCGGAAGAAAACAAATTTTCCGCGAGTTTTTAGCAGATAAATTTAAAGTAGATACCTTGGGATTAGTTACGGAAACTTATCCAGAAAAACAGCCTTTATTAAAGTTATTTATGAAAGATGGTAAACGTTTAGAACCGCCTTCTACGATCAAAACAATTAAACAACAAACTGCTGCGTCAGTAGCGAGTTTACCTACTGATATTCTAAATTTAGATGCCACTACATCTATGTCCGTAGAAATTTCTAATTCTCTACAAAATTTGACGGAAAAAACGAAGAATAGTTGACAATTGATAGTTGACAGTGCTTATTAGAAAAACCAACAACCAACAACTATCAACTAACAACTATCAACCATCAACCATCAACCATCAACTATCAACCATCAAATAATAATGAAAATAGCATTATTCGGTACAAGTGCAGACCCACCAACAGCAGGACATCAAGCAGTTTTAATTTGGTTATCTTATCATTACGATTATGTCGCGGTTTGGGCTGCTGATAATCCTTTTAAAGCTCATCAAACATCTTTAGAAAATAGAGTGGAAATGCTACGGTTACTGATTACCGATATCATTCCACCACGGTTAAATGTGAATTTAGAACAGGAATTGAGTGATTTAAGAACTGTTAATACAATAGAAAATGCTAAGCAACGCTGGGGTAAAGATGCTGAATTTGTTGTAGTAATTGGTTCGGATTTACTAAATCAATTTCAGCGTTGGTATAGAATTAAAGATTTGTTGCAATCAGCATCCGTTTTAGTAGTACCAAGACCGGGATATGCAATAGATCAAAGTAATCTAGAAAAAATAGGTGAATTAGGAGGAACAATTAGCGTTGCTAATCTAACTGGTTTAGATGTTTCTTCAACAGCCTATCGCGAACATGGTGATACTCAAGCCTTGACACCCTCAGTTGCTGCTTATATTAATCAAAAGCATTTATACAAATGCCAAGACTCAATCAAAACAAAATTTTATCAACCTTAAATCAACAATCTTTAGCTGATTTCAAAGTTGGTGTTGACAATGTTATTTTTTCAGTTGATATTACTCAAAATAGGCTATTAGTTCTATTAGTAATACGTCAGTGTGAACCATTTGCAAATATTCTTGGTCTTCCAGGTACTTTAGTTCGTAAAGGAGAATCTTTGGAAGATGCTGCTTATCGAATTATGGCAGAAAAAATCTGTGTAGAAAATCTTTATTTAGAACAATTGTATACTTTTGGTGGTCCGAATCGTGACCCCAGGGAAGCAAGTGATAGTTATGGTGTACGTTATCTATCGGTAAGTTATTTTGCTTTAGTAAGATTTGAGGAAGCGAAGTTAATTACTGATGGTGTTACAGATATAGCCTGGTATCCTGTGAAAGAAGTGCCTCAATTAGCTTTTGACCATAATCAAATTCTCTCATACGGACACAGACGTTTACGAAATAAGTTGGAGTATTCTCCTGTGGCTTTTGATGTTTTACCAGATAAGTTTACTTTGAATGATTTATATCAGTTTTATACTACTATTTTAGGTGAAAATTTTTCCGATTATTCTAATTTTCGCGCCCGTTTACTCAAGTTAGGTTTTTTATCTGATACCGGAATAAAAGTGTCACGGGGTGCTGGTCGTCCGGCTAGTTTGTATCAGTTTGATGCTGAAGCTTTTGCACCTTTTAAAGATAAACCTTTGGTTTTTATTTAATAATAGGTAATAGGTAATTGGTAATAGGTAATAAGTAATAGATAATTGTCAACTGTCAACTGTCAACTGATAACTCTTAATCCAAAATGAAAATTACAATTGCTCAAATTAATCCGATAATTGGGGATTTAACTGGTAACGCTCAAAAAATTTTAGCAGCAGCACAAACAGCAGCAGCAAATCAAGTTAATTTATTATTAACTCCGGAACTTTCTTTGTGTGGCTATCCTCCACGAGATTTATTATTAAATCCTGGCTTTGTAGAGGCAATGAACATCACTTTACAACAATTAGCTAGTGATTTACCCGCTAATTTAACCGTGTTGGTGGGAACAGTTGAAGCAAATTCAACAGCATATATTAATGGTGGTAAACCTTTATATAACAGTGTAGCTTTACTACAAAAAGGAAAAATAAAACAACTTTTTCATAAAAAATTATTACCAACTTATGATGTATTTGATGAACATCGCTATTTTGAACCAGGATTACAACCTAATTATTTCCTTCTTGAAAAAGTAAAAATTGGTGTGACAATCTGCGAAGATTTATGGAATGATGAAGAATTTTTTGGTAAGCGTAGTTATTCCATAAATCCAATTACTGAGCTATGTCAATTGGGTGTAAATTTAATTGTTAATTTATCTGCTTCCCCTTATACATCTGGTAAACAACACTTTCGAGAAGCAATGTTAAAACATACAGCAATTCGCTTTGAAAAACCAATCATTTATGTGAATCAAGTCGGTGGTAATGATGATTTAATTTTTGATGGTAGAAGTTTTGCTTTGAATAAAACTGGTGAATTAAATTGTCGTGCTTGTGGTTTTGATACTGATTTATTACAACTTGAATTTAATCAAGAAAAACAAGATTTAAATATTAACTCCAATATCAATTTTATTGCACCTAATTACCAATCTGAAGATGAAGAAATTTGGCACGCTTTGGTTTTAGGAGTCCGAGATTACGTCCGTAAATGTCGTTTTTCTCAGGTAATTTTAGGCTTAAGCGGTGGTATTGATTCATCAATTGTTGCCGCGATCGCCACTGCAGCGTTAGGTAAAGAAAATGTCCTCGGTGTACTGATGCCTTCTCCCTACAGTTCTGATTCTTCTATTAAAGATGCTGATGATTTAGCTGCAAATATTGGTATAAAAACAACAATACTGCCCATAGGAGAGTTAATGAAATCCTATGACAATACCCTTGCAGAATTATTCGCAAATACCGAATTTGGATTGGCAGAAGAAAACATCCAATCTCGAATTCGTGGTAACTTATTAATGGCAATTTCTAATAAATTTGGTTATCTTTTACTATCAACTGGTAACAAATCAGAAATGGCTGTTGGTTACTGTACTTTATATGGTGATATGAATGGAGGTTTGGCTGTAATTGCCGATGTTCCCAAAACTCGCGTTTATTCACTTTGTCATTGGCTAAACCGGAATCAAGAAATAATTCCCCAAAATGTATTAACCAAAGCACCAAGCGCCGAACTTAAACCCGGTCAAGTTGACCAAGATTCATTACCAGCATACGAAATTTTAGATGATATTTTACAGCGTTTAATTAATGATTATCAATCAGCAGCTCAAATAATTGCAGCCGGATATAATCAAGAGCTTGTCAACCGAATTATTCAATGGTAGCCCGTGCGGAATTCAAACGACGACAAGCACCCCCAGGAATCAAAATTACCGATCGCGCTTTCGGTACAGGTTGGAGAATGCCTATTGCTAGTAATTGGTTAGCAATTATTAATACTAATAACTAATAAATAAGTAGGTGGGTAGAAAAATTTATCGTTATGACAAGGGAATAGGGAATAAGAATAAGCTATAAAGTCGGATTTTTTCCCTTCAATATTCGTAAAATAGCATAACCTCGATCAAAACCCGACTTATCAACTTACGAAAAAATAACGCTTTTAATGCTTATTTTTTACGAAGCGGTTCATGGAATTTACCTTATATTCAACATATTCAAAATGAAGCAAGTGGAATCAGCGCGATTTGTATTTACTAAGTCTCAATTCCCTACTTGCTTCACACTTTTGATGATAAAGACACGAGGAAACCTTTTATTTATCCACTTAATTAAAGA
>JAAUSO010000223.1 GCA_012033205.1 Richelia sp. SL_2_1 | reverse complement strand
CAAAACCTTCTAATGGGAAGAATTACAGGTGATGGTGTAATTGGGTTTTCTCGCGCTTTCTCAGTGCTGGTGCGGATAGTGTAGTTGGTACGCTATGGGAAGCCGATGATATGACAATGGCATTTTTGATGACTGAGTTTCATGCTAATTTGAGTAAAAACACTGAGAAAGCGGGTGCATTACGTCAAGCGATGCTGGAAACGATGAAAAAGTATCCAAATCCCAGGGATTGGGCGGGTTTTACGTTGATTGGTTTCTTGTGATGTCGAAGAAAAGGGACTTAAGGTGCATTAATGGGCAGAATGCAGCGCTTATTCTGCCTTTTTTAATCATCCGAACAATATTTTAATTAAAGGAAGGAATTATGAATCAAGATTTACTAAATAAACCATCACTTAAATTCTTTGTAGTTGATAGTCAACAATTGTGTATGGATGGAACAACTAAGGTATTACGTTCCAAGTATCCACAGGCTGAAATAATTACAACTACAAATGCAATAGATTTCCTCAATCAACTTTCAACATATAAACCCGATTTGATTGTGATGGATATCTCTATTACAGAAAAACCTGGAGAAATACCATTAATTAATACAGGAATACAGCTTTTAAAAACAATCATCCATAATTATCCACAATTAAATATTGTCGTTCAAAGTGCCTATATTAAAACATTAGTAAGAATCAAATCTGAAATTGATCTTCACTCTGGAGGCTTTACTGTTGCTGATAAAAGTATTTCCACTATTGAATTTTTACAAACAATTGAATGGGCATTACAGGGATTAACTAATACAAAATATATCGCACATATGAATGGAGCCTCACAAGTCAAACCAGAGTGGTTAAGATTGTTAGATTTAGCTTTTAAAGAAGGATTTCAAGATAAGGCGATCGCCCAACATATTTGTGTATCGGAACGTATGGTAAGGCATTACTGGCAAGGATTGCAAGATATTTTAAGTATTGATTGCGATGAATTAAAAAATCAAGGGAAGAATTTACGAATTATCACTCAAATCCGTGCTAGGGAAGTGGGGTTAATTGATTGATTTTGGAAAAACTGCATACCCCCTTAATACCTCAGAGATATACATAATTGGAGCGGGTAAAATAATGTACAAATCTATAATTGAACCTCACCCTCGCTTTTTACTGTGTAAAAATCTTTCCCTCTCCTTATCAAGGAGAGGGATGTCCATTAGCAAAGCGTGTCCGTTAGGACATAAAGACAGGGTGAGGTTTTGTATTTTATTTAATTTTCAATCCTTACCAATATCCTATAACTGATTATTCAACGGCAAAAACCAATCATGAATCACAAACGCACTGTATCAGGTATTCTTCTCGCTAGTAGCATTTTGGCTTTCACAAATATTTTGCCATTTACAGCAAATATTAAATTTAATTCAACTGTTTCGGCTCAAACTAGAGAAACAGACAATCAATTATTCTACATTTATAAAGGACAGCGTGTTCCTTTAACTGAACAAAAAGATGCTGTTGCTGTTGAATTTAAAGCTTTACCTAAAACTCGCTCTCGTAGTGTTAATCCTCTTTATCTCCAGTTAGAGCAAGATTTACAAACAGGTACTCGAACCCGTGGTGGTAGTTCCCAGGTGCAAGTTAAACCTTTAGGGGAAAATTATGCTGTTGTGACTTTAGCTAGTAGTAATGGTAATACTGATGCGATTAGAAATAAAATTAAAAATCAAATCCAAAATCAAAGTTATGTGAAAACTTCTTTACCTGTCTTAAGTCGCGCTTCGCAGCAAGATACGATTATTTTATCCAACGAAATTATTGTTAATTTTCAACCGGAAATGGATGTAAAGCAGAAAGAATTAATTCTCAAACAAAATAAGTTAGAAGTTGTTCGTTCTTTGCGCTTTTTTCCCAATATTTATATTGTCAAATCAACTGATGCTTCCGGTACGGCTGTATTGAACGTTGCTAACAAGCTAAATCAAGTTAAAGGTGTTAATTCTGCTGCACCAAATTTCCTACAATCGGTAGCTAATTCGATTGATATTGGAGATAATAAAGGGTCTTTGAATATCGAATCAATCGATAAACAAGATACAAAAAGTTCTCAAACTATTGCCCAAAATGCTAATAATTCCACAACAAATTATTTAGGTTTACAATGGCATTTGAATAGTATTCCTTTGAAAGAATGTTTACAACAAGATATTGATAGCTTTAATGCTTTACAAAATTGTCTTCAGCAAAAAAATACCAGTAATAAACAATCAAAATCAACATCATCTCGTACCGATTTACGAGTTACCGAAGCTTGGCAAAATAGTAATGGTGGAAAAGGTGTAGTTGTAGCAGTAATCGATAGTTTAATTCAATGGAATCATCCCGATTTACAAAATAGTTTATACAAAGTATCCGCAGCCGATAAATGTCCTGGAGAAGAGTATGGATGGGACTTTTCGGAACCAAGTTACAGTAATCAGCCTTGTGAAATTGGTGATTCTGATACTCGTATGAGTCCTTTAGAACTCAATATTTTGAGAAGGAAGTTACACGATACGTTTAAATTATCTGATGCTGAATTAATCGAGCGATATTTAACACCAACCATAAAACAGCGAATAACTTCCCCAGTCTCTGAAAAAGAATTGGCTGAATATTTGCGTCGGATGATTCGCTCTGATGTCGGTGGCGAATTTCACGGTACTTTAGTCAGTGGGGTGATTGCAGCAAAACCCCAAAATCCTCAAGGGATATCGGGAGTTGCACCCAATGCGAAAATTTTACCTGTACGGGTATTTGGTTTAAATGGAAGTATTTTCACCTCTTCATATATTGAAGCTGTCGGTTATGCAGCAAATCGTGGTGCTGATGTAATTAACTTGAGTTTGGGTGGTTATGTACCAACGGATGTGGAAGAATTCGCATTCAGTCAAATATTACAGCAAAATCCCAAGTTAGTTGTAGTTGCTTCATCTGGAAACGAAGATTACGCCTCAGTCGCTTATCCTTCGGGATATGATGGAGTACTGTCAGTTGGAGCGAGTAACTTAAATGGCGATCGCGCACCTTATAGTAATTATGGTAAAGGATTAGGTGTGGTTGCTCCCGGAGGAGATTTTAGTACACCCGCAGGATGGTTAGGAGGAATACCCACCACTGGAGGAACTTGGATGGATACATTTTGGCAGGGTTTAGCTTTTCCTAACTCGCGTTGGTCAAATGTAATCGATTTCAAGGGACAATATTGGTGGATGCAAGGTACTTCTTTTTCTTCTCCAGCAGTTGCGGGAGTGGTAGCCTTGATGAAGGGTGAAGATAGCAATAGAAAATTCAACCGCGTACAGTTAATTGATATTCTTAAATCAACAGCTAGTTACGAAGATTTGAATATTACCAAAGAAGAACAAGAACGATATCGTACTTTAGTTAGTGGAGGTGCAATTCCTTCAACGGTAACGGATAAACAGTTTTTCTTCGGTAGCGGATTGATAAATGCATCGGCTGCTGTTAGGGCTGTGAAGGAATAGTTTGAATTAATCTGGCGCTTTATTGCCGCAGCTACATAAACAAAGTCCACATCCGTGGACTAATTAATTTATATATAATACGCTGCCACGGCGGGTTTTGCTTGTGTAGTAGCGGTAACAAAGCGCCAGTTACTGAGAATGCCCTATATTAATTACTATTTACCAAAACGCTGCAACAACTCTTCACGAGATAATTGCAGCAGCAAAGGAGTAAATTCTTCAGTTGGTAGTGATAATAATGGCTCTATGATTGTTGATAGTTCCTCATCCAACGAGCCAAAACGAGTTTTCAGCAAACTTTCAACAACTTTGATTTCTCCCTTGATTTCTCCCCGTTGCTCGGCTTCTTCTAACCTTTGTGTATAAAGTGGTGACAATCGCATAATTAATTCCCTATCCTCCTCATCTATATTTTGACTTACTTCCAAAGTTGTTTTTAAGCTATACAATAACTCTAGCGCTCTAGTACGTAACGGTTCATCTTCTGGAAGTGCTTCCAGTTCGTCAATTGCTGTACTTTGAACTTTACCTTTTCCTAAAATTCTTAACCAAAGTGTTTCTCTTGTTTTTGGCAACTGATGAATTGCTACTATTGCTGTCCGTAAATATCTGGGTAAAAAATAAATTCCGTTTCCCCAGTTTCTTTCATCGTTCAAAGCTGCAAATCCCTCAAGTAACGATTCCGAAGCTGTGGGAGACAAAATCCATAACATCGGTAAACTACTTTCTGTTAACTGTTGCTTGTCCCTTTTTGCGTCGCGCTCATATTCACCCCGCACCTCTAATAATTTTAACAAACAACTACAGATTTCCGTTGGTGTTGCGGCGTTACGAAAAGGCTCTAAGATTGCGGGTGTGGCAGCGAATCGTCCTAATAAACCCAATCGAGACGCTTCTATTGTATCTACTGATTGATTTGGCGAAAACCAAACATCGATTTCTCGAACCTCTCCTGCAACTTGACGAGCAACTTGCACTGTTCCTAATGGTTGTAGTAATTCTTCCAGGTAATTTTTGGAAAATTGATCGTAAGGAAATCGCGTCATTTGCTATGTTGGAACCTTGTAAATGCTACTCTGGGAGAAAAATTTATTCCATCAACTTACCATTAATTCAACTTGAGTTTGAGGGGACGTTAAGCAACGCGATCGCGTAATTCACCAATTCGATAAAATAATTATGGATATTACCGCCACTCACCCAAAAACGCAAAAGCCGCCCAATAATTCGGATTGCGCCATTTTTCCTGACTCCACATCTTCAACTGTGTCGCTCTCAAAGCCTCATTCGGTGACTTACTTTCCTGCAACATTTCCTTGTAAAATTCCTGCATAAATACTGCTGTACCTTCATCACTCACCTGCCACAGCGACACTACCAACCGTTCGCCACCCGCATACATCAACCCTCTTGTCAAGCCTACTAACCCTTCCCCTTGAATTTCCTTACCTAACCCGGTTTCACAAGCACTCAACACAATTAAATCGGCAGGATAATCGAGGTTAAACAAGTCTCCTAAACGCAGATATCCGCGAATGTCTTTACCTTGTTTATCCACCAAAGAAAGGACAATACCCGATAACTCTGGGTTAGCATCATTAACAAAACCGTGGGTAGCAAAGTGTAAGATGCGGAATTGATTTAAAGCGCTGCTGGTTGCCCAGTTATAGTTCGCGTCAAAATCAAAAACGGTAAGGCGATCGCCATCTGGTACGAGTTTTAAAATTGTATCCGCTTCTGTACGTGTTCCTGGAAGTCTTCCCCAGCCTTGGCGATTGAGAATATCCGCAGAACGTTTGAGAGCAGAACGTTCTAGTTCTATGCCTAGAGAATCGGATGGTTTTGGTTTTGTTTCCTTGTTACGGGCATTTTGCAAACGAATCTTGGCATCGTCAGCGTTGTATACTGGATCTGCGAGAATCGCTAAGGTTTTTTTATTTGTTGATGAACGATTTGCGAGTTCTTGACGCTGAATTGCAATAGTTGACGCGGAAGGTAGATTAACTATTTCATGATTAATAAATAGTGGTTGGTAATTCGAGTTTGTCGCCGGAGGTAGATTATCTATTTCGGGAATTAAACCACCACCTCTGTTATCTTTTGGCTTGTTATCCAGTTGATTTTTTTTCTCTTTACCTCGCTGGGAAGTAGATTGAGCGGTTAAATCAGCCAACGCTGCAAAAGGAATATATTGCAAAGCGCCATCAGTAACAACAACCAACCGTTTTTTCCCTAACTTATCTTTAACGGGTGCCAGCACAAGTTTACTTAATTCTTCTGCTGCTAAATCAATTTGTCGAGTTTTGATGTTTTTTGTATCTTGACAAGGATTTTCTTTACCAGTCGCTGAAGGTGGTTTAGAACTATTTTGGCTAATTAAACAAAATAAATTAATGCTGGCTTTGTCAATTTCTGATTTTTTGGGTAATTCGTAGGTGTCGAGGGAAGTGGGAGATACTACCCATAAAAAACTGCGTTCCTCTCCCAAGGAGTATTGTAAAAGTAGGCTATCTTTATCAAGTTGCTGTTGAATTTGCGCCAATTTCAGCGGTTGGGGATATTTGAGGTTGGCGTATTTGGGATTACTTTGGCGAATTTTCGTTTCTAATTGCTTTTGTTGGTTAAGAAGTTCATCAATTTCTGTTTGTAAGTTGTCAGCGTTGGCTTTGAAAACTGGGTTTTTTATCTTATCACTATTAATAATTTCAAATCGTAGTTTTTCCTTGGCATTGATTAAATCTTGTAAGCGTTTTTCTTGTGCTAAGAGTTCGGGATTTGCACCTTTGCGGATATTTGCCCGTGCTTCGGTTAAAAGTTCTACAAGTCCCCTAGCGCGGGATGCTTCGCTGGTTTCAATTGCTTGAGCATTATATCCTTTTGATGGGTCTTTTTTGTGGAGTTCCATCAACAGGTTGATTTTGAATTTGTAGTAGTTTTGGACTGTGGCGAAGTAGGATGTACGTAAGTCTGGATTTTGGACGTTAGTGCGGATGTTTTCGACGATTTTAATTGCTGAGTCGATGTTGGTTAGGGCGGTTTCTAGGTTTTCTAGTTTGCGTTGGTTGATGGCTATTTGATAGTTAGCTTGAGCTTCTCCTGTTTTGTCTTTTAAAGTCTGTCGTAGTTTTATTTCTTCGTTGAGTGTGCTTATTGCTTGTTGGTATTGTTTTTCAAAACTATAAGCCATGCTGATTGTGTTTAATGTTTCAGCTTCTTTCGGTTTTAATTTTGACTGTCTATAACCATTTAGAGCTTTCTGATAACTATCTAGAGCATTTTTATAATCTCCTTGTGCGATATATATACTACCAATAATTTCAATAGACGCTATTTCTTGAAAAGAAGATTTGTGTTTTTTTGATAATTCTAAGGCTAGATTAGCAGCCTCGAAAGCTCTGGGATAATCTTTTTGGTCACGATAGGTTCTTGCCAGACCATAGCGTATACTTATTTCATATATATAATCCTCTTTATTTAATAACTTAAGAGCTTCATTATAAGATGTAAGTGCCTCATTAAATTGTCCATTTTTTTGATAAACTCCACCCGTGTAAATAAGGGTTCTAGCTTGTTGAGCCTTGTTATCAAGTTTCCTGTAAATATCTAGTGCTTGATTGTAAGTTCTAATACTTAAGTTACTATCACCTAATGAATTGTACAGCAATGCAATATTACCAAGAGTACGAGCTGCTGCTTTAGGGTTTTTTGTTATGGAAAGTTCAATTTGCAAGGCTTCGTTATAATGGTCTAATGCAAGCTGATAATCTCCTTGTTGGATGTAAATATCACCTTGTTGGTTAAGAGTTGATGCTTCTTCGTCCTTTTCACCAGTTTTACGGTTAAGTTCAAGTACTTCTTCCGTATATTTTAGTGCTTGTTGGTTATTACCTAGAAAATTTCGATAGATACTAACAATCGATCCAAGACTTAAAGACTCTAAGGTTGTCCACCCAGATTCATTAAAGAGTAATTTCGCTTTTTGGTAGTATTCAACTGCTTTTTCGTAATCTCCTCGTGAGCTATAAATACTGGCAATATCATTAATAGTTGAACCTCGATCAACTAATGTACCTTTTGTTGATTGTATTTCCAATGCTTTATTTAAATAATCTAGGGCTAAATCATGTTTACCCAATTTTCCATGAAGAGAGCCAATATTTTTGAATATTTCAGCTTCTCCTAATAAATCTTGTTTTTCCCTATAAATTTTGAGAGCTTGATTGTAGTGTGTCAAGGCTATTTCATATTCACCTATTTGAGAATATATAAAAGCAATGGAATTAAGAGTATGAGCTTCTTTTTTTCCGTCTTTAAATGTAGTACGATAAATCTCTAATGCTTGATTCAGGTAATTAATTGCATTCTTCGTCTCGCCTAATCTCATATAAGCACGAGAAATAGAAGATAAATTTATAGCTAAATGACGAAATTGTTTCTGTATCCGAAAGCTTGATTCTGCTTGCTTCAAATATTCAAGTGATTCTCGTGTTTTACCCATATTGTTATAGGTATCACCAATCATGCTAAGTGCAGTTGCTTCAAATAAAGGTTGATTTAATTCCTGCCATATTTTTAATGCTTGCTTATATAAATCTAGTGCTTGTTGATATTCTGAGAGATAAACATTAACTAAACCTATTTCCATTAATATTTCGGCTTGATCTGCTCGTAATCCCAATTCCTGAACAATTTTTAATGCTTGCTGATATTTTGCGATCGCCTCTTGATATCCTTCTCTAGTCCCTTTTTTCTGAAACTCCTGTGCTTCTTGATATAACTTAACTCCCTCCTGATATCGCTGCTGCTTATCTGCACTCAAAGGAACTGAAGGAGCAGATACTGTCTGCTGTGCTATTTCCAACCCATAACCCTTGACATTCGCTATTGTTGATTCCGACAACAGGAATAAAGTGAAAAATAAAGCTACAGCGCGAGAAGTCCACAATTGATGCCTTTGCCCTACCTTTTGAGGTTGATTTTGATTATTCATACGTGATTATACTGTATTTCGATATTTACAATTTAATATAGCTCTCAAGGTTTTCCGAGGTATGCAAAAATCTAATTTCTTTTGCTGCTAGTCGGTAGGAGAAAATTAGTAATCAGAAATCGCCCTCATCCCCGATATATGTTAATATTCTGTATTAAGTAGGGCATAGCGCGAATCAAGTTATGGACCAAGTAACATTACCCGAAGTTCTCACCCTTGAAGAAGTTTCACAATATTTACGTTTGCCGATTGAAACTTTGCAGCGTCAAGCTTTGCAGGGAAAACTTCCAGGTCGTAAAATTGAAAATGAATGTCGATTTTTGAAGGTGGCAATTGATGACTGGTTGCGCTCTCAAAGCAGTCGCTCTACCTTACTTCAACAGGCAGGTGCTTTTGCTGATGATGCTTTGCTGACGGATTTGAGAACAAGCATTTATCAAGTAAGAGGACGTTCGGAAGTTGATGAGTAATTCAAACGTAAATGTATTTGCGAGTAGACTGTAAAATCTGTATATTTTTTTATTAGCAAGAGCTTGAAACGCCAAAAAAATATTCTTTTTTAAACTTCCAACTCACCCACCACCAAAACTCTCAACTCCCTCACCCGCTTCAAAGCCTCATCATTAGTTAAAAAGGCTTGACAATCAGCTATTAAAGCTGCCGCAATCTGCAACGCATCAGGTAACTGAAGATTGTAATGCACTCTAATTTTCGCAGCTTCTTTTGCTACGTATGAATTAATATCTACAAATATCACAACTTCATGCTGCATTACATCAACAAAAGCCTGCTCTAAATCAGTTAATCCTAAACGTAGCGGATGTATTAAACATTCTGCCAAAGTAATCGGTGATACTACGGCTGTAATATCATTCTCTAATCTTTCAAAAATTGGATCGACTAAATTGACAAAATTTGGATTGCGCTCTACAAAATAAATTACGGGTGCTGTGTCGAGAAATAAGCGAGAAACCCCAGCTAACCCATCACTAATATTCATTCATCTCCCCACAAAAAATGCTCTCGATGCTCATTTCCTTCCCGTCGAGTGCGGCTAACCCACTGTTGAGCATCTTCACTTGCTAAGGGATAGGGAGCCATACCTTTTAAATCGCTCCATTTAGCTTTTATTTGGGGTTTAGTAATATTTTTCTTCATCTGTTCTACTAAATGCCCCATTACCATCAATTGCTCTTCTGAAGTCAATTGTTCAATCTCACTTAATATTTTTTCAACTAATGGACTCATTAAGCCAGTCCTCATTTACTGCTATGAATTTTAGCATTTTATTCTTTGCCTTTAGCGCCACTCACCCAAAAACGCAAAAGCCGCCCAATAATTCGGATTGCGCCATTTTTCCTGACTCCACATCTTCAACTGTGTCGCTCTCAAAGCCTCATTCGGTGACTTACTTTCCTGCAACATTTCCT
>JAAUSO010000222.1 GCA_012033205.1 Richelia sp. SL_2_1 | reverse complement strand
AAGAGATAGTTTCATATTCTTGTTGTAGAAAATTTTTTGTTATGCATAGCTCTATTTTACAACAGTCTTATTTTAAGATGTTGTTGTTGTTATATAAGTATATATTTTTGTACTACTTAACGTTCATCAAACAGAACTTCTCGTCTTTGTAGCCATTGAGAAATACTTTCGTGATAATCAGCCAAGAAAAGCGCAGGAAAATAAATTCTTCCGGTTTTAACTCCTGTTTTCGGATGAGTGAATATTTGAAATTGTGGTTCGCTTAAAACTTGTGCCATTATCAGTATTACCCTGCTTCAAATGTTTTCACTTTTTTGAAAGCTTGTGATAAAGAAATTGAAGTTAGCTATCACAAACTTTCGTTTTTAATTAATTAGACAGTGACTCTGAATATTTCACGAAATTAGATATTTTCCAGTTCAAGCCATGAACTCTGTCAGCAATATTTGGCTTGGAAGATGCGCCATCACACAACATACAAATTTCACACCGTATCATATCATCTTCGGTATGACGACAAAGGATTTCGTTATCACTCAAAGGTGCATTGGGAGCCATGATCCTAAACGTTCTCCAACCTTTATTTTGAGCAAGACGTGCTTGTGCCAAGCTCTGTACCGAAGCCATCAAATATTTTTGCCAGCGGAGGTCGCAGTCATTACGAAACCATTGATGTGTGTAGCCCGTATGCTTTCCTGATGCTAAAATAATCGGTTCCCAGACATCAAATGGTACTGCTGTTGGGTCGCCATAGGAACCAATTCTGATAGGATAACGATATCTTTTCAAAACTTCTATTTCGTTTTTGCTAAAATAGGGGTAAGCTCCAGATTCGTACTTTCGGTAAATATTATTAGTCACAGCGAGATTAACATAGCAACTACCTAACCGACTTAATTTCATCGGACAATCTCCACATATTCCCCGATCTAAACCTCTCTTTGCAGCTTCCGTCGGCACAACATTTTTTTGCAAAATCCAGCTTTGTAGAAGCCTTCCGGTCTTACGATTTAATGTATGATTGACGAATCCTGTTAAGATAATAACTATAGGAGAACCGTCTATTAGAGATGACCCTTCCCAAACCACGTAACTATTTTTCAACATATTAATAACGGAAAACTATTTTGATTTTTGTGAAGCAAAAACTGTTTCAGGCGATGATGTATTTGAAATAATTTCTGACAGCAAAAAGGGGAATAAAATCTTATTTATCCCCCTTCATATTGCTGATAATGCCAGCATTAATTCTCGGCTTCTATTTGAGGACTAACGTTTGCATTTACACGCTCCGCATATTCACGTCTGCGCTGCCAGGATAATTGATTTAGCACTACCAAATCTTCAAGGGTTTTCCCAAACTTACGATTAGCGAATTCAAGCAATTGTTCCAAGGAGAATCGCTGTTCTTCTACTTTTCCAAAATCAGTTGCAAACCGTTCTTTGAATGCATCCCAATTAAAATCTTGAAAACTACGTTTGGCAAGAAGTCCACATAAGGAACGAATCGAGTAATAGACTTTTGAGTACAAGCGTTCCGAGTAATTACTAACAGAATATTCGCCGAGAACGGAATCATCAATTGCTTGAAAGTTGGGTGTAGAGGATTTACGTGCAGCCATAAGACAGATATCTCCTAAATTTTCATTGCTCTATTGGGCGTAAGCCCACTTTCTGTTGGAGTGTTTCAGTACGTTAAGTAATAGAATTACCACCAAGATGAATCATGGTAATCTGCCATTAAATCGTTGATTTCACAGTTATACTGAAAATCAATTTCTAGTTGCTGCAAGTCTGTATCTAATACTAGATTTTTAAGCTCTTGCATCATTTCTTTCACATGATTTTCGTCGCTGACACCTGAGTAATAAGTTTTGATAAATTTGTCGGCTTTAGTCATGAAGTCTTCTAAGTTTGTGACGAATACCTGTTCTGAATTAATTGCTTGAATCATGATTTTTCCTATGGAATATTTGACGCGATTTAGTATTCGTTTGTCAGCATTAAGACTTTTTCAACTAAATAGAGCTTGATATGACTCAATGGAAAATCTGTATATTCGATTTCCTGTCGTAAAACTTCTTGATTAGTGTCCCATTCGCATACCAAAACACCTGAATTGTCTTTGACTTGTAAATGCCAAATTTGAAATTCTCTTAGTTTTGGATTTGATAGCAATTTCTTAGTTTGATGTGAAGCGATGGCATCCAATAACCAATAGCAATTTGCTTCTTGTGCTAGGTATTGCATACCCTCTGTATATTTCAATCCGAGCCAGTGTTTGTAGAGAGTAGCTGAACCATAAAATTGGTTTAGTTCACTGGCTATTTGTTGTAGAGTTTTCATTATTTCAAATCCTCGATTTTACAGGCTTCACTCCTTCATCGGCGTGAGCCGTAAAACGAAAAAGGCTGGTAATACATACCAGCAGTTAGGAGATTTTTGTAGGTTTAATAATGATTTAAAGATATATTTTCATCTACTATGACTAAACAATACTTTCCTAGTTTTTAAATTTATAAATTTAAAAAGTTTTTCATGAGCAACGATGGCACAATAGGGTTAAAACACAATAAAATTCAGATAAAAGATGCAGGAAAAGCCAAAGCTTCCATTTATTCCACACAAACCATTACAATTAAATTTAAATATGGTTTAGCAATAACTCTGCAACGCTTAAGCTTAGCTTCAGAAGTTATAGATGTACTTCATGCCATGACTAAATTGCCAAATTTAGGTGCAAATCACGCTCATTTTTTTGTTTGACTTTTCACCCAAATCTACAATTTTTCGTTGGCATCATCATTCTGTACCACAACCCTTATAATGTTTTGAACAGCTAGAGGAAGATGTGCTGACTACAATAATTAATTGAATGCGAGGAAATTCCTGCTGAAGAAATTTACATCTTTCTAGGCTATGCTTTTGTAAAACAAGCACAAACTTTAAAGCGACTGGGAGTCAAATTCTTAATTTCCCAAGACGATTTGAGCTTTAAGTTTCTTAAACTTTGACTATTTAAGGTTCTCTAAAAGTTAAAACTATCGAACTAGACAAATTTTTACAGTCTTCGTCTTACCATCTTCGAGCGGATATCACCATTAAAAATGGGTGTTTAAAATGGCGCTTTAGGAGACAAAATTTAATAGATGTAATTAGTGAAATAATCGTTAATGGAGCCGCTTGAATACTGTGAGAAATATGTTGAGAACCCGAAGCCAGGAGAAAGAGGCTACAGAGCCGCTTGCGTTAGGAGTTTGACAGAAGCAACTTTTGGCGCTTACTCAAACCAGACCATTGACAAGAACTGGGGCGCTCAGTTTGAAAGAAGACCCGAGGCTGTAGTGCGAATCCTTCAAATAGCTCACACAATTAATAGTGTATGCATCAAATTAGAAGAAATTCAACCTGCGATAGATGAACTTTTAGAAGAGGTATCCCAAGTTGCACCATGCAAACGACATAAATAATTAAGTAAATTTCCATGTACAGAGGTGGACTTTACCATGAGAAACGAGTAAAGTATATTTATTAGATTTAAAAGCCAAACCCCTCGCATCGACTACCAATCAAACCGAGGGGTATGGTTCTCCAGCGTTAACAGGAGCTATTTTTATTATGCCTCATGAACTCCCACTCATCTACTCTTTTGACTACAGCACTTTTTCTAATTCGGAGATTGAGTTTAAAGCTCACAAAACGCTATCAAATTTCATCAAATTTGTTCGCCAAACCTTCGACGGCTTACTAGAAAACGGACAAGCCTTACATTCGATTTATCTTGACTGCATTGCCAATTGTTCAAAAGGTAAAAAAGTATTTGACAACTGGCTAGCATCTGATGATTTTGGGGCTTCCCGTTACATAGCCTATAGCGCAATCGAAATTTACAATTGGTTTTCAAAGCTGCCAAAGCGGTTACAACATTTGGTTCGTAGCAACGTCCAAAAATGGAGCGTATCAGCCTTACGTCAGTTAACTAAAGTTAGCCATGATTTAGTAAAGGAATTAGTACGTAACGGAAAGCAAGCAGCGGCACAGATTAAAGAGGAGGGGGAGAGGGGAAGAGCGGGAGAGCGGGGGAAGAGAAAGGAGGGAGGGAGAGAAGGAGGGAATACTAACGAACAATTCCTCACTCCCGTTTCCCCACTCCCCCACTCCTCCACTAAAGCGCTCCTAACCCCCGGAACGCGAATCGTAGTCGCAAAAGATGATCGAGGGTGGACTGGTTACGCTGGGATAATCATGTCCGAGTGGAACGGCGATTTCTGGGTGTTGCTCGATCACGTAGTTACTCAAGGAATGGACACTAAGCAGCTGTTCAAACCCCATCAACTTCAGCCAGAAGCTCTTCATACAGTTATAAAACCAGCTTCTCCAAAGCATATGTTTACACCAGTCCAAGTCGAACAAAAAATAGCTGAAGCTTTAACACAACGAGAGAAAGAAAAAGCAGAAGAAGAACTGGGACGATTTGTAGAAATCCGCGATGCAGCGTTAAAAGCAGCAAAAGAGGAAATCATTGCTGCTCAAAAACACGTGACTCAGATGGAACAAGCGAAACATGAACTAATCGAGCAATTGATAGCCAAAGAAAACGAATTGCAGTCTGTACGTAGTTTAGTAGATCAAAATAACCAACTCCAACAACGAATAAAAGATTTAGAAAAAGCTCTTGAAGATTCTAATAGAGATAGCTGGGAAAATACGCTTAACAAACAAGCTGCAAAGGTCGTTAATAAAGAGTTAGAGAAAACCATCGAGCCATTAATGTCGGAAGTTGAGCGCTTGAATAATGTACTTTCTCAAAGAGAGCAGCAATTAACTCAACTTCAAGCAATAAGCAGGAAACAGCAGGAAGAATTGCAACAGAAGTCAAAATCTAATTCAGTGATTGCTGAGTTTGGCGAGATTGGAGAGCATTTTGGATGGAATGGTTGGAGTAGTAAAGGATATCGAACACAAAGTGGAACTTTGTACACGGGAATTCATGCTCTAACTGCTTTTATCTCGGATTTGAAAATATCTCATCCAAGCTATCAAGAGCAAGAAATACCTTTTTAAATTAATAACAAATTATATTTCTGTGAAACTTTGCCTTTAATTAATAATTAATGGCACTTAAATAAGTATGACTAAATAAAACAATCATTCATTCATAAAAAAATAATATGCAATGTCGTCAACAGCCGCAAACGAACACTAAGAAAATTCCTCGTTGGTTCGTAAAATTTGTATTGCTACGAACCCAGAATAAATCTGACAATCAACAGGTATTATTTGCACTTCTAGAACCCATGACACCACAAGAGTGGTGCTTATTTTGGATACCAATTATTCACCCAGGAGTTGAGATTCCTTACAATGGCGAACGAAATCCTCATGGTTATATGAAAGCTTGCACGGCAACATTATCAGCGTTAACTGGTTATAATCCAAAAACGGTTGAAGGTTGGTTTTATGGCAAGTCTTATCATTATTCGGTAGGTATATTGTTGCGTTGCTTTCATTTAATATTTAAGAATTAATACTTCTTATTCTAATCGTAAAGTATTATTTCCATCGATGGTGTTATAGTGCGTTAAGCGAAGCTCACTTTTATGTATCGCCTTTTTTGTCATCGCTAAAAATTATTCAACAGCAAAATATTAATTAACACTAGCCACTTAATTACACCAATTTCGGATTCGTGGTATCCCGACTTAGATTATGTCGAAGTAGAAATGCGCTTCCAGGGTAGATTAGCTGTTTCTTATAAAACCAAAAATGAGGAAATTATTAGTGAATTGCTACCCGGTAAAGACCCAACCCGAAAAGTAGTAAGAAAAATTTTTAGCACTTAATTGTTTGTGAGAAATCCGGGTTTGAGCAGAGCTATCTCATCAATTCCAAGTCTTTTTAAGTTTAAAGGTTTTGAATCTGAGAATTCTTCGGATGCGTTTTTTTACATACGTTCTATCTCTTCTGTTGTTACTATCCCTTTTGAGGCGATACTATGAATATCGTTTTTTAGAACTTCTTGTATTGTTTTGTGTGCAAGCCGTTTTGTGTAAGTCCTTTTTTTTCTTACAAAATCTAGGAAGCATCCACTTTCGGCGGATAGACTTTTTAGATCAACCATATGGCAGGTTTTTTGGAGTACAAGAATTATGTTTCTTCCAAAAGTGGATGCTCCCAAAATCTAGCTCTTCGCTAAACGGTTTTTGACATTTTTCGCATTTGAATTGTCGCCTATTAATTTCCAAAAATACTGGTTTTTCACCTCATCTGATTTGATAAATTAGTGTACTCAGATCAATTAAGCGATGCCTGCGGCCGGCTACGCCCACGCAAAGACGCTTGAGTAAAGTTGCTTCATGACTAATGACTAAAATTGCCACCTCATGTTCTCTGGCATATTTCATCACCACCTGCCAAATCAGAGCTTGAGTGTTAGCATCTAGCATTGCCGTCATTTCATCTGCAATTAAGTAGCGTGTGAAAGAATTGAGCGATCGCGCCACTGCAATCCTTTGCAACTCACCCCCACTAAGTTCATGAGGATAGCGATTGAGCCAACTTTGATGAATGCCTAAAGCAGCTAGTAAATCGTCTGAAGGCGGCTGTCCTTCTGCTAAAATCTTGCTAATTCGCCAGCGCGGATTAACAGCTAGTTCAGGGTTTTGAAAAATCAACTGTACGGGACAATAACTACTGCTTGGTAAGGATTGACCGTTACAAGTTACCTTTCCTTGAGTTGGTTGGAGATATCCAGCTAAGAGTTTACCAATTGTGGTTTTCCCCAAACCACTTGGCCCAGTCAAACCCACAACTTCCCCTTTGGCTAATTCCAAACTAAAATCTTGCAAAATCCACCTTTGCTGGGAATGGTAACGAAAAGATAAATGTTCAGCCTTCAACATGAATACACCTCACGGGAGCGTCCCGCACAATACTAATTTGGGGTCTAGCTTCCAAGCAAGCTTCTGTTGCTAGGGGACAGCGATCGCCAAATAAACAGCCAACAGGTAAGGCTTCTGGGCTGGGTTGGCTACCAGGAACTGGGATAAACTCATTTTGGGGAAGCGATCGCCATAAAGCTTGGGTATAAGGATGACGTAGATTTCCAGAAGTAAAATCACCAGCCTTCGCTACTTCTAGTGTTGTCCCTGCATAAAACACAGCCACTTGATCCGCCACTTGCAAGGCTGCTTCTAAGTCATGGGTAATTAAAATTACACCTTTACCCTCGTTAGCAAGTTCCCGCAGATGATTCAACGTCTCCACTACCACCTCTGGGTGAAGCCCAGGAGTAGGTTCATCTGCAATTAATAACTCAGCACATCCTATCGCCGCTGTAGCAACCAGCACTCGCCGCGCCATACCTCCAGAAATTTGAAAAGGATACTGTTGTTTCACCAATGCAGCCAGACTATAACGGTCAAATACTCGATCTACTTCTTGTTTGGCTTTTATAGACGGTAATCCACTTAAATGACCTGCTCGCTGCACCTGAGAACCAACACGCATCAAAGGGTCAAGGTAGCTTATGGATTGGGGAATTAGGGCGATTTGCTTTCCTCGCAACTGCGCCTGACGTTCTAGAGTTAAGGGCTCCCCCTGAAAAAGCATCTGTCCTGTCACTTGGGAGTTGTGCGGTAATATACCCAAGATGGCATGAGCGAGGAGACTTTTGCCAGAGCCACTAGAACCAACAACCGCCACTACTTCACCAGCATTAACCTCTAAATCTAAATCGGAAATTACGGTTAACTGCTTCTGGGTCAGTCCCGCATCGTACATTGTGAAAGTGACACTGAGATTTTTCACTGATAACATAATAAAAGTTTGAATTGTTATCCCTGACTTGTTTTGGGATCGAGCAATGCACGCACACTTGCACCCAAGATATCAAATGCTTTGACAGCAATTAATAGAGCAATTCCAGGTAATACGGAAAGCCACCAGTAACCTGCTGATAAGTAGCGCATTGATTCTGATAGTATGATACCAAGGGCTGGTGTCTCCGGTGAAAGACCTAGACTCAGAAAAGTCAGACCTGCCTCATGGAGAATCGCATGAGGAAACATTAAAATTAGCCCAACGATGAACTGGGGAAACAGGTGGGGTATCATGTGATGGCGGGCAATCCACAAAGGCGATCGCCCCAATTTAGAAGATAGTTGCACGTAGTCGGAATTCTTAATTTGCAACACTTCTGCTCGCAAAAGTCTTGCTAATCCCATCCAATGAGTAATGATGATCGAAATGAACAAACCCCCTACTCCACCACCAGCTGCAAATGCCACTAAGATAATCAGCACCAAATGAGGTAGGCTGAAAAACAAATCAATTAACCAAGTGATAGCTATATCGACTTTACCACCCATAATTGCGGAAATTGTGCCTAACACCATTGCAAACACTGCACTACATATAGAAGTAAGTAATCCCACCCATAAACTCAGGCTCAATCCATGCAGGGTGCGGGTGAGCATATCCCGTCCCAACCAATCAGTACCGAAGGGATGAGCAAAGCTAGGTGGTTGATTTTGAGCTTGCAAGTTAATTTCTAGTCCACTTGTGCTAATAATTTGAGTACCAAAAAGCAGAACGATCAGCACGAATAAACAAAGGAGTGCGATCGCTAAAGTTTTACTCCGGCGATTACTCAGAATTGAGAGATGATGACGTTTTCTAGTGAAAGAAGCAGGAATCGCAATTCTTTGTTTCATGGTGTGGGGTTTCCAAGACGAATGCGGGGATCGATGATTTGATAGGTGAAGTCGGCTATTGCATTACCTGTAAACACAAACACTGCACTGAAGAAAACAATACCCACCAGTAAAGGTACATCACCAGAGAGTACAGATTTGATTGTTGCATCGCCCAAACCAGGATAGCCAAATACCTTTTCAACCAATACGGAACCACCAAACAATTCACCTAAACCCGCAAACTGTAATGTAATCGCAGGTAAGGCAATATTTCGCAAACCATGATGGAGAATCAACCCTATTTTAGTTTCCCCTTGAGCATAGGCGAACAGTACGAAGTTGCTGTGGAGAATTTCGATCAGTTTTTCACGAGTAGCTAAGGCAATAGTGGCAACACCCATCAAACTCAATGCTAGAGCAGGTAAGATTAAATGGTATAGTCTATCCCAAAGGCTGACATCCCGCAGCAATACCCCAGGTGGCGAGGCACAGCAAATTGGTGTAACTTGTAGGGTTACAGAAAATAAGGTCAGTAATAGTAAAGCGAGCCAGAAGGTAGGAGCCGATGCCAAAGTGTAGGCATACAGGCGAATAGTTTGATCCAAAAATGAGCCTTCCTTGGCTCCGGCGAGGATACCAAGAGTTACACCGAATATTCCTGATAGCAACCAAGCAAGTGACATCAACCAAAGCGATGCACCAAAACGACTGGCAATCACTTGAGATACCGATGCTCGATAAACCATAGATTCGCCCCAATTTCCCTGTAAAAGTTGCCCTAACCAAAGAAAGAAGCGGGTAATCATTGGCTTATCCAATCCCCAGCGTTGGGCAATTAATTCTCGTTGCTCAGGAGTGAGTGTCAATCTCAGGTTAGCATTGACATAGGCATCAATTGGGTCAATAGGAGATAAACTCATCAACACAAAAGTGAGAATTGCCACTGCTAATAGCAATAGCAAAAGATAAAGCAGTTTTTTCAGAAAGAATTGCAATAAAGAATTCATTTAATTACGCTCAACATGAATTAGCTTCGTTGAAAAGTTATTAGTTCGTAGCTCTCAGCTTTTAGCTCTTAGCTTTTAGCTTCAATCAGTTATTTAAAAGTGAGCTAGTCAGACGTTTAATTAGGGCTTGCTGAAAAAGTAACAAAAGAGCGGTATGGAGATTTATTATTTATTAGAGGAAGGATAAAGCATAAGTTTTTATTTACTTAAAGTAAGTAAAGTATAACTCTTAGTAATACTAAGC
>JAAUSO010000221.1 GCA_012033205.1 Richelia sp. SL_2_1 | reverse complement strand
CGATTTTGGATTTTAGATTTTAGATTTTAGAAGTTGCAGTTTCTCTAAGAAACCCAACTTCTTTCTAGATTTTGGATTAGCTGCGTGAGGTAAGAAGTCGGGTTTCTTAGAGAAACCCGACTTCTTATGATTGTTCACACATCTTTTTACCTAAACGTTGTTCACAAAAAGATTTTTCTTCAGCGGTTAAATCTTTATGTTCCACATCTCGCCGTAGTAAAATACCATTATGACCCGCTAAAAAACGTGGTAATTGCTCATTTTCAATTACTTTAAGAGTCCGGATATCGTAAGTAGTATAAGTCGTTAATTGCGGTGAATCAAACTTAATATCCACAACAGTCAAAGCTTTCCAAGGTGGGATTTTAGCATCAATCAAAGGTCGCGGTCCCGAACCTAAAATACCCATGTGTAATAATTGCAACTTACCACGATGAGCGGGGTAATAGGAATGATGATGACCACTAATATAAGTGTGAACATTGTAACGTTCCAGCATTTCCCGCATTTCGTCGGCATTCTCAATCACATCCCCTGGTTGATTACGACCGACAGCAACCGCATACAAAGGTAAATGACTCAGTAAAATCCGCATTTTTGCTTGTTGTGCTTGGGGACTTGCAAGAGTTTTTTCTACCCATTCCAACTTATCCTTGGGGATGCGATGAGAGGAACCATCCCAAGCCATAAAAAGATATCTTTATACTCAAAAGTGTAATAAAAAGGAAATTCAAATTTATCTATAAATTTTATCCCAGGATCATGATCTGGTTCATTCCAATAAGCTGATGCTAAATCTCGCTCGTTTTGAAATAGAAAAGTCCCCTTGACTCCCACAGCACCACTAGCATCATGATTACCAATTGTGAAACCGTAGGGAAGTTTAGCACGCCGTAACGGTGCTGCTACATGGTCATCAAAAGCAGCCCACATAGCTTTGATTTGTGCTTCCGAAAGAGTAGGTCTTTGTCCAGCAACCATATCTCCACTACAAACAACCATATCAGGTTTCCAAAATGGCAATAATGCAATACCCTTGTCTACCTCTGGATCATAATCAGTGGCACCATAAACGCTATTCAAGTCGCTAATCACCACTAAACGTACATCACCACGTTCTGGATTAACTATACCTCCAGGTCCAGCACTGTTGACAATTGCCGCTGTTTCCGGAGGTAAAGGTTGCTCTGAACTTTGCTGGGTTTGAGGTGCTGTCGGTGGTGTTTGTGGTGTTTGACAAGCGTGTAGCACTAGGGTTAAACATAACCCTAAGATGCATCCGATGTAAATTCGAGGAGAAAAAAACCTCAAACGCATTTTTTTATAAGTCCCAGACGAATTTTACCGATAAACATAACTTATTTTCTGCCCAGAGAACAGCAGGTAATTATACATAAAATAAAGGATATTTCAAGTTTTTAATTTTACATTTGATTAAACTTTTATTAAACCAAAGTTAATTTAATCTCATGGAAGAGGGAAGAGGGAATAGGGAATAGGGAAGAGGGAAGAGGGAATAGGGAAGGGCTGTATAACTGAGCAGTAAATATATAAATAATTTTCCTTGGCTACTTATAGATACCATCGTTAAAAAAAAATCAAGATATTTTTTTACTTGTAAACAGGAAAAATAATTAATATATATTATCGTGATTTTTATGCTAATAGATATTTAGATTAATTTTGAATCAAGCGACAAAATAACTATTTTAAGTGATGAAAGATATAGTAAAATCTGTCGGTACTATCCTCAATGAATATTACCAAATTACCAATCAAACATAATCGAGGTTGTAATGAAATCCAAATTTAATCTTTCTCGCCGAAGTTTTATTTTTTCAATGGTGGCTGTTGCTTTGGGGATAAAAGCTTGTCAGTCTCCAACCCAAAACCAAGCCAACCAGACAGATAATAATTCTAGGGTTAGTTTGTATGGTGCCGGTGCGACATTCCCAACTTTTTTATATCTACGGTGGTTTAATGAATATAATCAGAAAAATCCTAATATTGAAATTAGTTATCAACCAGTAGGTAGCGCTGCAAGTATTCAGCAATTTATTAGCAATACAGTGGATTTTGGAGCATCCGAAGTAACTTTAACAGCAGATGAACTTGCTCAAGTTAGTCAAGGAACACTGATGATACCAACTGCTGCTGGTAGTATTGCGGTTATTTATAATTTACCAGGAGTAGAAAGCGCTTTGAAACTTTCGCGTCAAATCCTACCGGAGATTTTTTTGGGAAAAATAACAAAATGGAATGATTCAAAAATCGTTGAATTAAATCCAGATGTAAAATTACCGGATTTACCAATTACAGTTGTTTATCGTTCTGATGGTAGCGGAACTACGGCAGCTTTTACTACTCACTTAAGTGCCATTAGTCCCCAATGGAAAAAAGAAGTTGGTACCGGACTAAATGTAAAATGGCCAACAGGTGTTGCAATTAAAGATAATGCTGGAATCAGCGCCCAAATTCAACAAGCAGAAGGAACAATTGGTTACGTTGAATATGCATTTGCTAAACAGTTAGATTTATCAACTGTGGCTTTAGAAAATAAAGCTGGTCAGTTTGTAGAACCAAATAATGATAGTACAGCTAAAGCCTTAGCAACTATCAAACTTTCAGAAGATTTAACTGGTTCTGTCGCTGACCCGGATGCTGCTGATTCCTATCCTATTATTACTTATAGTTGGCTTTTAGTTTACAAACGTTACGAAGATTCTCAAAAAGCTAAAGCATTAAGAGAAGTTATCCAATGGGGATTGACTGAAGGGCAAAAATTTGGTCCAGAATTGGGTTATGTACCTTTACCCTCAGAAGTTGTGAAGAAAGCTTATGCTGCACTATCTCAAATTACCTAAAGAGAGTTTTATATTTTCTATATTTTCTAATAAATGTAGCTAAAATCAAAGCTGCTTATCGACAAAGATAACAGAGATTGTTACTTTGAATTGTTAGCTAGATAACTAAATTGACATCTAGCCAAATACTAGGGTAAAACTTGAATAGTTCGATTGCTCTTGTGTTATTTATTAAGGGAAATTAATCATACAGAAAAAAGTAAAATCTACTGAGAGTAAAGTGCTAATTATTTATTACTGTCTAATTGCAACAAATGTAACAAAATGGAAAAACAAAGGTATTTAAAGCAAATTTATCGATTTTGTAAATAACTGCCAAAGTGGCAACAACCGACCTGAAAATTTGTTATTCATTTATTTACTAACTCGGTTAAATTTATTTTTGAAAGCATTAAATTAGAGTGTAATTAATTAAAGATGTTATCGGGAAAATAAATTATAATGCTGAATAATTATTTACAGTTAAACTCAGTAAAGGACAAAAAATACATTAACATTACTCTCTTGCCCTAAACAGATTATTTATATCTATTTAGCTGTTTTGGCTGCGTCTAGCAAGGTTTTTTTAACAGCTAATTTTATAGGGGAATAGGAGTAGTTGAATCTATAAGACTGCATCTACATTTAACCGCGAAAGGTGGTCAGCTTTATACCGCTGACTTTTCAACTACCCCATTGATTGAATAATTGTTTGTAACTAAGTCAAAAATTTCATATCAGGAATGAAATGTCCTTTGATAATAGATATTTCATCACCATTTCACAAGCCATTTGTTCTATTGCAAAAATAAGACCTAATTTTTTGTGTGGCTATAGAATCTAAAATGATATTTGATATAGTTACAAATTAGAGGGGAAAGCGCAAAAACTACTTTTTTAAAAACCGTACTAGCATGATTGGTCAGTTACTAGCAGGACGTTACAAAGTTCTCCAAATATTAGCTGAAGGAGGCTTTGGACAAACTTATATATGTTCGGACATTCACCTTCCCGGAAAACCTAAATGCGTTCTAAAGCATTTAAAGACTACTAGTACCTCACGGTCAGCTTTAGAAGCAGCTAGAAGGTTGTTTCAAAAAGAAGCCGATACATTACAACAGTTGGGAAATCATGACCAAATACCCAGACTTTTAGCTTATTTTGAAGACAATAACCAATTTTATTTAGTACAAGAATTAATTGAAGGGCATTCTTTTAGTCAGGAATTACCCAAAGGAATAAAGTTAAGTCAAAGCCAAGTTATAGCTATTTTGACTGAAATATTATCTATCTTACAATTTGTTCACAATCAAGGAGTAATTCACCGTGATATTAAACCTGATAATCTAATTAGACGTACTTCAGATCATAAATTAGTCTTAATTGATTTTGGTGCAATCAAACAAGTACGCAGCCAAACGGCAACCAATACCGGACAACAAAATGTCACCCTAGTTGTGGGAACGCGGGGCTATATGCCTTCAGAACAAATCAGACGTTTACCGCGTCCTAGTAGCGATATTTACGCTTTGGGAATGATTGCTATTCAAGCATTAACGGGTATATATCCTTACGAACTTCAAGACGATCCGAATACCGGAGAAATACTTTGGGAACATCTTAGAGAAGTAGACTCAGCCTTTAGTGAAGTTTTAAATAAGATGACACGCTACCATTTTAAAGAGCGTTATCAAACTGTCGATGAAGTCATACAAGCGTTAAAAGAATTACCAATTCTGCAAGAATCAGCTTTAACTGTACAAACTAATCATAATAATTTGTGCGAATTGACTTTAGAATGGCAAGAAGCAAACGAAACTAAAACTTATAAAATTACCAATAATCAATTAAGTAAAATTCCTGGTAAATTTCGTATCGGTCGCGACCCGCAAGATTGCGATATTGTTTTATCAGAACCGACAGTATCTGCGTTACACGTAGAAATATTTTTCAATCAGGAAAAAGAAAAATTTTATTTGCGAAATCTCCGTCAGAAAAATCCACCAATTCTTGATGGGCAATTACTTTTAGCAGGAGAAATGCCACTTTCTATCTCTAGCGTAATGCGTTTAGGACAGCAGAATTTAAAAGTCAAGGAAATTACTTCCCAACAGTCTCCTAGCAACTATATTCCTGAAGATTACAAACATAATAAACTCGCAATTATACCACAACAACCGATAACCAAAACTGCACGACTTCCGAAAATCAATAGCAATTTAGAAAAACCCCCAACTACAACTTCACCTCCAGAAACTACAGATTCAATAATGCCAACATTCAAAAATGTACTACCGATTGGGGTACAAACTATAGGTGTTGCGACTGTTTTAGCTGCTGTGGGAGGATTCGCATTAATCAATACTGGTCAATTAGGTAAAGCCAATTCGCAACACAACAATTTGCTATCACAACAACCCCAACTGTGTCGCATTGTTGCTCCGACGGAGTTAACAAAATTACCAGAATTACGCCATCAACCTTATAGAGAAGTGGAAGGATTTAAAGAATTGAATCAAGCTGAGAAAGTTTTATACCTGAAAACTCAAGGTGATTTTGTCCAAATTAAACTTTCCGATGGTACTCAAGGTTGGATTTTTTGGGACCAACTACAGCCTTGTGATGAATAGACAAGCATCTTCAACCTTTAACCTTCAACCTTTGACCTTTAACCTTTACTGGTAACTGATAATACGTATTTTCCTGCTGGTGTGACTAGTAACACGTAAATAGAATAATACATATGATTAGCTTTTTGCGTTCCAGACTGATTCATAGATTGTTTGGAAGTGGTAGTGTCGGAACAATATTTTTTCATGAACATCTATGAAATTTATCCGTATAACTACTCCCAAGCTATGAATAGGAAGTTATCTGAAACCAAATCTACAACTTTAAGTATGTAGTTTTTAAGAAATAATTCGCACCAATGAGGAGATCGGGTTTTATGTCATTAGAACGGGTTGATGCTTTCTACAAAGATTTGATGATAAATCAAGAAGTTTACGAACAATACTATAAAAAGTGTTCTGTAAAAGGTACTTTTGGTGTCTGGAATTGGGATAAAACCAAGATAGTTGATTTTGCTGCGACTTTAGGTTATGAATTTTCCGAATCAGAGTTAGATGAGGTTTTATTTAATGCGGGAGCATTAACTGATAATAAATCTTTTAATTTACGTTAATAAGTAATTTTGGATATTGAGTTGAAATTTCAAGATTTAATTTCAAAATTTAATTTCAAGATTAAAATACCTCTTACTTATTAATATCAGAAAAATTAGCTAGAATTTTTGATTAGACACAAAGACTTGTATCGATTTGATATTAGGTCTTTGTGTCTTAATAAACTACGATTAAAATCGCGCTCCTGGTTCTTTCAAAAACTCTTTTTCTTCCGGAGTTGAAAGTCTTCCCAAAATTAGATTACGGTGGGGAAAACGTCCAAAACGTTCAATTACCGCACGATGACGAATTGCGTTTTCAATCGCACTTGCACTATCTTTATCTCCACTAACTTTCTGGAATAACTTCACCGCTTGACGCTGATGGTCAATATTTTCGCTGTGTACAAAAGGTAAGTACACAAACCAACGCTGTACGTTTAATAATTGACGGTCGTAACCTTGAGCTATGGCAAGATGTGCGGTTGAGAGTGCTTCCCAATCGGTAGCAAAGGCTTGGGGAGTTTCGCGAAAGATATTCCGAGGAAATTGGTCTAATAGCAGAATCAAAGCCAAACAGGTTAAAGGAGAATCTTTCCATTCATCTAAGTATCCTGCTGCTGCTTTTTCGTAATCTGTAAGAAAACGTCTTCGTAGTTCTTCATCAAACTCTGGTTCTTTCGCAAACCAAATTTTTTTGGGCTTACCGTAGTCCGCATCCTCCGGATTACCAAACCAAAAGTTAAGAATTTCATTTGCCTGTGACATCGCTTTTACATTCCCTTACAAAGGACTTGTCGCATTTTACGCATATTAGCAGGCAATTCAAAATTCATCGCTTGTTGAATAAACATTGAAGGTATAGGAATTATGGGAGTGGCTTCCACTGAATAAGTCAACAGAGTACCGTTACCATAGTCTTGCAACTTGATATCCGCACTGAAATCATGAAAAGTACCTTTATCAAGTTTAAACTGGACTTTGTTGCCAAAATCTTCGACTACATTTAAATATATATCGACTTTCGCCGTAAACATCATAAAAGCTTTTTGTGCCGCCTGATACAGGCGTTTGACTTCGCCCTTGTGTATAATTTCACTCTTGGTAATATCAGGAAAGTATTGTACCCAACGTGGATAATCTGTTATGTGTTGCCAAACTTGAGAACGTATTAATGGTAAATACATTTTGGCACTAACACAGCCACCCCAAGCATTATGGGAACGTGTTTCTACTAAAATTTCCCCGTTTAATAATGCTGCTTGCTTATCCTGGCCCCAAGTCATATTAGAACCTGTAGTAAATAAGTCTGAAAAAAAAGACGCAGACATAATATTTCGCTTGCTCCTCGATATTCCACACACACTTTGACAAAGAATAGGAACTCTATAATTTTTAATTTTTAATTTTTCTAATTTATATAGAGCCTTATTCTAATATTCTAATTCCAGTCCAATATACAAGTATTCCGGAATTAGGTTTGACTTTAGTCTATTATTCCCAAAATTTACCTAAAAATATGTCAATATTATCACTAATATTGTGAAGAGTTGATGTTAAATAGTTAGAAGTTAGGAATGAGGAGTTAGGAGTTATAAATTTTTAACATGCAGACCTTTTTAGCTAGAATGTCACCAACACTGTTGATTAAAGGGGAATATGAGGTGAGCCAATCATCTAAGTTGAATCAAAAATTAACCCAAGCTTTTGGGATGTTTCTGGGAATTGCGATCGCAGTATGGGTACTCAGGGGTTTAGGTATCCTGACTTTTGTGCCTGGGGGAGTTATTTTACTGTTATTCTTGGCTGCAATTGCTTTTGGGATTCTGAGCTATGTCCAAAAAATTTGGTGGCGTTTTTAGCTAGCCTTTTTTATATATACTTTTTAGATGTACAAGTAAAAATGGTAGATTTTTTCTTAATATAAGAATTAGTTTATAAATAGTTCGGAAGTTGCAACGATTAAAAATTGTAATTGTAGGTGGTGGGGCTGCGGGGTTTTTTGCGGCTTGTTCAGCGGCTAAAACTAACGAGAATGCCTCTGTTCTCTTACTTGAAGCAAGTCGCGAATTATTGACGAAGGTGCGGATTTCTGGCGGGGGACGCTGTAATGTGACTCACGCTCTTTTCGATCCGAAAAATTTTATTCAAAATTATCCCAGAGGTTCAAAAGCTTTATTGGGTGCTTTTTCTCGTTTTCAAGCTCAAGATACTGTAAATTGGTTTACTTGTGAGGGGGTAAAGCTAAAAACTGAAGCAGATGGACGGATGTTTCCTATTACTGATAATTCGGAAACAATTGTAGATTGCTTGATCAAAACTGCTTGTGCTTATCGGGTAGAAATTCGCACGGGTTCACCTGTAGTATCGGTGAAATTTCAAGAATTAGAAGATAAATCTAGATTTGAAATTGTACTTAAATCTGGAGAAGTTTTGCAATGCGATAAATTATTGTTGGCAACTGGTAGTAATCCTGTAGGTTACAAAATCGCCAAACAACTAGGTCATCAAGTTGAACCAACAGTTCCTTCTTTATTTACCTTCAATATTTTAGATCAAGAATTACGAGACTTAGCTGGTGTGAGTGTTGACTCCGTACAGCTACGTTTATCAGTACCGGGAAAACCTCAACTTGAACAATTAGGACCGTTACTAATTACTCATTGGGGTTTAAGTGGTCCTGCGGTACTAAAACTTTCGGCTTGGGGTGCAAAGATATTCCATGAATGCGGCTATAAAGGTACTTTATCTATTAATTGGCTACCTAATTTCAATCAAGAACAATTGCGAAAAGAATTATTACAGGTCAAAAGCGAACACGGGAAAAGGGCGATCGCCTTACACCGAGGAATTAAATTACCCCATCGTTTATGGCAATATCTCATATCCCGCGCCGGTATAGAAAAAGAAACTCGCTGGGCAGAATTACTTAAAAAAGATTTAAATAAGTTGGTAGAGGAACTCACTCAAGGACAATACACCATCGGTGGTAAAGGAGTTTTTAAAGACGAATTTGTTACCTGTGGCGGAATTAAACTTAAAGAAGTCAACTTTAAAACAATGGAAAGCCGTTTAGTAAAAGGACTTTACTTTGCCGGAGAAATTCTTGATATCGATGGTATTACCGGCGGTTTTAACTTCCAAAGTGCTTGGACAACAGGGTATTTAGCGGGTTTAGCAATGGGCGAGGAATGAGGATTTAGGAGTGATGGGATTTTGGATTTTAGATTAAAAATTTGGGATGCTTCCAACTCCTAACTCCGGTGGTACTAACTCCGGTGGTACTAACTCTTCATTTGTGAAGTACCTACACCCATCTGAGTACAGATAGGGTATAGGCTTCTCAGAGACTCTTCAAAGAAGACATTTTCTGAGCTTGTTTATACAGGTGGTGCTTCCCACGATTCCTGATAATAATAGCTGCGTTCAAGTCTCTACATAAGCTGGTATGACATACCGGGCAGTTATGCATTCTTTGAGATAGCGGCTTTTTCACTTTATGACCACAATTAGAACATTCTTGACTAGTGCCATTTGGATTTACAGCAATAACTTTCAAACCAGCATTCTCGGCTTTGTTTTTAAGTATTGATAAAAATTGTCCCCATCCAGCATCATTAATACTTTTAGCTAGTCTTGTTCTTGCAAGCCCTTTAATATTTAATTTTTCAACTGCAACAACATCATATCTAAGCAATAAATTGTTAGCAGCTTTAAAATGAAAATCCTTACGAGTATCTGCTACTTTTTTATGCTGTTTACCTAATTGATTTATAGCTTTTCTACGGCGATTAGAACCTTTTTTTCTTCTAGATACTTTACGCTGTGCTGATTTTAATTTACGTTCAGCTTTTCGTAACAATCTTAGTGCAGGACTTCTAGAATTATCAGAAGCAACATAAAAGTCAATCAAACCCATATCAATACCAACAATATTGTCAGGGTTAAAATCTGGTTTAATTGTTGGAACAGTTTTATCATCAAGACTTAATGTTACATAATAACCGTTCGCTTTTTTTGTAACAGAAACCGTTTTAATATCAAAACCATCTGGTATTTGACGAT
>JAAUSO010000048.1 GCA_012033205.1 Richelia sp. SL_2_1 | reverse complement strand
CCTGCGAAACCCAACAAACCGCCTTGTAGGTTGGGTTGTGCCTCCGGCACACCTAGCGGTGAACGTTCCTCAACCCAACCTACATATATCAAGGTTTTTGACTTTAACTGAACCGTATTGACTTATAGCTTGATTGCAAAGTCGGCTAATAGTTCAACCAATGTCAACATAAACTAATTAAAAATAATCATTCTTTGATAATTTGTAATTAATCATTAATTTTATGGTATACATAAAAAATGCGTGATTTTTTTCTCTGTTCGAGATAAAAACAACGTTTATAAGTATGATTATATTTGCTTTACGTATATCTAAATAAACATAAATAAGAATTATATAATATGTTTAAATAATTTACGATAATAGCTAATAGATAAATTATACAGAGGCTGAAACTCTATCGGTTAGAGTAAAACAGTTGAACTAGATGCTGTATAAAAGTTATCTGGCAAAGAGTGCTAGCAAAAATTAAGTATAAATCAATTAAATAGGTACCTGGTTTTATTTAAAATAGTTTTGCTATTTACAACACTTTTTTATATATACAGATTCATAAAGATTTTGTATATTCGCTCTTGTTGTGTTCCCTAACTTAACTTGATGCAAGCAATCAAAATGCTCAATGGCTCAAATGAGTTTTATTCGCGTCTTTTTTTCAGAGTGACGCATCTCTAACAAAGAAACTATACACCAGTACACGGAATTTTTGCTAATGACACCGGATACCCTGATGACACCGGACAAAATTTCACTAGACGGACAAACTTTTGTTCCTGCCGACCAAATTCCCATCCCAGAATGGCCTTGCGTTCTCAGTGAAAGACCACAGGCATCTTTGACTATAAAAGATGATGACTTATTTTTAGTCACAGATACTTTGGGTAACATCGCTGGCTGTTCACTCAATGATGTCAATCCCAGCATGGGGATGTTTTGCTGCGATACCCGATTTTTGAGTCGCTTAGAACTACAAATTGAAGGGCGATCGCCAGTTTTGCT
The DNA here is from genome assembly GCA_012033205.1 of Richelia sp. SL_2_1. Classification (GTDB taxonomy): domain Bacteria; phylum Cyanobacteriota; class Cyanobacteriia; order Cyanobacteriales; family Nostocaceae; genus Rivularia. The sequence continues at coordinate 40,334 of JAAUSO010000048.1, read as the reverse complement.
TAGCAGCACAGCGGATAAAGGATTCTCGCTTTCGGTGCTGTGTACCAATCCTAGAATAGAAGACCGGCTCCAAGCCGATACAGTGGGTATTCGCAGGGAGTTGGTGCTTAACGGTGCCTTATTTGAAGAAATAGAAGTTTCTAATTATAGCACGAGTACTGTCAGCTTTGAATTAAGTATTAGCTTTGATGCGGATTACGTAGATTTATTTGAAGTCCGAGGTTTTGGTAGAGAGAATCGCGGCAGGTTGCTGCGTTTAGTAGAAGCACAATCTACTGAAGCCAGTAACGATGGTGTTGTATCGGTACAAGATGAAGATAAACCAAGAAAAGAAGAAGTCTTAACCCTTGCTTATCAAGGTTTAGATAACTTAATCATGGAATCGCGCATCCATTTCCAACATCGTCAACCAGATTATTTTAAAGGTTATACCGCTGTTTGGCAGTTGGAATTAGCTACCCACGAAACCCAAAAATTGGGCTACCGGGTAAATATGTTTACGAATAATCAGCCCACTTCTACTGTTAGTCCTCCCGTTACTTTGGTTCAGGCTAGATCTGCCGAAATGATGGAAGAACAAAATTGGGTACAAAAGATTACCAAAATTCGTGCGGATAAAGGTACTTTTAATCGAGTTATCGAACGCGGCGAACAAGATATGTATTTGTTACGCCAGTCTTTTGGTAAATCTAAGACTGTTTCTGCGGGAGTACCGTGGTTTTCAACTTTGTTTGGTAGGGATTCATTGATTACCGCTTACCAAACTTTGATGTTAAATCCGGAAATCGCCAAGGAAACTTTGACTTTACTCGCTCGTTATCAAGGTAAGGTTGACGACGAATGGCGGGAAGAAGAACCGGGTAAAATACTCCATGAGTTGCGCTTCGGGGAGTTAGCTCGCACTCAGGAAATTCCTCATACGCCTTATTACGGTACAGTTGACGCGACTCCTCTATGGTTAATGCTTTATGCCGAATACTTTGCTTGGACTCATGATAGCGAGACTTTAGAGCAACTCTGGTCAAATGCTTTAGCAGCAATGGATTGGATCGACCGCAATCTCAAGGAGACGGGCTTCCTGAGCTACTACCGTAAATCGAAGCGCGGTTTAGTTAACCAAGGTTGGAAGGATTCTGGAGACTGTATTGTAGACCGTAAAGGAGAATTAGCAAACGGTCCAATTACCCTTTGTGAAGTCCAAGGTTATGTTTATTCAGCAAAAATGCGTCTTGCCGAAATTGCTCGGATGAAAAAGCGGCTCGATTTAGCAGATCGCTGGCAAGAAGATGCCAGAAATTTAAAAGTGCGTTTTAATCGCGATTTTTGGATTGAAGACCAAGATTTCTGTGCCTTATCTTTAGATGGTGACGGCAGACAAGTAGACAGCATTACCTCGAATCCCGGACACTGTTTGCAGTTGGGAATTTTTACTCCTGAGAATGCCTATAGCGTTGCCGAAAGATTACGCGCACCTGATATGTTTAATGGTTGGGGTATCCGCACTTTGAGTAGCTTATCCCCTGCTTACAACCCAATGGGTTATCATATTGGTTCGGTATGGCCTCACGATAATGCGATTATCGCCATGGGATTACGTTCCCTGGGGTTAGTTGACCAAGCTCTGGAACTTTTCCAAGGTTTGTTCGACATGACTTCTATGCAGCCTTATCAGCGTCCACCGGAATTATTTTGCGGTTACGAGCGTAACGGTGATGAAGCTCCTGTGAGGTATCCAGTGGCTTGTACTCCCCAAGCTTGGGCTACTGGTTCTATTTTTCAGTTGCTACAATGATGGTTAATTTAGTGCCAGATGCACCTAATAATTGCTTAAGAATTATTGATCCAGCACTACCAGAATCAATAAACAGTCTTTCTTTTCATAACTTGCGAGTTGGCTCGACAATTCTTGACCTAGAATTTGAGCGTTCTGGTAGCACTACCGCTTGTCGTGTTGCCAAAAAACGTGGAAACCTCCGAGTTGTGATTGAAGCCTAGTTACAAATCAATCCAGTTCAGTTTATAAAACTGTGAATCAACGATTAACCTAATGTAGAGACGCGGAGGACATTATTTCGCGTCTCTACAAAAGTTTAAAATCCTTTAATGTTTTTGACAGCAAATTATCACCTTTAACCTTCCTCAGCTTCTCCTTTACTTCCTGGGGATGATTTATAAAGAGCATCAAGCTGCTGACGAGCATCTTCAACATTAATCGAACGCATTACCAACAGCGGTTCTTTGACAATATTGCCAGAATTATCTAATAGTTCTGGGTGGGGTACAAACTGTTTTCTTGATGCAGAAAACGGATAATTTCCTTGATTTCTACGAATTTCTTCTAATTCAGACCTCGTAAATCCCGCTGGATAATTTGCTTCTCTACCAAAACTAAACATGATTAAATTGCGAATCAAGTTGGCAACAGCGATAAAAGCAAGGATAGTAAAAGCAAGAATGTAAAGCAGTTGTAGTAGCATTGACTTTTTCCTTTAAAAGCAACAAATTTTTTAATAATCATTGACTCAGATTTTTAACAATCTTATTTCTGACCGTATAACTTCAGTGCGTCCATACATAATCAAACAAATTCGCTATACAAAAATCAGTTCTATGTCCCATTAAATACATTTTTCCTTAAACCTCATTAATATTAAAGATGTTAAGAAAAAGTATCATTAACCTTATAATTGGTCTTGATCTATGGAAATATCTTGCTCAGAGCGGAATCTCATTGCAATATTCCAGCATTCGGTAACTAGTTGATGCCAAGGCTTAAGCGTTGCCATATCAATGCCCACCTGACCTTCAGTCGCTGCAAACAACATTTTAGCTGCTTGTACTTCATCAGCCGCAAGCCTTACTCGCTTCAATAAGTTAGATTGCTCCTGCGGATCTATAAATGAGAGATGCTCTGTTTCTAGAAAAGTTTGCGATTGCAGCAGCAAAGCTGAACGCGTAAACCAATACTCAAATTCTTCCAACAACGGCTGCAAGACTGTATGAAGTAATTCAAGCTCTGGTAAATTAGAGTCTCGCATAAATGAGAAAAAAAATCCGAATATTATTACTAATATTAACGTTCTTTAATATTCTTAACATTTAACGCGACACAGTTATCCAGCTAGAATCTTAAAATAATCTGTAATTTTGACTACATTTTTATTACCATTATATATATTCACCTTCTTAGTTGTACACATCCGAAAGACAGAATATTTAAATATGGGTTGTCTTTTGAGACAATAAGTAGTTAAACATAATTAATTACACAATGTCATTGCGAGTGCAGCGTTCACCGCTAGGTGCGGCTCAGCGTAACGAAGCATATGTCCTTCGGACACGCTTCGCGAACACAAGGGCTGGGATTACTTCGCTTCGCTCGTAATGACGGTAAATAATTTTGTTGAATTACTTATGTAAACACTGTTAACAGCATTCCAGTGTTTTAGTGATGCACTCTACCCCAAGGTCGTTAATATAGATGCAGTTCTACAATAAAATAATTATCGCCAATGGTTAAACAGCCGCTATCGCCGATTGAAGAAAAAAATCAATCAGAAAAACCTGAAAAAATCAATCTACTACGTACCAGTGAATCTGAGAATTTAAAAAAAATTCGCCACACAGCTTCTCATATTATGGCAATGGCGGTACAAAAGCTGTTTCCTAAAAGTCAAGTCACAATCGGTCCGTGGATTGAAAACGGGTTCTATTATGACTTTGATAATCCAGAACCATTTACCGAAAAAGATTTGAAAGCCATCTATAAAGAGATGGTAAAAATCATTAATCGTAAATTACCCGTTACAAGAGAAGAAGTCAGTCGCGAGGAAGCCCAACGTCGCATCCAAGAAATTAACGAACCTTATAAATTAGAAATTCTCGAAGATATTAAACAAGAACCAATTACAATCTACCATTTGGGTGATGAATGGTGGGATTTATGTGCTGGACCTCATTTAGAGAATACCGGAGAATTAACTCCTAAAGCAATTGAATTAGAAAGTGTTGCTGGTGCATATTGGCGTGGAGATGAAAAGAAGGCACAATTACAGCGGATTTACGCTACCGCTTGGGAAACCCCCGAACAGTTAACCGAGTACAAGCGGCGTAAAGAAGAAGCAATGCGCCGCGACCATCGTAAATTAGGAAAAGAATTAGGATTATTTATATTTTCCGATTTAGTCGGACCAGGTTTACCTTTGTGGACTCCCAAAGGTACTTTAGTGCGGACTCTTTTACAAGACTTTCTTCAGCAAGAACAGGTAAAACGTGGTTATTCCCCAGTCATAACGCCTCATATTGGCAAAATAGATTTGTTTAAAAAATCTGGACACTGGCAGAAATACAAAGAAGATTTGTTTCCCATGATGGCGGAAGATGAAGAAGCCGCAGCACAAGAAGAAGGTTTTGTTCTTAAAGCAATGAACTGTCCGTTTCATATTCAAATATACGATAACGAACTGCGTTCCTATCGAGAATTACCAATACGTTTAGCTGAATTTGGTACAGTTTACCGCTACGAACAATCTGGGGAATTAGGTGGCTTAACGCGGGTAAGAGGTTTTACTCAAGATGATGCTCACATATTTGCTACATCCGAACAACTTGATGAAGAATTCCTCAACGTTGTGGATTTGATTTTATCGGTATTCAATAAACTGCAATTAAAAAATTTTAAAGCCAGATTGAGTTTTCGCGACCCGGAAAACAAGGAAAAATATATCGGTTCCGATGACGCATGGGAAAAAGCTCAAAGTGCGATTCGTCGCGCTGTAGAAAAGTTGGGAATGGCTCACTTTGAAGGTATAGGGGAAGCTGCTTTTTACGGTCCCAAACTGGATTTTATTGTTAGTGATGCTTTAGAAAGAGAATGGCAGTTAGGAACAGTACAGGTAGATTATAACTTACCCGAACGGTTTGATTTAAATTATGTTGCTGAAGACGGTACTCGTCAACGTCCGGTGATGATTCATCGCGCTCCTTTTGGTTCTTTAGAGCGGTTAATTGGTATTTTAATTGAAGAATATGCAGGTGATTTTCCCTTGTGGTTAGCACCAGTACAAATAAGATTATTACCAGTTGCAGAAGCGCAATTAGATTTTACTCAAGATGTTGCCGCTCAAATGAGAATGTTAAGTATTCGTGCCGAAGTAGACACCAGTGGCGACAGACTTGGTAAACTAATTCGTAATGCCGAAAAACAAAAAATTCCGGTAATGGCTGTAGTCGGGCAAAAAGAAGTAGAATCAAATACTTTAAGTATTCGTACCCGTGCTTCTGGAGATTTGGGAATCATGCCTGTATCCGAAGTAATTGATAATATCAAGAATGCAATTACCAATTACAGCAACTTTTAGTAGACAATAGAGATGGGCATATGCCCATTTACTATTACCGAATTTATATAAATAACCAAAAAATAACATTATGAGTACTCCCAAGGAAAGCATCCAATCTATTTTGAGACAGTTACCGGATGATTGTTCTGTTGAAGATATTCAATATCATCTCTATGTCAGCGAAAAAGTGCGACGTAGCCTAGAAGTAGCGGATACTAGAGGAACAAGGACACACAATGAGGCCAAAGAACGTTTAAGCAAATGGCTTATCAAGTAGTATGGTCACCTAAAGCTTTAGATGATGTAGAAGCAATTGCCGTATATATCTCTCGTGATTCTGCTTCCTATACTGCCGCAGTCGTTAAGAAAATACTTGATGTTACTCGCAGTTTGAATCATTGTCCTACTTCTGGTGAAATGGTGCCGGAATTTGATGACGATAGCATCAGACAACAGTTTGCCTATATGTATAGAATTATCTATCGTATCAAAGGTCAGACTGTTACCGTTGCCGCAGTTACTTACAAGAAGAAACTATTGGAGGAATTTGGCAAAGACTGATACATCTGTTTAAAGCATAACTTTAACGTTAAGTAAAAACTCGGCTGATTTCTAACGCCGGGTTTTTTTCTATGGTAAAAAAGTCAATAGTTATGAGTTAGGAGTTATGAGTCGCACAGAAGTCGGGTTTTTAGGATAAATTTCAATGCTAACAGACAATCTTTATCAAAACCCGACTTCTGGAGTCCCAAAGAAGTCGGGTTTTAGCATGAGTATCTGTAATACAAGACAATCTTTATCAAAACCCGACTTCTAATTGTGGGATTATATTTATCAAACTCGCTTCACACTAACTAAGACAACTTGTCAAAGATAAAAAAATACTAAACTTGTTAAAAATTAGTTGACAATTGATTATAAATAGCAGTAATCTTCTGTGTATTCAACAAGTTAAAAAAGTTCAAATAACGAAGTTTTATAACTTTTAAAATCAATCAATCAATCGCAAGAGAACATTTCTTGAAAGTAGGTGAAATAATTTTGTTTCCTCTACTTGTTTTACTATGATTTATATTATGTTGATTATGGAAACTATTTAGCGTTTGTCGAAAATTTATATTATTAGAAAAACTCCAAATTTTCAAGTTTTAAATCTCTCTAATTACGATGCTATAAATAGATTTAAAAAGACGATTTGTGTAAGTTTCTGATGCAAGATCCGCGATACCTAAAGCGTCGGCGTTAACGCCTATCGCAAAATAATCATAATACTAAACTCAGCACTAATTAATAGTAAAAAATCGCATTTAAATGCTATGAAAAATCACTTATGCTTCTTTTCAATGGCTTTTATCAGTCTGTTTGTTGCTTTTCCATCACTTGCAATTGATAATCAACAAAATCAAACAGAATTAACAGATAAAATTAAAAATAGTTCTCAAACTCAATTAAATATCCCGAACCTCAGCGAATTCAATTTACCAGTAACTGATGCCAGTTTCTTAATTCAATCAAGAGAAAATCAAGGACATAACATCAATGAATTAGTTACTCTCTCCTCGCTAGAAGATTACCGAAAAAAAACCGCAGAGACGCGGAGAACACAGCGAAAAGTGCGGTCTTGGGGGTCTCCCCCCATGAGCAACTTTTCAAGAGAGAGGAAAGAGATAAGGAGATATGGACACTTTTAGATCGGGATAGGAGTAATTCCAGCAAAATATCTCAAAATAATAGTGAAGAACCAAAAGAAACAGATGATTATGATATTATATTAGATGTGATTGGAGAGAGAAATACTTTACCAAAATCAACACCAACTCATGTAATTGATCAGGAAGAAATTGAAAAACAAGGTGCATCGAGTGTAGCAGATGTTCTCAAAAGAATGCCGGGATTTGTCATTAATGATGTTGGGCATGGAGCAGATATTCATACAGGAACTTATTATCGTGGAGCGTCAATTAATCAGTCGGTAATTCTGATTAATGGCAGACAAATTAATACTAATATTAATACTTATCATGGTGCGACAGATTTAAATAGCATTCCTGTTGAAGCAATTGATCGAATAGAGTTATATAGTGGTGCAGCAAGCAGTTTGTATGGTTCTTCCGCAGTGGGTGGAGTTATTAATATTATCACCAAACAAGGTAGTGGTAAACCAAAACTAAATGCTACTGCCGAATTTGGTTCTTTGAATTCAAATAATCAACAATCAAGTTTTAGTGGTGGAACTGAAAATGTACGTTATAACTTAAGTTTTGAACGCTTTTTTATCGATAATAAATATCAAGTTCCTGTAGGTGCAGCTAACCGCGATGCGGATGGTAATTTATTTAATGCTGATACTGCTACTAGTGCTTACTTTGGGAATATTGCAGTTGATTTAAATGAGAAAAACACTCTGAGTTTAGATGTGAAAACACTCAGTAGTCGGCGTGGTTTAATTTACTTTGGTTTTCCCTTACAAAGAGATCGATTAGACCATGATGGGTTAAACATTGGTTTAGCTTGGAAATCCCAACTTGCCGATAATTCTCAACTCACAACGACATTAGGATTTAACCAAGATTATTTTAATACATACGGTCCCACAGTTTTTCAAAATACAGAATTTTATCGTACTGGAACTTTAGATACAAAACAATTTACTGGGAGATTAGATCATGAATGGAAAATCTCTCCTAAATATCAACTTCGTTGGGGTTTGGATGTCAACAATCTCAACTTAGATGGAATTACAGATAGCACTCGTCCAGATAGAATTAGTTTGAACGAATCAGAAAATCAAAGTTTGTTGAATACAGCTTTATTTGCTGTCAATACTGTTAAGATTAACGATGCATTTCAAGTTGATTTAGGATTAAGACAAAACTTTGATTCCGAGTATGGAAATTACTTTAATCCGAGTTTAGGTTTTCGTTATGGAATATCACCAAATCTTGCAGTGCGTGGAAGTTTGTCTTCTGTACGGCGAAATCCTGGTTTAGACCAAAAATATCTTTATGATACCGTACATGGATGGCTGCCAAATAGTGATTTAATACCAGAAACTGGTTCTAATTGGACTGCGGGAGTTGATGTGAATCTATCATCAAATTTAACTGGTCAATTTACTTATTTTGGTAGTAGTTTAAATGACCGTTTAGGTATAATTCAAGGTCAATGGCAAAATGTCGGATTAGTTGATACTAATGGGTTTGAAGCTGCATTAAAATGGAATGTGACACCTAACTGGTCAACATTTTTCAACTACACTTACACAGATGCCAAAATCAAAACTGGAGCAGAAACAGGATTACAATTAGGTTTAATTCCTTACTCGAATTTACAAGCAGGAATTGGTTATGGAAAAGATGGATGGCAAGCTAATTTATATGGTACTTATTATAGTGGCGCTCGTCGGGCTTTATTTACCGCTCCTGGTGATAAAAATACAGATTTTTCACCATCTTATTTCAATTTAGACTTTAGCGCTCGCGTACCTATTAATCAAAATTTAGGAGTAACATTTTACTTGGAAAATTTGTTAGGTGAACAATACGAAAGAGTTAATCGAATTTATAGCCCTGGTTTGACTTGGAGAGTTGGTTTGAGTTCAAGTATATAAGAGTTAGGAGTTAAGAGTTAAGAGTTAGTAATTAAAATTCAAAATTAATGGGGATGATACAATTATCACCCCCACTCAATCTTCCTAGAATAATTTGATAGCACCAGCCCAGAATTTGATAATTTCTAATTTACTACTCAGCAATATTAATCAAACTTGCAACTTTTGAATCTGCCAATGTTGGTGAGATAAAAGTTTGAGAATATAGACTTGATGGTTGTTCGGATGCAACGACTGGTAACGCTTCACGTACACGAGCCGCTACTTCTTGAGTCTTCACATCATAAGTCTGTGTCGCCAATTTAGGATACAAACCGATACCGATAATTGGTAGTAACAAACAAGCAGTAATAAAAAGTTCGCGGGGTTTTACATCGGAGACTATTGCATCCAGATGTAATTCTTCATTTTGCTTGCCGTAAAATACTTGTTTGAGTAGAGATAGTAAATAAATCGGAGTCAAAATTACGCCTACAGCACTCAATAACACAACTACAACCTTGAAGCTGGAACTGTAGACATCGCTGCTGGTAATACCCAGGAATACCATTAATTCGCCAACAAAACCACTCATTCCTGGTAATGCTAGAGAAGCCATTGCACCAGCGGTGTATAAAGCAAAGGTTTTGGGCATTATTTTCGCCATTCCACCCATTTTATCCATCATCAAGGTGTGGCTGCGTTCGTAAGTGACACCGGAAAGAAAGAATAATGCTCCTGCTATTAAACCATGGGAAATCATTTGCAGTACAGCACCGCTAATACCAATTTCCGTGTAGGAAGCGATGCCAATTAACACAACACCCATGTGAGCGATTGAAGAGTAAGCCAAACGTCGCTTCAAATTGGTTTGTGCAAAGGCACAACAAGCACCGTAAATAATGTTAACTACACCTAAAACTGCTAATACGGGAGCAAAATAAACGTGAGCGTTGGGTAACATTTCCATATTGATGCGAATTAACCCATAACCACCCATCTTTAACAACACACCAGCCAAAATCATCGAACCTGGTGCAGAAGCTTCACCGTGAGCATCCGGCAACCAAGTATGAAGAGGGAAAATCGGTAGTTTTACACCGAAAGCAATTAAGAAACCTGTATAAGCAAGCATTTCCAGGGTTTTGGGATACTCTTTCATTCCCAAGGATGCCATGTCGAAAGTCACGGTATCTCCAGAAAATGCCATCCCAAAAGCTGCTACTAAAATAAATATTGAAGCAAACGCAGTATAAATAATAAATTTAGTTGCCGCATAGCGACGTTTTGGCCCTCCCCAAATCGAAATTAACAGGTACACCGGCACCAACTCAATTTCCCACATCAAGAAGAACATTAATAAATCTTGAGCTAGGAATACACCAAGTTGAGCGCTGTACATCACCAGCATCAAACCATAAAACAAACGCGGCTTGTTTGTCACTCTCCAAGCCGCGAAAATCGCCAAAGTATTAATTAAACCTGTTAATAAGATCAAAGGCATTGACAAACCGTCAACTGCTACTGACCAATTTAAACCCAACTGGGGTACCCAAGCATATTTTTCAATTAACTGGAATGATGCGTTTTGAAAATCGTAACTATGCCAAAAGGCATAAATCATTAATGTAAAGTCCGCAATCGCAATACCCAAACCATACCAACGAACGGTTTTACCTTCTTTATCAGGAATCAGAGGAATAAAAACCGCTGCCATTAGGGGCAACAGAATTATAGAAGTCAACCAAGGAAATTCGTTCATCACTGACAATCAGTTTAATTTTCGCATTTGTTTACATTATATTAAGCATTTTATATTTTTGTAAACAGAATTTACCCCTATAAAATTAAAAAATTGGCTTTTTTTAGGAATAAATACTCAAGATTTCGGGTATTTTCATGGAATTCATAAACTTTTGTTAAGAAAAATTGCAACGGCAGCTCAAGCTATCGTTGCAATTTGTAACATAAAGTCTATTTGAAGAAAGTTAAAAATTAATCAAATTTTAACCAAATTTTCAAGTTGTTAACTCAAAACAGCCCTATACAGGATAACGCGGTTGAGAAGTCGGGTTTTTAGAATAAGTATTCATAACACAGGTGCTAATTACATAAAAAACCCGACTTCTGAAGATTGCTGACTCAATCAAACGATGCGGTTAACAATATTCCAAACATCCCCATCGCAACGAACATAAGGAACAGAAACGGTTTTAAATCCAGTAATGAAAGGTTTGTAATATATTCGCCAGTAAAGCGGAGTTAAAATGTCGGCACAAGCTTTGAGACTATTGACTTCGGTTGCAAGTTCTGCTGCTAGTTGATTAATTCGTTCTGCATGAGCTTTAGCTTTGGTTCTAGCTTTTTCCAATTCTTCTTTCTGTTGAGGAAGACGGGTGATGTATCCGCGACGAGATTTTGATTGAGCAAGATAATCTGTTAATTGAGCTTCTAAAGCTACAATCGCCTCATCTATACCCTTAAGCTCAGCAAACAATTGAGGATTTTCCCTGGCTTGACGACGGTAGACTTCGGCTATTGCTTGCGGTGAATTATCTTCAGACGGTTTGATATTTACAGCAAGAGCAGCACCTTCTCGACGCAATTGATTAATCTGAGCGCGAATAGCTGCAATTTCTGCCTGCATATCCTCCATAATTATTCTTTATCCTTGAATAACACTTGTTGCTCCTTTGGTATCAAGTTGCAGAGCTTGCACTTGTGCAATAATACCTTGATTGTGCCACTCAGAAGCCATAGCTGCCGCTACATCAGCAGAATTATTCGTATCACTTAATGCCAATAGTGTCGGACCGGCTCCACTAATAACCATGCCATAAGCACCGGCAGATAAAGCGGCGGCATGAATATCATCGTAGCCTTGAATCAGTGATTTTCTGTAAGGTTGATGTAATTTATCTTGCAAAGCACCTTGCAACCAATTTTTATTTCCAGTTTCTAATCCCCGCAAGAGTAACCCCAAATGTGCCGTATTAAAAATCGCATCTCCACGACTTACCTGAGTTGGTAATACTTTTCGTGCTTCACTTGTTGAAAGCTCAAAATCTGGAATTGCAACTACTGGGACAATATCCTTACACCAAGGAATATCACAAATTTCCCATCCTCTATTGCTTGTTGCAGTCAAACGACATCCACCTAGAAAAGCTGGTACCACATTATCCGGGTGTCCTTCGATGGCGATCGCTAATTCCATTACCTGCTGTTGAGTTAAAATTTCACCTGCTAATAGATTTGCACCGATTAATCCACCAACAATAGCGGTTGCGGAACTACCCAAACCTCTTGCTAATGGGACTCCCAGGTTAATCTCAATTTTTACTGGGGGTGGTGTTTGATTTATGTGTTGATAAAATTTTATAAATGCTTGATATACAAGATTACTTTCATCGGTTGTGACTCGTGCAGCTTCTGTACCAGTAACCTCAATAAGTAGCCTTTGATTTTGCTCGACTTCTTGCCGAGTCAACTTGAATTCGTTATAAAGCGTTAAAGCTGCACCAATACAATCAAAACCGGGACCTAAATTCGCAGTTGTTGCGGGAACGGTGACGCACACAGAAGAAACAACAGACATCAAATAAATTTAGCTTAATAAAAAATTTCAGCATTAATTAATCAGCATCTCATATAAATCAGGACTTACACAAAAAATCTCAGAAGCATATTGACTCTTCCCTTGCGTCCGTGATGTTTACCATCATAATTATTTATCAAACTCCGAGCTATTAACCAATACCTTTACCAATTTACGAACGGTTCAACGGCTGTAGAAACCTTATTCTTGTTTGTTTTTTGTCGTCCACGTCGTAGAAGTTCAGTGTCTTAACCTGAGCGACCAAAATTTCTTTTTATACATTAGCTTGCTGCGGTGCAGCAAAAGCAACTATTGTGCAGCATCCCCTTGTCAAAATATGTCACTTAGTGTCATAATGACATTTAGTGACAAAAAATAGAACCTGATGCCAATCAATGGAAAAAATGCTCACTGTGTGGAGTATCACCGTAACTGGTATAACAACAAGCGATCAAGAGTTAGGAAAGGATGGGTGAGCAGCGGCGCGAGCGGATGCGTTTGGAAATCTCCCGTGAAGCAGCGCGCTTGTTCTGGGAGCAAGGTGTCACTGCTACAACCGGCGAGCAGATTGCAGACGCAGTAGGCATTTCGGTACGTACCCTCTGGCGGTACTTTCGTAACAAGGAGAGCTGTGTCGAGCCAGTCTTAGCGCAGGATGCAGAGGAGTGTGTGGCGGTGTTGCGCCGTTGGCCTCGGGAGGTTTCCCTCGAAGATCACCTCGTCGAGTGGGCGACGAATCGCTCCAAAGATCCCGATCAGCAGTCCTACGACGATGCCGTGATCAAGATGACCGTCCTAGCTGAAAAAGAGCCGGATCTGCGGACGGCTTGGCTAATGGCTCACGATCGAATAGAGCGCGATCTGGTCGAGATCATCGCGGATCGTTTGCGCCGCCCGGCTGATGATATCCAGGTGCGTCTGCACGCGGCGGCTGCCACCGCAGTCTTGCGCGTCATTAGTGAAGATGTCAGTGCCGCCCTGATGGCGGGAGCTGATCGCACCTCTATCGGCAACCCGCTCAAGCACATGGCTCACGCCGTGCGCGTAGCTACAGGTGGAGCCGTCGGCAACCCCGTCGAACCCTGAAAACAATCGCAACGGCAACTAGCAACCCGATCCAAGTACTACATATACGCACGAGTAAAGGAGACAAAGATGAAGATCAAAGCAATCAAAGGACATCTGGGAATCGGAACGGAAGCGAAAGACTCAACTTACGTGGAGGCTGCCCGGTGGGGTAAATATCGGGGGTGGCGGTATGTTCTGGGACTGGTGGTCATCCTCTTTGCGTGGCTGGTGGTCGGGACTGGTGCCAGCGTGCTAGTCGCGTTCGCACTCAGCGGCCAGCCGGATTACTCCGTACTTAGTCCTTTCGGGAAGTTCCTGTTTGTTATGGCAGGTTTCCCATTTTTTCTCGGCGGGACTCTCATCGCCGTTACCCTTATCCACCGCCGTCATCCCCTGACGCTGATCACGGCGCGGAAGAAGATAAGCTGGCATCGCGTTGGTCATGGGTTTGTGGCGTGGTTCGTGCCATTTTGCCTGATCGGTGGGCTAGGACAGTACCTCTTCTACCCTGACAGCTTTTCCTTCAATTCCGACCTCATGGCGTTTGTGCGCTTCGTGCCGATCGCGCTGGTTCTTACCGCAATCCAGACCACTACCGAGGAGCTTTTCTTCCGTGGATACGTCGTGCAGGGCGCAAGCCTCATCTGGGCCAACCGCGTCTTTCTGGCGATCGTGTCGGCTGTGATATTCACGCTGCCGCACCTCGGAAACCCGGAAGCGATCGCAGGCGGTTGGCTGACGGTGTTCTGTGTCTACTTCCTCGCTCCGGGTCTGGCGTGGACTGTAGTCTCGCTGATTGACGGCACCACTGAACTCGCCATCGGCGTGCACTTCGCGAACAACATCGGCGCCATACTCCTGATCAACATCACAGGAAGTGCCGTGACCACACCAGCTCTGTTCACAATCAGCGAATACCACGCGACCTACGGGGCGCTATCGGTGCTGGTTGCAATCCCTGTGTTTCTGGCGATCGCCTACGGTGTGTTCAAGCATAAGTCCCCAAGCCCTTCCCTGGAGCCGTCGGAAGGTCATCGGTGATCTTGTCAGTTCGTAAAACTACAAGCAAATGTACTATTCCGACGATGGTAGTTGCTGGCATTAGCTAATAGGACGGATCATCTGGAGATTAAACCAATGGCAATTCTGAAACAATTCGCGATTTTATTTGTATTGGGCAGTGTGGGAATTGTGATGTTCACGATCACGTCTATTCCTTTAGTCGAGCAACAGTTAGCAAAACTGTCTCCAGAAATGCTCGAAAAGGTTCCTCCATTGTCGATTTTAATGCTTCTGCAAGGATTACAGTATTCAATTCTACTGGCAATCAGCATTTTGATCGGAATTGGTTGCGCCTATCGTGTCGGATTAAGCTCCCATTTGATTGATCGTTGGGTGTTTCACACCGCTAAGTCTCCATCTTTTGCCGTTGAGATGAAGTGGAGCTTAGGTGTAGGTGCAGCGGCGGCGATCATTATCTTGTTGTTTGATCAGTTGATGCAACCTGTTCTACCTGAAGCGCTACAGGCCGCCAATAATACAGAGCCAAGCTGGTTGAATTTGCTCACAGCAATGTTCTATGGCGGCATCACTGAGGAAATTTTGATGCGCTGGGGTTTAATGTCGCTGCTGGTTTGGATCGCGTGGAAAGGGCTAAAACAAGGCGTTACGTTGCCAAGTCAGTGGATTTACCAGGGTGCGATCGTTCTAGCCGCGTTGGTATTTGGACTACTACACCTGCCAGCGACTGCCGCGATCGTTCCCCTCACTCCGGTTGTGATTATTCGGGCGTTGTTACTGAATGGGATTGTGGGGATTGCATTTGGCTGGCTCTTTTGGCAATATTCGCTAGAAGCTGCGATGTTATCCCATGTCAGCGTTCATGCCTTTTCCTTTGCTCTTAGACTTTTGCTGGCAAGGTTGGCTTAAGTTTTGGAATAGTTCTCGTAGGGCTAGCACTGCCCACAAAGCTTTACCGTGAAAGGTTTTAGGACTTACGCAATCTGTCAGAAAATCAAGGTTTTGGGATTGCTTCCTTACGTCGCAATGACGGAAATACGTAGTTAGTGCGTAAGTCGTAGGTTTTAAAGATGGTGGGCAATGCCTACTACTTGAATTGATGCTCAACTCTACAGTTTTAAGGTGGTAAATCAAATGATTCAGTACAAAGATTTTGCGCCTCGGATTACTAAACGGGGTCCCTTCGGCGGCCCTTCCGAGTATGAACTCTTCTCTGAGGTTGTGAGTGAAGTCAATCAGTGGATTGCAAGTACAACGATACAGGTGATCAATGTTGAAACTGTTGTTTTACCCGATCGGATTAAAGGCACTGGTGATGGTGACTACGGAGTGAAGACCAGTAATGCTTTCTACCCAGTGATGATCAGTCAGGGTCTTGCAATCAATTGCTTTCAATGTGTGCGTGTTTGGTACAGAGAATAAACTTTATTAGAAAGAGAAAAAAATGAAACGATTTACCTTGTTTACTTTCCTATATCTGGCGCTCGGAGTTTGTCTGACGGCGATCGCGCTTGGATACCCAAACCTGCCTTCGAGACTTCAAACAAGCTTGTTCGTCAGTGCAGGAATGTCCTACATTGTTTCTATCCTCAGTACCTTCCCATTTTGGCGGGAGGAGACGATCCGCTTCTATCGCGAACGGAATTCAGCGGTCATCGTACCCTGGTTGGTGATTGGATTCATTATTACTTCGATGATCTGGGAGGTTCAGAGTCAGAACTGGACGATGGAAGCCATTTTAGGAGCGTTTTCATGGCTATTAGTTGTCTTAATAAATACAGAACTCATTGTGATTACGTGGCGAGTGAATTCTGAACGTTAATGTTTCAATCGGACGATGCCGAAACGAACTCGCTCTCCACCATAAGAATCTCGAAGAAATCAAGCATTAGAACTTAGTACACTCCAGATCAACACGAGATTAATGCTGAGGGAAGCAGAGAGGATTTCAGCCTCATGGCTTTCAAAGGTCAATACATTAGAACTTTTCAACACAGAGGGATGAATATGAAAACTTGGATTCCGGTGCTGCTAATTTTAGCGAGTGTGAGCTTGTTTGGGTGCGATGATAGCAAATCGAAAGAGCGATTGAATAGCACGATGAACAGTTGGATTGGTCGGGATATTAATGAGTTTGTTCGCAAATATGGCGCACCCACGACGACACTCACGTTACCCAATGGGAACACAATCTATTCTTACAGAACGGATCGAGAACAGGCGTTTAAGCAGCCAATCAATGTCAATGAATTTCGGAACCGTCGAGGCGAGAAAACTACGTTGATTACCGGGGGTAACACGATTGTTGATCGTGATTTCTGCGAGATCAATGTCGAGTTTGATCGCTCCAGCGAGATTCAATCCTGGCGCTATGACGGCGATTCTGCCAAACTTTGTAATATTAAAAGCCTGCCGAAAACACTCCAGAAGCAATTACAAAAGGACGGCATTCTTCCCTAGAAGCTGCCACAAAAATGTAGTCAAACCATTTCAGACGACAAAGGAGAAAGCAATGTCATTCGCAAAAAAAATTCCAAAGATACCGCTACGCCGCGTAGCCCTTTTTACGCTTGCGCTGCTGTTTACCACCCATTTCGCCTCCGCCAGATCGGAGTCCACAACAATGATGCCTACAATCACCTATCCTGAAACCAAGCGAGTCGATGTCGTTGAGGAACGTTTCGGGCAGACGATTGCTGACCCCTATCGTTGGTTGGAAAATGATGTTCGCAACGACAAGGAAGTCGCTAATTGGGTCGAATCGCAGAACAAAGTTACCAACGCTTATCTCAATACGCTGCCGAGTCGAGATATTTTCAAGGATCGACTCAAGCAGTTGTACAACTTTGAGCAATTTTCGATTCCGGTCAAACAGGGGGGACGGTATTTCTACCTTTATAATTCTGGACTTCAGAACCAACCAGTTCTCCATGTCCGCGACAGCGTAGACGGTGCAGGGCGTGTGCTGATCGATCCGAATCGCTGGTCAAAAGACGGAGCGACTGCACTGGCTGAATGGTCAGCATCCGACGATGGCAAGCGTGTGGCTTATGCGGTGCAGGATGGCGGCAGCGACTGGCGCACGATTCGGGTGCTGGACGTGGACACGGGCAAGGTGCTGGAGGATGAGGTGAAATGGGCAAGGTTCACCAACATCGCCTGGATCAAGGACGGATCTGGCTTTTTCTATAGCCGTTACCCTGAACCGAAGCAGGGCGAAACGTTCCAGGCGGGCGTAGCCAACCATGTCGTCTATTTTCATGCGCTCGGCACACCCCAGACGCAGGATCGGCTGGTGTATGCCACTCCAGATCAGCCAACCCTAGTGCATACCGTTGATATCACCGCAGACGGGCGCTATCTCACGATCTATTCCACACCCGTTGCGATCGGCAATAAGCTAACTGTGATAGATCTCCAGAATGCTGACTGGAAACCTCGCAAGTTAGTCGATACTCTCAACGATCAATGGAGCGTCGTTGGCAATGTGGGGACGAAGTTTTTCCTCAAAACCACTCAGGATGCGTCACGCTCCAAGGTGGTGACAATGGACATCGCCGCTGCCGACCCAGCGATCGCGGATGTGGTGCCAGAGCAGGATTCGATTATGGGTAATGCGTCGCTGGTCGGCGGACGGTTGCTAGTCGCCTCTCGTGTTGACGTGAAGACGGAAATTCGACGCTACACGCCCGATGGCAAGGCTGATGGTGTGGTGAAGCTGCCGGGTATCGGCACCGCTGGCGGTTTTAAGAGCGACCCGGACGACCAGGAAACTTTCTTCGTCTTCACCAGCTACAACACTCCAAGCATCATCTATCGATACGATGTCGCCAGCAACAGGTTGCGGGTGTGGGCACAACCTAAAGTGGCGATCAATCTCAACCAGATCGCGGTCGAACAGCGGTTCTACAAGTCCAAGGATGGCACCCGTATCCCGATGTTTATTGTTCGGCGTAAGGATGTGACCGTAGCCGCACCAACCCTACTCTATGCCTATGGCGGCTATGGTATCCCCATGCTTCCCGAATTCTTGCCCGCGCCGCTGGGGTGGGTCGAACAGGGTGGTGTGTACGCGATCGCCAACATTCGCGGTGGCTCCGAATATGGCAAGGCATGGCACGAAGCAGGTCGTCGTCAAAACAAGCAAAACGTCTTCGACGATTTCATCGCGGCGGGCGAGTATCTCAAGGCACAGGGAATCACGCCAAAAGACGGCTTGGCGATTCAGGGCGGATCGAATGGCGGACTCTTGGTTGGTGCAGTGGTCAATCAGCGACCGGATCTGTTCGCCGCTGCGTTACCCCAGGTTGGTGTGATGGATATGCTTCGCTTCGACCAGTTCACAGGTGGGAAATTATGGTTAGACGAATATGGTTCTCCGTCACGGGAAGCGGATTTCCGTAACCTCTTAAAATACTCGCCTTATCACAACATCCAGTCCGGCAAGACCTATCCCGCGATTCTCGCCACCACCGCCGACACGGACGATCGCGTGGTGCCAGGACACACTTTCAAATATGTCGCCGCACTCCAGGCAGCAGATATCGGCGACAAGCCACACCTTGTCCGCATTGAGACGCGGGCGGGACATGGGGCAGGCAAACCTACCGACAAGATCGTCGAGGAAACGGCGGATATGTGGGCTTTTGCCGCGCACTGGACGGGGCTGGATGTGAGGTCTCCGCGATAAGTACAAACTTGAACATCCGGCACAATTTTCACCTAAAATTATCAAAAAGGATGCATACAATGTCTAAACGTGACGCAGTATTTCCAGCCAATCGGCACTCGCTCTACGAGACTCATGGCTATTCAGCGGCGATCCGCTCCGGCGATCTCCTTTTTGTCTCCGGGCAGGTCGGCAGCCGTCCCGATGGCACCCCGGAGCCGGATTTTGAACGGCAGGTTCAACTCGCCTTCGACAGTTTGAAGGCCACGCTCGAAGCGGGTGGCTGTGGCTTTGACGATATCGTCGATGTGACGACCTTCCATACGGATCCCGATAACCAGTTCGAGACCATCATGGCCGTCAAGAGCCGCGTTTTCAGCGAGCCTCCCTATCCCGCCTGGACGGCTCTGGGCGTAACCTGGCTTTCGGGCTTTGACTTCGAGATCAAAGTAATCGCGCGTATTCCAGAGCAGGCGTAGGCGTTTCTCCTCGCCTTCTTGCTACGGGACATGGAGCAGGCAAACCCACCGACAAGATCTTAGCCAAACAAACCAAAAAAGCTGGGTTTATCTAGTTAATAAATCCAGCTTTCCATATTTGAATTACAGACAACTGAATTTACCATCAAAAGATGCTAAATTGAAAGTTGTTAAAGCAAAAGGGACTGGGTAAGTCCCAATCCCGAAGAAAGCGGGTTAACCGCTAGTTATTCATGTTAACCCATGCAGTTTTGGGAACGCGCAGAAAAAATTCTATTGCAATACCAACTTAACATTGGCATTTTGCAAACCGCGCTGCTTAACTTCAGTCAAAGTCTTGTTAACAGCATACTTTTGGTTGATGGAGTTGATTAACTCGGTCTGGTTGTGCTTCTTAGCAACACCCCATAAATCGGCAATCAAGTCGAAGGAACCATCGCTGTTGCGAGACCAACCTAAATCATATTCGCCTTCTAAAACTGCAACGATGTCAGAACGAACGCGCTGACCGTTATAACCACGAACATCAGCTTCAGACTTAACGGTAATACCTAAATCGCTTAAAGAAGCTTTGAGAATTTCAGCGTCGGTGATTTTGGTACGTAGAGTACTAAAATGAGACATTTGGGTTTCCTCCAAAAAGAAGATTGAGATTAAGACAACGGTTTTTTTTGGCTAAGCCGCGTTTATAATTACGCGGTTTTTTTATTTACTAGCTTTGGGTTTGCTAGTCTTTGCTCCTGCATTCACAGGAGAAAGCTTTTTAAAACTCCATCCGCTGATATTCAGCGACGGAGGCTGCGGCTGGACGCGCTCGCTGTCTCGCCCAGTCTCGAAGCGCGGTTACCTGCTCTTGCATCGTTCGAGACAACGGTAACGTCGCTTTGAGTGCAGCAATAATATCTAACTGGGTGAACTCGCGCTCTTGAGCAAAAGCTTCGTACATTGCTGCTACAATCGCTTGTTCAATTTCCGCCCCAGAAAAACCATCAGACATCTTTGAAAGTTGTTCCAGATCAAATCTGGAGATGTCTTTACGGCGCTTATTCAAGTGGATCGTATAAATATCTTGCCTTTCCTGAGATGTAGGCAGATCCACAAAGAAAATTTCATCAAATCGACCTTTCCTTAAAAACTCTCCTGGCAAGCGTTCAACCCGGTTGGCAGTTGCCATCACAAACACGGGGGACTTTTTCTCTTGCATCCAAGTTAGGAAAGATCCAAATATTCGACTGGAAGTACCTCCATCAGAATCACCAGAGCCGGAGCTACCAGCGAATGATTTATCCAGTTCGTCTATAAATAATATTGCTGGGGAAATAGATTCTGCTGTTTTAAGAGCATTCCGCAAATTGGCTTCACTTCGTCCTACCATTGAGCCATCATATACTCGCCCCATGTCCAACCGTAACAGCGGTAATCCCCATAGTCTAGAAGTAGTTTTTGCTATCAAAGACTTTCCACAGCCCGGAACTCCCAAAATCAACATTCCTTTCGGTTGCGGCAAGCCATACTCTCTTGCTTTCTCCGTGAAGGCATCAGAGCGCTGTGTTAGCCACTTCTTCAACTCTTCCAAGCCTCCAACAGCATCAATGGTTTCATCCTCTTCAATGTAATCTAATATACCATTGCGTCGGATTAGCTGTTTCTTCTCAGATAATACTATATCTACTTCTTGTTCGGTTAAACGCTTCGTTGTTACTTGAGCTTTACGATATACTTTCTCTGCTTCATCTCTAGTTAATCCTAGAGCCGCCCTGAGTAACTTTTCCCTTGCTTCAGTTGTTAATCGCCGCGCATTTTGTTGACCTAAATGACTATCCAAAACTTTATTTAGGTCCGACATATCTGGCAATGGGAAGTCAAGTACCACAACTTCTTTTTCTAACTCGATGGGAACTTGCTGCATTGGCGACATCAAAATTATATTTTTTTGTGTCCCCTTAAAGCTCGCAATCGCATCTCGTAATGACCTCGTTGTCGCTGGTGCTTCGATGAATGGATGTAAATCTTTGAGAACAAATATGCCAGGCTCTTTTTGCCGAATTATCCACTCAATCGCTGCTTCTGGCGATACAGTATTGTGTTGACCTGTACCCCTCGCTTGACCGTACTCCACAATACCATGCGTTACCGTCCATACATACAATCGACGCTGCGGCTTTGAAGATTGAGCGATGGAATAAATTGCTTGCTCTGCCCGCTCTTCCTCGGAGGTCACAAGGTAGATGAGGGGATATTGAGCTTGAATAAGTATGTTGAGCTCTTCTTTCATTTATCAACCTACTTGAGACCTAAAAACACTACAGACATCGTTTTGGTAAAGACAGAATTAATTATAAATCAACTATTCATAATCCCAATTCGCTAACAAGGAACCAATTCGGACGAATCTTTTTGATTAATTTCTTCCTCTTGCTTCATCTCATCTTCGATAGAAACATCTTTACCAATCATTCCTGGCTGGTTACCTAGAGCAACCAATTCTCCTTCCCTTAATAAAAGCGAACTTTCGCAAGTGGGACACGAATAAACCCTGTGAGTTCTTCCGCAAGACCCTTCGACTTCATCCACCAACTCGGAATTTGCTAGATAAAAAACCAGGGCACGTTCGGCAAGCTCTGACATTGGTTCGCTTTCGACTGCTGAACGTATTTTCAAACTTCTGTGCAGTTCTGGGGATAGATACAAAGTAACTTTTTGCTTTGCTTGCATATAACTCTTTTACGTTCTTACCCGGGTATGTATCTCACGATATCGGCTTCCCTTCTCCTTGTCAAGACGCTAAAGCGTTTTGACGGCATTCTTGTAACATTTCTTAATGTCAGCCGCTGAAACTAGTATTTTGAAGACGTGGAAACAGCAGAAGATGGTAAAGTCCTCGGTGGGCGATGCCTGGGTTGAAAAAAACAAAAAAGTTCCAAATTATTTAATTTATATGCGGATTCTGTGGGTTTAAAAGGGTTTTGTCGTCCCAAGTGAAGGCTTTATTGATCAAAAAAGTTGGAGTAAGTATCTTGAGAATGGTTGAGAAGGGACATAAACCTGATAGATTTAGCTATCAGCGAGTATAAAAAGCGTGAAAATGAAAGTCCTGGTAATTGGTGGCGATGGCTATTGCGGTTGGGCAACCGCGCTTTACCTTTCCAATCGTGGTTACGAAGTTGGAATTTTAGATAATTTAGTGCGACGGCACTGGGATAATGAATTAGGCGTGCAAACCCTAACGCCGATTACACCCATTGGGCAACGTATCGAGCGGTGGAAGGATTTGACTGGTAATTCTATCGAATTATTTATCGGCGACATTACTAACTACGAATTCCTTCAAAAAGCCCTACATCAATTTGAGCCGGAAGCCATAGTACATTTTGGTGAACAGCGCTCGGCTCCTTTTTCGATGATTGATCGCGAACACGCTGTTTTAACCCAAGTAAACAACGTAGTTGGCACATTGAACATACTTTATGCCATGCGCGAAGATTTTCCCGACTGTCATTTAGTGAAGTTGGGGACAATGGGAGAATATGGTACGCCTAACATCGATATTGAAGAAGGTTACATCACCATCGAACATAACGGACGTAAAGACACATTACCCTATCCCAAACAACCGGGTAGTTTTTACCACTTGAGCAAGGTTCATGACAGCCACAACATCCATTTTGCTTGTCGAATTTGGGGATTGCGAGCAACAGACTTGAATCAAGGGGTAGTTTACGGTGTCTTAACCGAAGAAACCGGCATGGACGAAATGTTGATCAACCGTCTTGACTACGATGGCGTATTTGGTACAGCATTAAACCGTTTTTGCATCCAAGCCGCTATTGGACATCCTCTCACCGTTTACGGTAAAGGTGGACAAACTAGAGGCTTCCTGGATATCCGAGACACTGTGAGGTGTATTGAATTGGCGATCGCCAATCCCGCTCAATCTGGGGAATTCCGCGTATTTAACCAGTTCACAGAACTTTTTAGCATCAGCGACTTAGCCATGATGGTGAAAAAAGCTGGTAATGCCATCGGGTTGAATGTAGATATCAACCATTTAGACAACCCCAGAGTAGAGTCCGAGCAACACTACTTTAATGCCAAAAATACCAAACTCCTAGATTTGGGTTTACAGCCCCACTTACTTTCCGATTCTTTGTTGGATTCTCTATTGAATTTTGCTGTTAAGTATCAGCAAAGAGTTGATCAAAAACAAATTTTGCCAAAAGTCTCTTGGCATAGAAAGTAAGGATTAATCAATTTTTTAGTAGTTAGCAATCCGGTTGTTGCAAAAATTAACAGCTAATCGCTAGCTACTAAATTTTTGTCAAATTTTTTTCGGCTTTTAGTACGATCAAATGTCCCACAATAGCTTTAAATTGAAGTTTATTGAAGTTTATAGTCGGGAATTTTGACACTATGAGTTTTAACCAATTTCCTGACGCGATCGCGATCGCTTCCTCTAAAGTATATTTTGTAATCGAAGCAATCATGATTTACGTAATATTACGATGAGGCGATTATCCGCTCAAAGTGCTGTATTGAATAGTCTTGTATGAGAATTGCCCTATTTACCGAAACATTTTTACCTAAAGTTGATGGTATCGTAACACGCCTTCGTCATACCGTCGAACATTTACAACGTAACGGCGACCAAGTATTAGTTATTTGTCCTGATGGCGGAATGACAGAATACAAGGGAGCTAAAATTTATGGAATTTCAGGCTTTCCTCTACCAATGTATCCGGAGTTAACATTAGCATTACCTCGTCCGGCGATTGGTGAAATTTTGGAAGAATTTAAACCAGATATTATTCATGTAGTTAACCCCGCAGTGCTAGGTTTAGCTGGGATTATTCATAGTAAAATAAATCACATTCCCCTGGTGGCTTCCTATCATACTCACTTGCCGCAATACCTGCAACATTATGGTTTGGGAATGCTCGAAGGATTGCTTTGGGAGTTGCTTAAAGCAGGTCATAATCAAGCCGCTTTGAACTTATGTACTTCCACGGCAATGGTCAAAGAATTGACGAATCACGGTATAGAGCGTGTAGATTTATGGCAGCGAGGAGTTGATACAGAATTATTTCATCCCAGTCTTGGGAGCGAGCAAATGCGTCAGCGTCTGTCGCAAAATCATCCTTCGAGTCCTCTGCTGCTTTATGTTGGACGTTTATCTGCCGAGAAAGAAATTGAGCGTATTAAGCCGATTTTAGAAGCTATTCCCGCAGCTAGATTGGCTTTAGTAGGAGATGGACCCCATCGTGAAGCTTTAGAAAAACATTTTGCCGGAACAAATACTTATTTTGTCGGCTATCTTAGCGGGACGGATTTAGGTTCAGCCTTTGCTAGCGCTGATGCTTTTGTTTTTCCTTCTCGTACCGAAACTTTAGGATTAGTGCTATTAGAAGCAATGGCTGCGGGATGTCCCGTAGTTGCTGCACGTTCTGGTGGTATTCCAGATATTGTTACCGATGGAGTAAATGGATATCTGTTCGAGCCGACATCTGATGATGCAAGCGCAATTGCTGCAACCCTTCGTCTTTTGGAGGAAAAACAACAGCGAGAAGTTATCCGTCAAAACGCTCGTCAAGAAGCCGAACGTTGGGGATGGTCAGCTGCTACCCGTCAGCTACAAACTTATTATCAAGCAGTCGTATATTCTCAAATGCCAAAAGTAGCGTAATTAACTCACAAGTCGGGTTTTGATCAAAAACCCGACCTTTTACGTAGTACCTTACCACAGAAGTTATCAGGGGTTGAGGTAGTGCGACCATCCCTTCACGGAGTTTACCCTTGAACGAAGTGAAGGGTTCGAGGGCAGGCTTGGTCGCTCGTGGCTTCATATTATAAAGCAATGCGTGGGATAGGCATCCCTGCCCGTCCGAATCTGCCTGATAAAGATGAAATATGCTGTATTGTTGGAATTTTTAATTATTTTTATATTCATAAATTTCCCATGTTATTCAGATTATAAACTGCTAATTAGCCATACTATTTTAGAGTAAAAATTATTAATAAATATCTTGATTATTATGATTAAATAAGCTGATTTAACTGACGAGCTAATGCTTTTAATCATATATTTTATCATCTCAAAATAGATAAATAAGAATTGTTTAGATAAATTACCCCGCAAGCATCTGCATTTATGTAGAGCCATAAATTGGATAAATTAGATTATGATTCTGAATGTAAGTATAAAATTGTACCTATCATCTGAATCGATAATCTTAAGTTTAAAATTACCATGACACTGTTAAATCCCGGTAGTGTACTAGCTACGTTAACTGAACTTACTCAAGTTAATCGTACACACGCTCTATTGCGGCGTGTCAAAGACCTTTCTGTAAACGAATTTGTTTGCTTGTTGGATTTTATTACTGCGGAGTTCCAACAGTTTATCAGAGCAATAGAACTGATAAATAATGAAGCTCTAGAAACAATGCTAGAGAAGGTACTTGAAGCGATTACCCTAAAAATCGGTCAAATTCTGCAAGCAGAACACACGACTATTTTTTTAGTTGACCACGATAAAGGTCAGTTATGGTCAAAAGTGCCACAGGATGATATTAATAAGCCATTAGAAATTCGGACTCCGATCAATGTGGGGATTCCCGGTCGTGTTGCAAGTACGGGACAATATTTAAATATTGCTGAAACTACTGCCCATCCTTTATTTAGCCCAGAATTAGAAAAACAGTTAGGTTACAAGATTCGGAATATTCTATGTATGCCGGTTGTCAGCAGCAAAAATCAAGTTGTGGCAGTTGTACAATTAGCAAATAAAGCAGGGTCGATTCCTTTCAATGGTGAAGATGAAACCTGTTTTCGGGAATTTGCTGCAAGTATTGGGATTATTTTAGAAAGTTGTCAATCTTTTTACGTTGCTGCACGCAATCAAAGAGGTGCAACTGCTCTTTTACGAGCGACTCAGACACTCGGTCAAAGTTTAGATTTAGAAGTGACTTTACAAATAGTCATGGAACAAGCCCGAATTTTGATGCAAGCAGACCGCAGTACACTATTTTTGTATCGTAAAGAAATGAGCGAACTGTGGACAAAAGTTGCTGCTGCTGATGGTAAAACCATGATCGAAATCAGAATTCCCGGAAATCGGGGAATTGTGGGTTATGTCGCTTCGACTGGGGAAACTTTGAATATTCCTGATGCTTATAAAGACCCTCGTTTCGACCCAACTACAGATAGAAAGACGGGTTATTTTACTCGTAATATTTTATGTATGCCGGTATTTAATTCGGCGAATGAATTAATCGGTGTTACTCAATTAATTAACAAGCAAAAAGGTAGTTTTACTGCATCAGATGAAGAATTTATGCGGGCTTTTAATATACAAGCAGGAATTGCTTTAGAAAATGCCCGTTTATTTGAAAGTGTATTGTTAGAAAAACAATATCAAAAAGACATTCTTCAAAGTTTATCAGATGCTGTAATCTCTACAGATATGGAAGGTAGAATAGTTACTATTAATGATGCGGCTTTAGAGCTATTAGGTTGTCCGCTTTCAGGAGATGTCAGCATTAAAAACAATAAAATTTTTTGGGGACAAAATTTAATTGGTCGTCTTTTATGGGAAGTTGTACCAATTGAAAATTTGCAATTTAGATTAGAAGATAGTTTGAAGACTGGGGCAAAACATTATGTACCAGAACAAAGTTTAATGGTAGGACTATATTACGTACCGGGTGATTTGGAAGAGTCGGAAAAATATATATTGGCATTACCAAATTCTAGTAATCCACAGGTTTTTATTCCTTGGAATCAACTCCTAACTCCGCAATCGCAATTTATTGATTCTTCTCAAGTCGAACTAATTGAGCGAAGTACTAATCTTACAGTTAATCCGTTGACTAATCCAGAAGGTGGTGTGCGTGGTGGATTGGTAGTATTGGAAGATATTAGTCAAGAAAAACGTCTCAAAACTACCATGTACCGCTATTTAACTCCTCATGTTGCTGAGCAGGTTATGGCTTTAGGCGAAGATGGTTTAATGGTGGGAGAGCGTAAAGAAGTCACTATCTTATTTTCTGATATTAGAGGCTACACAACACTTACGGAAAATCTCGGAGCCGCCGAAGTCGTATCGTTGCTCAATCAATATTTTGAAACGATGGTGGAAGCAGTTTTTAATTATGAAGGCACCTTAGATAAGTTTATTGGAGATGCTTTAATGGCGGTTTTTGGAGCGCCGCTACCATTAACAGAAAATCATGCTTTACGAGCAGTACAGTCGGCTTTAGATATGCGACATCGACTCAAGGAGTTTAACGAAAGACGGATTGTTCAAGAACAGCCACAAATTAATATTGGTATTGGTATTAGTTCTGGGGAAGTCGTTTCGGGAAATATTGGTTCTCGCAAACGCATGGATTATACCGTGATTGGAGATGGAGTTAATTTGAGTTCGCGCTTGGAAGGGACTACTAAGGAATATGGCTGTGACATTGTTTTGAGCGAATTTACTTACCAACTGTGTAGCGATTACATTGTTGCCCGCGAACTTGATAAAATTCGAGTTAAAGGCAAACACCAAGCGGTAAAAATCTATGAATTAATTGGCGATCGCAATGTTTGTTTGGACGCTAACACTCAAGAATTTTTATCTTACTATCATGCAGGACGGGTTGCTTACTCGTCGCGCAATTTTCGCCAAGCTTTAATTTGTTTTCAAGCTGCAAGAAAAATTCGACCTGGAGATAATGCTGTTAATATTCATATCAAACGCTGTCATAAATATTTAAGACAGCCTCCTGGAGAATCCTGGAATGGAGTTTGGACAATGGTTAACAAGTAATCAATGGGTTTATCAATTGCGTCATGCTTGTTTTAATTAAAAAATATTAAATTGTTCGAGCAATCTTGACAATTTATTTATTTGATTTTTGTAATTTTCAAGTAGAGTTTTAATGATTTTTTAGTGTTTCCCTAATTTCCTTCTTCTGGCTGTTCACCGATATGAAGTTCTCGTTTGGAATGCTTCAATTCTTTCCATATAGCTTTGATTTCTTCATAAGCTTCTATGGTAGTGATTTTTCCCCCGGTTTCTAAGCCGCAGATTATGCTTACTTTGTTAGCGAATTCTTGCAAGTTAGCATTAAATACCAAATTTTCTGGTTTGACTTCACCGTAGTAACGACTACGAGGGTAAAGAAAATCTTCTTTTTCCATTTTTTTATCTCTAGTTATTCAAAATAAGCGAGTAGGGATTAGGGAGTAGGGAACAAGCAATCAATATTTAGAGCCTCTGCCTCCAGTCTATCAACAAACAAGTCGGGTTTTTAAAAGGGTTAATCCAAAATGCTTTTATCCCTTGATTTTTAAGCGAATTCTAACCGATAACAAATTAACAAATAAGGTATTACGACATTCAGATAAAATAGTTAAGCCATAAGACGGCATAAATTTATTTTTCTGCGAAATAATCATTTTATCATGAGTGTTACCTCTAAACTCTACGAAGGAAAAGCTAAAATTCTTTACGCAACGGATATCCCGGAAATATTACTCGCTGATTTTAAAGATGATGCGACTGCTTTTAATGCCCAAAAGCGCGGTAGTATCAGCAACAAAGGAGTCATGAATTGTAGCATTTCTAGTAAAATATTTCAACAACTAGAACAAAACGGTATTAATACTCATTATGTAGATAATCCCAAGCCAAATCAAATGCGGGTAAAGGCAGTGAAAATTTTCCCCTTAGAAGTGGTTGTAAGGAATATTGCAGCCGGAAGCCTTTGTAAGCAAACAGGGATAGGATTGGGAACCGTGTTAAAACAACCCTTAGTTGAGTTTTATTACAAAAATGACGAATTGGGAGACCCATTATTGACACGAGAGCGTCTACTATTGTTAGAACTAGCCACCCAGGAACAAGTTGAGGAGATAATTCATCTAACATTGCGAATCAACGAGTTTCTCAAGGAATTTTTTCGCAAATGCAGCATTATTTTGGTGGACTTCAAACTAGAATTCGGTTTGGATTCCCAACAACAAATAATTTTGGCAGATGAAATTAGTCCCGACACCTGTCGTTTATGGGATACAGCTACCAATGATGCCAAAAATAGAATTTTAGATAAAGACCGTTTTCGGCAAGATTTGGGAAATGTAGAAAATGCCTACCAAGAAGTTTTAGAAAGGGTGTTAAAAACAGTAGAGACGAATCTGTAATTCACTAGATTCTGTTTAATCTCATCGGTTGTCATTGTCCTTGACAAATAACTGCTGACAGATGACAAATAACTATCATATTTATTTAACGATGGTGTGTGGACGTGAAAAGTAATCTAAATAAAATGCGTTTATCTCCCTTTTTGGTGACGGTAATTGCCCTTACTACTCCATTAGGAGTTTCCATAAGTGCAAATGCCCAAAATGTCAAGAGTTCTGAAAAGTCACAAGATATTTTTCCGACAGCAGGTACAAATCAAGTTGATACATCAGTTGTAAAAGTCGCAAATAAATTGCAAGTAGTAATACCAACTTCCAATTCCACAACTGCACAAAATACTCCACAAATTCCCCCTCCTGATAATCTTCCTAGTGGTAATCAAGAGCCAGTACCAAGTCCCGCTCCGGAAAATACTCCCGCATTAGAAAATCAGCAACCCAATCAACAACCAGCACCGCAGCAGCAACCCCAATTTCAGACACCGGGAACGCCGCAAACGGATCAGCCGACAGCAGATGAAACCCGTGTATTGGTATCAGAAGTTTTAGTGAGATCGGAAACAGGACAATTACCACAAACATTACAAGACCAAGTTTATCGAGTTATTCGTACTCAACCAGGAAGAACCACAACGCGATCGCAATTACAACAAGATATTAATGCTATTTTTGGAACCGGCTTTTTCTCTAATGTGCAAGTAGCTCCGGAAGATACACCTTTGGGGGTTAGAGTCAGCTTTGTAGTTCAACCCAACCCCGTTTTGCAAAGAGTGCAGATAGATGCGAATCCGGGCGCGAAGGTTCCTTCGGTATTACCTGAGAAAACTGTAAATGAAATATTCAGCAAGCAATACGGTCAAATTCTCAATTTGCGCGAATTACAAGAAGGTATCAAGCTATTAGTAAAACAGTATCAAGACCAAGGTTATGTATTAGCGAACGTAATAGGCGCTCCCCAAGTATCACCAGAGGGGGTAGTTACTTTACAAGTAGCAGAAGGGTTAGTAGAAGATATTCGAGTCCAATTTCGTAACAAAGATGGTGAAGTTACCAACGAAGACGGAAAACCTGTAAAAGGAAGAACCCAACCATATATTGTGCAGCGAGAACTACAACTCAAGCCAGGAAATGTATTTAACCGCAACATTGTCCAAAGAGATTTGCAACGGGTATTTGGACTAGGATTATTTGAAGATGTTAACGTTTCCCTCGATCCAGGTGAAGACCCTAGTAAAGTAAACGTAATCGTCAATGTAGTAGAACGAAACAGCGGTTCCATCGCCGCAGGTGCTGGTGTTAGTTCTGCAAGTGGATTATTTGGTACTATTAGCTACCAAGAACAAAACCTCAACGGTAGAAACCAAAAATTAGGAGCAGAATTACAAGCAGGAGTCCGGGAATTCTTGTTTGACTTCCGCTACACAGATCCTTGGATAGCAGGCGATCCTTATCGTACTTCCTATACAATTAACGCTTTCCGTCGTCGTTCGATTTCTTTGATTTTTGACAATGGTGAGCGTGAAAATGTTGCCGCAGATGGAACAAATGAAACAATTGATACTGAAATTGAAACTTTAGGTTCTCCAAGAGCGGATGGCACATTTGATGAAGGCGATCGCCCTCGTGTTGTCCGTACTGGTGGTGGTGTAAACTTTACTCGTCCCCTCAATAAAAATCCCTACGAAAAATCGGAATGGATCGCTTCTGCTGGTTTGCAATATCAAAGAGTTAACATCACCGACAGTGATGGTGAACGTAGAAGTGAAGGAGGGATTCGTCAGGACGATGGTACATTGGTAACTAATGAAGGAATTAGCAGGGTTCAACTCAGCGAATCTGGCACAGGTAGAGACGATTTGCTACTAGTCAAACTCGGAGCATCTCGTGACAAGCGGAATAATCCTTTACAACCCACTCAAGGTTCCTTCTTGCGTTTGGGTTTAGACCAGTCGGTACCTATCGGACAAGGTAATATTTTTCTGACAAGGTTACAGGGTAATTACAGTTATTACATTCCTGTTAAATTTACCAACTTTAGCAAAGGACCCCAAACCCTAGCTTTTAACTTTCAAGCAGGAACCATTCTTGGTGACTTACCTCCTTATGAAGCTTTTTCATTAGGTGGTAGTAACTCAGTGCGGGGTTATGACGAAGGTGGATTAAGTAGCGGACGCAGTTATGTAGAAGCATCGGCAGAATATCGCTTCCCACTGTTTTCAGTGCTTAGTGGTGCCTTATTTGTTGATATTGGTAGTGACTTAGGCACCACAACCGAACCCGCAGAATTACTGAATAAAAATGGTACTGGTATCGGTTACGGTCTTGGGTTAAGAGTACAATCACCCCTCGGACCAATTCGGATTGATTACGGTCTCAATGATGATGGAGACAGCCGAATTAATTTTGGTATTGGGGAACGGTTTTAAGCAGTTGACAGTTAGGAATTGTAGAGACGCGATACTATGAGCGTCTCTACAAGGGTTTCGATTAACACATATTTCATTTCCGGAGATGTCTATTCTCATCAAACGAAGTTTTTTCTATTTTCAATAAGGGAGCTAGAAGCTTTCACTACTAATAAATAAAAGGAAAAACGAATATTTTAAACGAGAAAATATTTTTAATACACAATATTCTGGCTAACTAAATTATATAAAAATAAAATACAAAACGTGCCTTATGCAACAGCGTACAATAGTCAGCCAAATTAACCAAACAGGAACGGGATTACACAGCGGTATTGATACTAACGTTCGTATATTACCAGCAGAGCCAGGAAGCGGACGCTATTTTGTGCGGGTAGATTTACCTTCTGCACCAACTATTCCAGCGGATGTTACAGCAGTCTCTCAGACGCTTCTCTCGACTGAATTAAGGCAAGGTGAAGCTAGTGTCCGTACTGTAGAACATTTATTGGCTGCTTTGGCTGCTATGGGGGTAAATAACGCTCGCATTGAAATTGATGGTGCCGAAGTACCACTTTTAGATGGTTCGGCACGAATATGGGCGGAAAGTATAGCCAAAGTCGGTACAATTGAGCAAAATTCAACTGTTCCTGAGAAGGTTTTATTTTTAAAAGAACCAATTTGGGTACGTCAAGAAGATGCTTTTGTTTGTGCGCTACCAGCAGAAAAAACCCGTTTTACCTACGGGATTGATTTTGAATTACCGGCAATTGGTAATCAATGGCACAGTTGGATGCCTTCTGACGAGCAGCAAAACCCTGATGAAAGCTTTGTTTCGGAAATTGCTCCTGCCCGGACTTTTGGTTTAATGCATCAAATCGAACATTTGCAAAAAGCTGGTTTAATCAAAGGTGGAAGCTTGGAAAATGCCCTTGTATGTGGTCCATCCGGCTGGGTTAATCCACCACTACGATTTGCAAATGAACCTGTACGTCATAAAATCTTGGATTTAGTAGGAGATTTAAGTTTATTGGGAATTTTCCCCCGCGCTCATTTTCTAGCTTACAAAGCCAGCCATAATTTACACGTTCAACTGGCACAGAAAATTTTAGAGCAGGAGAATTTAAATTTGTAAATTTGATTTGTAGATTTGATTTGTAGATTTGATTTGTAGATTTCCAAATTAATCCCAAATCCCAAATTTTCAGGAAAATTCCAGACAATAATCGCCTACTCTTAATATCTATCAGAATAAATTAACCCAAACAAGCCAAATGTCAACTGTTACCGAAGTGAATTCTAACAACGCGATCGCGCAAGCATCTACCGAAAATAAATTGGGTGACTCTAGTACAACCAATTCGGAGAGAAAAACAGTTTTTACAGTGGAAGAAATTCAGAAGCTGTTACCGCATCGCTATCCTTTTGCATTAGTAGATCGAATTATCGATTACGTTCCCGGAAAACAAGCTGTTGGCATCAAAAATGTGAGTTTCAACGAACCTCATTTTCAAGGGCATTTTCCCGGACAACCGATTATGCCCGGTGTACTAATTGTTGAGGCTATGGCACAAGTCGGTGGTGTCGTAATGACACAATTACCTGAGTATGAAGGCGGACTTTTTGTATTTGCTGGCATTGACAAAGTACGTTTTCACCGTCAAGTAGTTCCAGGAGACCAACTGGTAATGCACTTGGAACTGTTGTGGGTGAAGCGTCGTCGTTTTGGTAAGATGCAAGGTCGTGCTGAAGTGGACGGTCAACTCGCAGCCAAAGGCGAACTGATGTTTTCTCTGATTAATTGAAATTAATTGAGATTAACTGAGAAATAACTGAAATTGGTAAAGGCACGATT
Organism: Richelia sp. SL_2_1; assembly: GCA_012033205.1. Lineage (GTDB taxonomy): Bacteria > Cyanobacteriota > Cyanobacteriia > Cyanobacteriales > Nostocaceae > Rivularia. Next base: position 6,124 of record JAAUSO010000048.1, on the reverse strand, counting down.
ATTATGTGTCTTTACTGTATTTGAAACTATGAAAAGATTAGTAAAAATAATCCACCAATAGTATAGTAAATATTCGTAATTTTCGCCGTCCTCATATCATAATTCATCATAATCCTTGCGAATCATCGATGCTTTCGGCTACTGATTAGTTAAATTATTCGTGCCGCGCAAACTGTTCTGGAGATTAACCTTTGAAGACATTAATTCACCCAACTGCTGTAATTCATCCTAACGCGCAATTGCATCCTACCGTTCAAGTTGGTGCCTATGCTGCAATTGAAGGAAATGTAAAAATCGGTCCGGAAACGATTATCGGTTCTCATGCAGTGCTTGAAGGACCTCTGGAAATAGGAGCGCGAAATCGGATTTTCTCAGGTGCTGTTATCGGTTCAGAACCTCAAGATTTAAAATATGCTGGGGAATTTAGTCAGGTTAAGATTGGCGATGATAACAGTATAAGAGAATACGTAACAATCAATCGCGCTACTGGTGCGGGACAAGAAACTCGTATTGGTAATGGCAATCTGCTGATGGCTTACGTTCATATCGGTCATAATTGTGTTTTGGAAGATTCTGTCGTCATTGCTAATTCAGTAGCGTTAGCGGGTCATGTATATATAGAATCACGAGCAAGACTCAGTGGTGTATTGGGAGTTCACCAATTCGTGCATATTGGTAGACAAGCGATGGTAGGAGGTATGGCACGAATTGATCGAGATATACCACCATATATGTTAGTAGAAGGAAATCCAGCCCGGATTCGCACACTAAATTTAGTCGGACTCAAGCGTGCCGGTTTTTCTACTGATGAGTTACAAATTCTTAAAAAAGCCTTCCGTATTCTTTATCGTTCCGATATAACATTTAAAGAAGCTATAGAAAAATTAGAATTTTTAGGTGATACCGAACATCTCCAACATTTACGTCGCTTTTTAATGCTTTCCCAAATGCCTGGAAGGCGCGGTTTAACTCCTGGTAAAGGTGGTATCAGTTAACAGTTATCAGTTATCAGTCAACTATTACCTATTACCTAATGCGAATATTTATTAGTACTGGCGAAGTTTCAGGTGATTTACAAGGTTCACTGCTAATTACCGCACTTAAAAATCAAGCTGCTGCAATCGGGTTGGAATTAGAGATTGTGGCTTTAGGTGGTGATAAAATGGCAGAGAAAGGTGCATCTTTAATCGGAAATACTACTTCTATTGGTTCCATCGGAATTTTGGAATCTTTGCCTTTTGTACTACCAACTTTAAAAATACAGCGACAAGCGATCGCGTTTTTGCAAGAATATCCACCAGATTTAGTGGTGTTTATCGATTATGCAGGACCGAATATTGCCATCGGTAAGTATATTCGTCGTCATATGCCTTCTTGTCCCACAGTTTACTATATTGCACCTCAAGTTTGGGTTACTTCTATTGCTGAGCGAGATACAGAACAAATAATAAGTATTAGCAATAAGATATTGGCAATATTTCCCGAAGAAGCACGTTATTTTGAAAAGAAGGGTGCTGATGTAACCTGGGTGGGACACCCTTTAATAGATAGAATGCAAACTTTTCCTAATAGAGAAACAGCGCGAGCTAAGTTAGGAATTGATGATAATGTAACTTGTGTGGCACTTTTACCCGCTTCCCGTATCCAAGAGATCAAATTTATTGTGCCGGTAATGTTTGAAGCAGCAAGGGAAATTCAAACCAAAATACCAGAAGTTCATTTTTGGATTCCCTTGTCTATGGAAAGATATAGAGAACAAATAGAAAAAGCAATTATTAAGTATCAATTAAAAGCAACCGTTATATCTAGTCAACAACAAGAAGTATTAGCTGCTGCGGATTTAGCAATTACAAAATCAGGTACAGTTAATTTGGAATTAGGTTTATTAAATATACCCCAAGTAGTTTTATATCGTTTAAATCCCTTCACTTTTTGGGTTGCGAAAAACATCCTCAAAATTAAATTTTCCTATGCTTCCCCGGCTAATTTATTAGTAATGCGGGAAATTGTCCCCGAATTTATTCAAGAAACAGCGACACCTGAAAATATTGTCCAAGCAGCAATGGAATTATTGTTAAACCAACAACGTCAACAGCAAATGCAAGCCGATTATCAAGAAATGCAGCAGTTTGTCGGCGAAGTTGGAGTTTGCGAGCGTGCTGCTAAGGAGATTTTAAAGTTAGGAGTTAGTTGACAGTTGACAGTTGACAGTTGACAGTTGATGGTTGACAGTTGATGGTTGACAGTTGACAGTTGTTGATTACTAATCTTTGACTTTTAACCTCAGGTTAGTTTTTTTTATTTTTATCTCTGATTTTATATAATCCCATATCACCGCGTAATTTATTCATATTTGAATTTATATCGGAATTAATATTTGGTTTATTCTGAATATTTTTACCATCAATACTATTGTTAAAAAGTAAATTCCGTTTGAAGCAATATTCAAATTGATAAAGTAAAGCAGCTGCGATTATGAAAATAATACCAAATACAGCTATTATCTTTTTTTGAGAATAAGTATATCTATGAACTGGTATTCTATAATCTAAATCAAATAAAGGTAGAAGATATGTACACAAAGCAGTTGCTATCATTATAGAAATGACAATTACAACCCAACTATATAAACCTTCCCACCAGCTAAATATTTTAATTTCAAAACCTTGAGTATTTTTCATCTCAAGAGTTTGAATTCCTGGAATATATTTACTAAGGAATAAATGTAAAATATGATGAGTGAAGGCAATTACTGGAATAGGAGTTAGTAGGGCAAATATTCCGAAAAAAATAACGGTATGTGGTTTATCTACAATTTCTGCTGTTAAATAGCCTATAATTACCGTCATGCGAACAATAATTATAATTACATTTAAATAGATAGTGATAAATAAGGCTTTTATCCACGAGCTAGGATATGGAAACCATACATACCAATGGAATCTGCTTAATTTTTGTTTTGTCATGATTGGTAGATAAAAAGTGATGATAAAAGACTTTTCTATCTTCATTTTTCCCAATTCAAATCCAAAGCTAACATTATCAATAAATTTTCAGTAATTACCGATATTCAGGTAAAATCGCTGTATCTCTTGATTCGGGAACTAGAGAAGTCGGGTTTTTGATAATAACTATCTGTAAAAACAAACAAATCTTTTAAAAACCTGACTTCTAAGACACCTTTAACCTTTAAATGTTCACTCTTCACTGTTAACTGATTTAATAGCTTTTTTCTCTGCTCTATCTAACCTTTTTTTATATTCTCCAATTTTTTGTTCAGCAACTATAAAATTAGCACTTTCTGGTGGTACAGTTTCCATTAAAGTAAGCGCTGCTTTCCATTTACCTAAAACGGTATTCCAATCTTCCGGGGAATTTGCAAATTCTTGCAATTGCGCTGCACTATTAGCAAGATTTAATGCTTCATCAAAAGAGTTACTTTGAGGTGATATTTTGGAAATTTGAGTATTAACGACTTTAGTTTCAGTACTAATTCTTTTTTGAATTTGTTCTGCAAAATTACCAGATGATATACTTTGTTGAACGTCTGGTAAAGTGAAAAACATATACAACCACGCACCGACTAAACTAATTACGAATATATTTAGAAATGTCTTTGATGATTTTCGCTCTTTAACCGGAACAGTAGAATTATCTGAGCTACTTTTAGTTGTATCGCTGCTACTTACTACAGTTGTTGAAATCACTTCCTCCTCTTGAATCTTACTTTGTTTGAATTTACTTTTTAAGGTATCTATTTCATCTTCTATATCACTATCGTTGGAAACAAGACGAGCTTTAAATAAATATGCAATTTGATACAAAATAGCAGCGGATATAATCCACACAGCAGCAAACAAAAATCTTAAATTACTCGGATTTTCTGTGTATGTTGCAATTAATTTTGTGTAATTAAGCTGAAATAAAGGTAAAAAAGGTGTACATATTAAAGTTGCTATGAATGTGGATAACACAATTACCAACCAACTATATAAACTTTCCCACCAACTCATTAATCCGGGGACAAATCCTGAAGTACCGCTAGTTTTTTGCCCTGGAATTGAAGAAACTAAACGACTGAGAAATAAATGATGAAAAAGTGCGATCGCGGGTATGGGTAAAATTAATATTAATATGACAATTACGGTCAATTGTTCTGGAGTGTTTGACAATTTTGATAAATTAGACAATGAATCTGTATAACGTCTGATAATAGCCAAAAATGTACTCATCAACACAGACAGCATCAAAGCACTTAACCAAGCATTTGGATAGGGAATCCACACGGGTAATCGCATTCGTTTCATAGGGAATACTCTCTATCTTAATTTTTGTAAACGTCACTCTGCCTTGAATACAGTTGCCGATCAACCTCACAAAAAGCTTATTTTTGCATAAGATATTACCGCTTCTCAAGTATCCATTTATAGATATTTTATAAAACTTTATCAAGTCATTAACTTGATGTAAGGTAAAGTGATGATCAAATACATTCGCGAGTTACTGCTTAGATAGCAGAGTCTCAAACCTTTTGGGAAATGCCATAATTGAAAAAATAGAGTTGGATTGTAATGGCTGCTTCACTAAAATACACAAAAGAACCACATAAGGAAACTTATAGTGAAATCATTGATGTTCGTTCAAGTCGTGAATTTGCAGAAGATCGCATTCCTGGGGCAATTAATTTGCCGGTTTTAAATGATGCTGAACGTGCTGAAGTCGGAACGATATACAAGCAATTTTCGCCTTTTCAAGCTCGGAAAATAGGGGCAGCAATAGTATCAAAAAACATTTCTAAACACTTAGAAAAACATTTTGCGAACAAAGAAAAAAACTATCAGCCATTAATTTATTGTTGGCGTGGGGGTCAACGTTCTGCTAGTCTGGCTATGGTATTATCTCAAATTGGTTGGCGCGTAACTTTACTTGAAGGTGGTTACAAAACTTATCGCAATTATGTACGTCAACAATTAGATTTGTTACCGCGACAATTAAATTACAAAATATTGTGTGGTTTAACTGGTAGCGGAAAAACACATATTTTACGCAAGATGCATCAAAAAGGTTTGCAAGTTTTAGATTTGGAAGCTTTAGCAAATCATCGCGGTTCTTTATTAGGTCAAAAATGGCTTGGTGAATCTGGTTTTCAACCAGCACAAAAATTTTTTGAATCGCAATTATTGCAAGTTCTACAAAAGTTTAATCCTGATGAAACTGTATGGGTAGAATCAGAAAGTACAAAAATAGGGGAAATTCACTTACCTCATTCTTTATGGGAGAAAATGAAGCAATCTAGCTGTGTAGAAATAAGACTACCTCTTGATGCTAGAGTTGAATATTTATTAAGAGAATATCCGCATTTTGTACATAATCCGGAAAATCTTAAAACAAAGTTAGAGAAATTAAGATATCGTTGTGGATGGACAAAAATCAGTCAATGGTATCGGATGATTGATAATCAAGATTGGGAATTATTTGTGAAAGATATGTTGGAATATCATTACGATCCGACTTATGGTAAATCGATGCAAGTCAATTTTGCTCGAATTGAAGAAGTAGTTTCTTTCCCTGATTTATCCGATAGCGGTATTAATAATTGGTTAGATTCGCTTTGTTTGTGTAGTAACTCTGTTCGCAGCATCTCCGGAGGAGATATTATTAGTACTTACGCAAAGAAACCAGGTTTATAGAATATTCTTGATAAATATTTGTATTTTTTTCATTTTTGATTTGACAAAACTCTTAAATCAGTGAAGAGTCAACAGTTATCAGTTACCAATTATTATTTTAATTATTGATTTGAACTGATAACTGATAACTCTAAAACATTAATTTTTCGTGGTGTAAAAAGTCAGGTTTTTATCAGGCTTTTGTGCGATTACGGATATTTTGGGATAAGAAGTCGGGTTTTTATTAGAAATCATAACTATAGTGGGGAAAGAAGTCGGGTTTTTATGAGGCTTTTGTGCGATTACGGATATTAATCGTAAAAAACCCGACGTTCTATAATCATCCTGGGAAAGAAGTCGGGATTTTTATGACGGCTTTTGTGGGAATTACGGATATTAAGTCGTAAAAACCTGGCATTGCTATAAAGTTAATCCAATTCGTAATAACAAGAAAA
>JAAUSO010000220.1 GCA_012033205.1 Richelia sp. SL_2_1 | reverse complement strand
TCACTGAGATGTGCTGGAGAACCAGTCTTACCTTCTCTCTGTGTCCGTTTAGAGTCGTGGCAATGCCCTATCCCGACTTTGTTTCAATATTATCACAAAGCCGTCCTAAAAGGACGGGCTTGTATCCCATTTTTTTGGTCAACTGTCAACTGTCAACTGTTTATAAGCAATTCGCAAACTTTGTACGAGAATGATAAGAGATGCGATCGCCATTAGTCCACCCCAAAACCAGTAAGGTAAAAACAATTGGCGCTGTATTTGTCCTGTATCAGAAAGTCCTAAAGGTCCTGCGGTACGGGTAAATAAATAATCAAGTTGATGATAAGTACTTATACAAGCTTGCACACCCAGAAATTGAATGCTAAATCCTTGAAACCAACGGTTTGCTTTAAACCCGATACCCAAGATAATTAGACCTAATAATAAAATTGCTACTATTCCGAACAAGGAACGTACCCAAATTAATACTGAAAATAGTAAAAATCCACCTAATATTTTTAAACTTAAGCTTGCTATCTTAAAACTACGGGATGCCAAAATTAACATAGCACCTGCAATCGGTGGTCCCATCGGTCCAGCAGCAGCTACAAAAGCAATACCAATAGGACCAAACCTACCGCTGTATTGTGCTACACCAGAACCATCAGCATAAATTTGCAGTTGTCGAAAGTTTCCTCCTAATAGTATGGCTCCTAAACCGTGACCCATTTCATGGAACCAAGTAGCTAGAATAGAAAATGGGTATAAAATATAATCACCATAGGGTACTTGCCATAGTGCGATCGTCGCTACAGCCGCTCCAATTAACCACCATATTCCAATACGGTCAACACTGGCGTTTAATCTAGATTCTAATGATTTCAAGTCCATGCTATTAAAGGTTAAAGGTTAGAGGTTAAAGGTTAAAGGTTCTTATTTTATATGATAATCTAATCCCCAATCCCTAATCGCCGTTCCTGATTACCATTATCTACAAAATAGTCAAGTAGCTTAGGTATAGTATATTTCAATCAATTAAACCGACTTCTCTGGCACGAATTCTAGTAATCATGCGGAGATTTTTTCCTTGATTTTTCAACTCTTCACTATCAATACCTAAAGCTTCTTGGAGATTAAACCAATAGTGACGTACCATCGTTCGGATACACTAATATGTTGGGCGATTGCTTTATCCTGTAATCCTTCCTGATAAGCTAAATTCAACAGTTTTAACCACTCTGGTTTTTCTTCCAATCCAAAATTCATCTGAGGAATATCCTTAATATGAGTTACTCCCTCTAAAGCCCATTTGATTCTAATTAACATCTCTTCTACAGAGAGACTTTTATCAACTACTGTAAAACCTCCAGAGTGAGAACTAATCTCATATCTCATCCTGACTAAAGCTTTAATATAGGCGCTTTGTATGACAATATTTACCTGAGGATAGTTTTGCATTATATTCTTAAGCATCTGCATTCCCTTCTCAACAGTTGCTTTTTTCTCACACTGATCAGATATATTAATATCCATAATTACTAAATCAGGATTGAATATCGAGATTTCTTTTAACGCATTTTCCGCTGTTTTAGCTGTAATAATTTCTGCATCTGGATATCTAGAGGTTAGTACATTAAAGGTTCCATGCAAACACAATTCATGATTGTCAATTAACAAAATTTTCAGCGGGAATTTTTCCAATATATTCTGGTTCATAATGAGTTACTAATATTTCAAAACTTTTGATCACTGAATTACTCAAATTCTCTGTAAATAACATTTATTTGGATATCACCCCAGAAACAGAAAAACTCTGCGTACCTTTGCGTTCATCTGCGTTTAAAAGTCTACAATTAACTCACCCCTTAATGTATTTTTCAGAAACCTACATAGATATTTCGGAAGTGAATCGGGAAAATTCTGTAAATTTTAACAAAACTTTACAAGAAACCAGCGATAAATTGCCAAAAAATGAAAATGATCAGTATATCTAAGATGATAGTGATTGTTGCTTTCAAATAGCCATCGCGACTAATACCCCACCCAGAGAACAGCAATACACCTAACAACCACAGGGAATAAAGCTGTAAGGGGAAAAAGATTAAACCAATGACAGCACAGCGGAAAGCGGTTTCGAGGGTTTGATCTGCGGGTGAGATTTGTTCAAATTCATCATCAGCAGTATCATCATCAAAAGCTTGGAATGGAATATTGGTAGCTGTAAGAATATCAATTGCATTATTCATATCTGCGCGATGCACTTTTAATTTAATCCAGCCCACAGCAACGCTTAAATGCCACGCAAAATTAGTTGTCGCTTCATCGGCAAGTATACACCTGATTCTTGCGGCTTTTAATTGCTGTTCGGCGAGGGATGCTTCAATGGAGTTTGTAAAAGTTGCGATTGTTACAAGTTCATCGTAATTCATCTTTTAATAGGGAATAGGGAGTAGGGAATAGGCAATAGGTATTTTTATTATCAGAAATACTAAAGTCAAAAAAAATTACCTACAGAAATACATTATCATAGACTTTTTATAGCTTTTTTTGACTCTTAATTTTGCATAATGTAAATTTTCATGAAAATTGTGTTAGATAAATCAAGACTTTGCTAGGGGAGGAACTATAAATCAATTATTGCAAATTTTCAAATTCTCTAATCCCTTAAAGCATAGGAATTTAAACAAAGAATAAAAATCAATGGATTAGATGTATTTATACAGGTATTTAGTTTTGAATATTTATATATATTTTCTATATACAGCAACGGGTGTTTTTAAGTTGATATTGGAAGTTTTGAGTAAGGTACTTCTAGTAGTTCTCAATCATCTCCTATTAATAAAACGGATGACAAAACTAAGGATGGAGGGAAAAAGACTATACCCAAGGATTCATCTGATCAAGAAGAGATTATTTTGAAAAACAAATTCTTTTAATCCTATCTACGGTAATGGGTTACTATTTTTGCAGTAAAACATTACCGATTTAAAAAACCGCTGAGCAAAGAAATGAACAGAGATAGCTTTTAAATAAGGATAATGTAGTTTTGCACAATAGGTTTTGATCACAAAAACCAGGTTTGTTAAGTATAGATATTCTTAATAAAGCTGGCTTTTTTCTCGTAAGTTATTCGCAAAAGGTCTTTTTATGTCATATTAAAGTGAGTGTTAATGATAGTTATTCTATTTTTTGAATATCTTCTAATTTTGCCAGTAAAAGGTCGCTGATAATTACGCCAATTAACATAGAATATTTATTAAATACAGGAATAGAATAAGTTGTTAACAGAATATCCTCACCAGCTTTGCCAATATCAAAATAAGGAACGCTCCAGACAGCTTTCTTTTGCTTTATTGGAACGTCATACCAAATAGTGTTAGTGTAACCAAATTCCTTTGCAATATCCTTACTTGCAAATCCATTTTTAACTCTAAAAACGAAAGGACAGGAGGAATGTATTTCAGGTGAAAAAGCAAATGCATTCCCAAATATTTCCGGATTTTGTTGTAAATGGTTTGTTAAATAAATATATATATCATTAATATCTAAGTCGGTATTTTGAAAATAAAAAGCTAGCTCTTCTGTTGCTTTTTCAATAATTTTTCTTGTTTGCTCTCGATGGTTGACAACTTTTCTATTTTTTAAAATAGCAAGATAGGTTTTTAAAAAGCAGATATCAAAATTAAAATTGCTAAAAATATTATTCATTTTTGCTTAATTCTATTAACAGTTCATCAATGAATTAATGACGCACCACCACTAATCATTAATTCGGGTGCATCATTATATTTAAATAACAGTGACCTTGAAAAAGTGAGTCACTTATTATGACTGAAATCTAGCTGAATTAAGGGAATATGGGAGATAGGAATTAATTTGATTTATTCCTAGCTTAGTAATATCACACAATCAGTTTAGACAGTAAAAATATAAATTAAAAAATGCTGTATTTATACGAATTTTTGGTAAATCTTTTGATATTTAAGTCCACCAGGGATTAAAAATCCCTGTCTAACAGCTTAAGTCCATTAAAATGGACTACAAATAAAACATAAATATTTATAGGGCTTAGCAAAAAGGCATATTTCTTTTGTAGGGGAGACAAAACGCGGTGTAGATTTTCTTCCCCCTTTATTGCCGTTGCTTGTACACGGGGCAGCAATTCTTAAGGCAATCAGATGAAAGTGAGAGTACGGCACCACCCAAGTCTTGTGACAATTGCGGCTATTCCTGATTTAGAGTAATTAATTACTTTAAATAGAATTTTTTACGTATTTACTTTACTTGTAATGTGCAAGACAAGATTTATGTTAGGGTACAGTCAACAATTACCAATTACCAATTACCAATTACCAATTACCTATTACCTATTACCTATTACCAGTCAACAATATTTACAATAAACGCAACTGTGTATTTTCATTAATTATAGAAACTTCATTGTCTGCTGAATCGAACAATTCTTCTTCCTGGGGACTTAATAAGTTATGTGCTGCTTCTAACATTAGATTAGCAATATCTTGGAGGTCTTCACGGTTGTTTAAATAAGTTTTTAATGCATCCATTGGGTCAATACTGCTACTCGCACTCAATTCTGGAAGACGAGGGCGAGCTAATTGACTAACTAATTCTGGATGAATCGTGTAAGTATGGGCTGGATTTAGTATTTCCTGTAGAGAAGTATTATCAATTAAATCCAACTGTTCCGAACGCAGTTTGTAAACCAACCTAACAACCGCATCTTCGATATTATTTTTGGCTACAGCTTTGGAGATTGCCGTTAATGGATCTTCGGTTTTGGATACATCTACTTCGATGGTACGGAAAGCACGGACTGATAAAGGACAAAATTCCCATTTAGCGTTACCCGATTCAACTTCTACCATGACATAGCCTTTATCTTCCTTTTCTTCGCTAAAATCAACTCGTTCGATACTTCCGGGATATATCACCGGGGGTTTATTCGACTTATTCAAATTTTGGTGACGATGTACGTGTCCTAAAGCAACATAATCGAAACACGGACGTGTGAGCAAAGATAAAGGAAGAGTAAAGCCTTTACCTACAGCTAAAAAACGTTCTGCTCCCAAATTAGCATTATCTGCCATTAAATGAGCTAAAAGTACAATTGGTACATCTGGATCGAGACGACGGATTTCCCCTTCTAATACAACTTGTAAACGTTGTGTTAACAGTTGATTGATTTCTCCAATTGATAAACCTTGAGTTTCCTGACGTGTCATTAAAGCAGAACGAGTCAACCAAGGTAAAGTAATCACCTGCACCGCACCGCTACGAGTTTGAATATTGTGCGTATCTAAAGTATCTCCAACTACTACGCCAGGCACACCCAAGGTTCGGTAAATACATAGACTCGCTCCACCTTGTCCCTGAGAATGTTGGTCATGATTCCCTACAAGTAGAACTGTGGGAATTTGAGCATCAACCAAGCGACGAAATTGACCGGCAAAGGCTTGCTGTACATAAGGTGGAGGTGTTGCATCCGGGAAAGCATCACCACCAAACAGCACCAAATCAACTGGTTCTGAGATAGCGCGGTCAATACATACAGATAAAGTTTTGACAAAATCTTCCAAACGTGTATTTAAACCAGTTTCTGGATTAACACGTCCGTGGGTAAAGCCGCTTCCCATGTGAATATCAGAAAGGTGCAGGATTTTAATCATAGTTGACAGTGGACAGTGGACAGTTGACAGTTGACGGTTGCTTGATTAATTAATTAAAAAATACATCTTGAATATTTGAATGCTGAGAGTTTAGTCCTCAATATTATTAATGATTATTGTAAAAACAAGCTAATGTTATTAACTTCTTACTTATAATTTACAGCTTATAATCAACTTTTCATCCAATTTCACGCGCATTATCAATATAAATCAAAATATAACCAATCAAAATACAGAAAGACGTTGCATTGCAACGTCTCTACATCATTTAACCTTTAACTTTTAACCTTTAACCTTTGACCTTTGACCTTTTAAATATGTATACCACACTCGGTTTTTCCAGTACCGCGCCAACGTCCATCGCGTTCGCTTTCACCTTCTGCCACTTTGGTAGTGATGGGTTCATCACCAACACTGGGATAGCCTTGGTCGTGTAAAGGATTATAAATTACTTTGTGTTCGCCGACATAATCCCAAGTTTCTTTACGAGTCCAAGTAGCTAAAGGATTAATTTTTAAACGACCTTTTTTATCCAATTCAAATATCGGCATACTTGCACGAGTTACTGCTTGATCACGTCTGCGTCCGGTTATCCAACCAACGGTATCAAGTTCATCTAAACCTCGTTGCAGAGGTTCAATTTTAGTAACGTCGTGAAATTTTGTAATGTCTTGCTCCCAAAGTGCTTCACCATATTTAGCAGTAAAAGCTTCGCGACTATCAACATCCGGATTTTTGTAAACTTTTAAATTCAGGTTGTACAACTGCTTAACTTTTTCGACTAATTCTAAAGTTTCGCGGAAGTGGAATAGTGTATCGAGAAAAATTACTGGTGTTTGCTGTTTGAGTTCGCGATAGAGAATGTCAGTAATTACAATATCATCAACATTGAAAGCGCTGGTTTGCACCAATGCTTCTGAAACATTCTCCACAGACCATGCCAAAATTTCTCTTGGATGAGCAGTTTCGTATTTTTGGTTCAACTCTTCGAGGTTTAAATTGCTCTTATTAGTAGATACTGGGGAAATGGTCATAACAATTAATCGGTCAAATGCTTACATAGCAGGGATAAAGTAATTTTACCCCATAAAGGTGCTTCGATTCGGTCGGAGTTAAGTGTTTTGATTTACGAAGCAGTCAAGGGTAAATACACTAGTAATTACTAAGTAAGTTTAAGCAATTTTAAGTTTTAACAAATTTTTATAGCTAATTTGTAGATAATTATACGGTTGTTGATAATCTAAGAAAATAATAATCAAAGGATTGTAAAAAAATGAATGAATCAAAAACTCCAAATGTTTTAAAAGAATCCTTACTCATGGGGTTTTTGGTGATGCTTACCGGCGCTAGCGTCATCACCATCATGAATATGTTTTAGATCAAAAACGGCTTTTATTGTGTAATATAAGTTTACATTACCCCGCTCGTGATTGAGAGGGGTTTTTAATTTTGGATTTTGGATTTTGGATTAAGAATTAGGAGTTAGGAGTTAGGAGTTAGGAGTGAGGAGTTAGGAGTGAGGAGTTAGGAGTTAGGAGTTAGGAGTTAGTTGTCAACTGTCAACTGTCAACTGTCAACTATTCAAGATTGCCATTGATCAAAATCTTGGACAAATTGAGCTAGCGATATTAATTGAATTCGCATATCTTTTTGTGCAGTTTCTCTATCTTTCGGGGTATTATAACCCCAATCGGCAAGAAACAATTCTACATCTTCTAAATCTGGTTGTTCCTTAACTTTTTTTAACGTTTGTATCCGGTCTTCGATAAACCATAAACTAACTGTTAAATCATTGGCTTCTTGCTTTAATTCTCGCAAAATTTCGTATTTGGGACGTTTTTCTTCTTTGCCAAAAATTGCTTCTTGCGGTAAATCGAAGCCTGCTTGATGCAATAATTCTTTGACGAAACGCCCTTCTTTAGTAGTTACTATATATAAAGCAATTTGAGTATTATAGATACTTTGAATTTTTTCTACTACTCCCGGATAAAATTTGTGTAAATTCAGCCAACCATTTTTATCTGTAGCTATCCATTCATCTCGCTGTTTGTCTAACATCTCAGCAATTTCTTGAGCAACAAAATCCTCTTGTCGAAGAATTTTATGGGATATATCACCCCACTCTTGGAGAATTTTATCTTCTTCAAATCCTTCTAATAATGCTTTAATTAAAACAGGCATTTCCCAACCCGTCTCAATTACTGGGCGCAGACGATAGAATTTATTTGCTAAATCTTCTGTTTGATTTTGATTAGCACAAGACCAAAATTTGCAGGAAGTACGCCAAGCTACCTGAAAGTATTCTATCAGTCCGTTACAAATTACACCGTCAAAGTCCAATGCCAAAATTGTCGGGCTAATTGCTGTCATTTTCTCAATTCGCGAAACTGCTTTTGTCAGCTTATCGAATTTGTCTTAAATCTGTGTGTTTATTTCTGAAATTATAACCATCAATTAATAGATGTAAACTTGGGGTACATCATCGCGTTCAGCTGTGCTACCTAAAAATTTTAATCTAGCAGTAGCCACAACAAGAGTTCCCTATTCCCTATTCCCTGCAATAATTAAACAACAAAAATGAATTGCTAAACTCCACATTCTCAGGACAAGATAGATATAAGGAAATTGTCCATTTTTCGCCCGATTAGTGGAATAATACAACAAACTACGATGAAAATGCTCCAAAGGTCAGAACAACCAAGCAATACTCAAGACTATTCATGGCGCTTTTGGTTTACTTTGCCAATTTACCCATTCGGAAAACGGCGCACAATCCGTAAGGAAGTAGTCAAAGATACTATTTGGACTTTTGATCAGCTTCAAGGCATTTTCTACGTTGTTGTGCCTATCCGCATGACTGTTGTCAAGTTGAATGAAGGCGGTTTACTTGTTTATGCACCAGTAGCACCAACTCCAGAATGCGTTCGTCTTGTGGAAGAATTAGTGGCGGAGCATGGCAAAATAAAGTATATAATACTACCCACTATTTCCGGTTTAGAACATAAAGTATTTGTTGGTCCCTTTGCCAGACGTTTTCCCGATTCACAGGTATTTGTTGCACCCAAACAATGGAGTTTTCCAGTAAATCTTCCCTTGAGTTGGTTGGGTATACCTGGAAAACGTACCCAAGTACTTTCAGAAGACAGCAGTAAAATACCTTTCGCGAACGAATTTGACTACTCCATTCTTGGTCCCATCGAACTTGGTCTGGGTAGATTCGCTGAGGTCGCATTGTTGCATAAATCATCAAAAACCCTTTTAATTACGGATTCAATTGTTTCCGTTCCCGAACAACCTCCGGCAATTATTCAATTAGACTCATACCCTTTACTATTCCACGCTAAAGATAAAGCTACTGATATCATTACAAATACTCCAGAAAATCGTCGCAAAGGATGGCAACGTATAGCTTTATTTGCCTTGTATTTCCGTCCTAGCGTCTTAGATTTACCCAAATGGAGTGAAGTATTTCGCAATGCTTTTGAAGCGTCAGAACGTTCTAAAAAAGCTTATTTTGGTTTGTATCCTTTTCAATGGAAGCAAGATTGGCAGCGTTGTTTTGATGCGTTACGCGGAGATGGTAGATTATTTGTAGCACCAATTTTACAAACTTTAATTCTCAACCGCGCACCATGCAAAACTATTATATGGGCTGAAAAAGTCGCTAGTTGGGACTTTAAACGAATCATTCCCTGTCATTTTGATGCACCAATAGAAGCAACACCCGATCAATTTAGACAAGCATTTGCGTTTTTAGAAAAATATAGTAATAATCTCTTACCTCAAGAAGATTTTCAGCTTTTAAAAGAGATTGATGCTACTTTGAATAAATTAGGAATACCTCCAGCAAAGGAGAAGGTTTAAAAGTATTTTTTTGTTAGTGGTTAGTTGTTAAT
Source organism: Richelia sp. SL_2_1 (assembly GCA_012033205.1). Classification (GTDB taxonomy): domain Bacteria; phylum Cyanobacteriota; class Cyanobacteriia; order Cyanobacteriales; family Nostocaceae; genus Rivularia. The sequence goes on along the minus strand of JAAUSO010000220.1, from coordinate 588 downwards.
CAAAATTTGGATTTTTCATCCCAATTCCTAACTCCTTAAACTTGGTTTTTACATCTTTCCATTCGGTACCGCAGTAGTAATATTTATTATCCAGAATATTAGCAATGTAATAACCTTGTTTACCACCGTTGATACGGAAAAGTTTAATCGCTACTTGCTTCATAGAAGTACCAAAAGCAATAAATTCTTCTTCTGGTGATAAATTCGGAGCGTTAAATAAATTTATAAATGGTTCTCCATGCTTAAACGCCCAACCATTACCCCTGCGTTGAATAATTTGATAATATACAGGAGAAAAAATTGTGGTACTAGAATCTGTCATTATCTTTATAAGAGTTATAATTTAAATCTAAAGATTTGCAGTAAAACCCCTAGCAAATTACTAGGGGCTACTAACTAGATGTTAATTATTAGCGTTGTCTTGATAACCTGGTTCGTCTGCAATATCGTCCAAGTCATCTTTGACCAAAAAAATGGGATACAAGCCCCGTCCTTAAAGGAGCGGCTTTGTGATAATATTGAAACAAAGTCGGGATAGGGCATTGCCACGACTCTAAACGGACACAGAGAGAAGGTAAGACTGGTTCT
>JAAUSO010000219.1 GCA_012033205.1 Richelia sp. SL_2_1 | reverse complement strand
TACCCCTCAAAATTAATATGGCGGAGTATTAGTAGTAGTCTTTTTATTAATTTTGATTGGTTTTGTTTTGTCTACCGACGTAATGTAGAGACGTTATATATAACGTCTCTACAATATTTCTGGTAAAATCCGACTACTAGTAAGGTTATATTAATTAAGCCATCAAATTTAATGAAATGAACTAGTAGTCCTTTTTATTAATTATGATGGGTACTTAACATAGATGTTCTGATTGATTTTTTTAGTCCTATTCATAGGACTTGTGCTTAAGAGCGGGGAATTTGATTCCCCGTCGGGTTTGGAAGAAAACTCATCAAAACTAATGACATGGAGTATTAATAGAAAGTTATTGATAAACTGAATCCAAAATCAGTTAATTTATTCTTATCTTAATTATTGTATTATTCCTTATCCATAACTCCCAACTCCCAACTCCTCATTCCTAACTCCTAACTCCTAACTCCTAACTCTTAAATTATGAACATTCGTCCCGCTCGTATTACAAAAGTATTACCCGATTCTATCGGTGCAGAAATCGGATTTGATGTCGGTGATGCCATCGTTAGTATTAACGGTATGCGTCCCCGCGATTTGATTGATTATCAATTTTTATGTGCTGATGAATTTTTAGAATTAGAAGTTTTAGATGAAAAGGGAAAAACTCATCAAATTGAAATTGAAAAAGATTATGATGATGATTTAGGTTTAGAGTTTGAAACGGCGCTTTTTGATGGTTTAATTCAATGTAATAATCGTTGTCCTTTCTGTTTTATCGACCAACAACCACCAGATAAACGTTCTAGTTTGTACTTCAAAGATGATGATTATCGTTTAAGTTTTTTGTATGGTTCTTACTTGACTTTAACTAATTTATCCCAACGGGAATGGGACAGAATTGAACAGATGCGGTTGTCGCCGTTGTATGTGTCAGTTCATGCCACAGAACCCGAAGTGAGAATTAGATTGTTAAAAAATCAACGTGCAGGTGAAATTTTAGGGCATATCAAGTGGTTTCAAGAACGGCGGCTGCAAATTCACGCACAAGTAGTAGTTTGTCCTGGTATCAATGATGGCGTACACTTGGAACAAACTTTACGGGATTTAGCGTCTTTTCATACCAGTGATTTCCCTGCTGTAGCGTCAGTGGCTGTTGTACCAGTGGGTTTGACGCGATTTCGTCCCCAAGAGGATGAACTAATACCAGTGACGCGGGAAAAAGCACAAGAAGTAATTTTTCAAGTGCGGAAGTTGCAGCAAGAATTAAAAGTAAGTTGTGGTTCAAATTGCGTTTGGTTAGCTGATGAATGGTTTTTAATTGCAGGGGAGGAACTACCATGTGAAGCGGAGTATGAGGATTATCCTCAAATTGATAATGGTGTCGGTTCGATTCGTTTCTTTATCAAGCAATTTACGCAAACAGCACAAGAATTATTACCAAAGAAAGTTGAGCCAAAAAATTAACTTGGGTTGTGGGAAATGCTGTTGAGCAAGCTTTTCAACCTCTTGTCAAACAGTTAAATGAGGTTGAAGGTTTATCTGTGAATATGTGTGCTTTATCTAGCGATTATTGGGGACAAGAGATTAGTGTTACTGGTTTATTGACAGGTCATGATTTAATTTTAAAATTGCAGGAAGAAGATTTAGGAGAGGGAATTTTGTTACCAAGTGTAATGTTAAAACATGGAGAATTAATATTTCTGGATGATAAAACTGTGGAAGAAGTTGCTACTAGTTTAAAAATCAAAATATTTCCGGTAGCAAATGTTGAAGAATTAATTGATATTTGTATTAGTTGACAGTGAACAGTTGACAGTTGACAGTTGTTGATTACCAACCTTTAACCTTTAACCTTTAACCTTTAACCTTTAACCTTTAACCTTTAACCTTTAACCTTTAACCTTTAAACTTTAACCTTTAAACTTTAAACTTTAACCTTTAACCTTTAACCTTTTATTTAAATATTTAATCGTCAATCCAAAATCTAAAATCCAAAATCGAATTGGGAGTTAATAGTGAGATACCAAATAAAAGGAATCAGACGAATCAAATTAAGGTCGATTAAAAAGGAATTCTTATTTTTAATGGTCAGTTTTTAACTTATATTTTATTTGTTAATTTATTTAATAGTTTCAATATTTTCAATATTTTACCGGCTACAGCAGCAACTGAACCTGTTATCAGCGTAGTTCAAAGTCGTGAAAATTCTGGTCAATGGGAAGGTATTACTAATCGCTTGCAATCGGCAGGAGTTAATTACTGTGTAATTTCTTTAAATAACGTCAAAAGTACTGCTGATTGGGGAAACCGCACGGTGTTATTTTTACCTAACGTTGAAACATTAACACCATCACAAGCAATTACCTTGGAAGAATGGGTAAGTAGAGGTGGTAAGGTAATTGCTAGTGGTCCAATGGGAAGTTTATCTGCACCAGGGGTACGTCGATTAATTCAAAATATTTTGGGAGGTTATTGGGGATTTAGTTTGGAAGCACCCGATAAACTACAACCTTCTACTAATAAGTTACAGCGATGGGCGAGCGGTGCAAAATTAATGGGAGAAGTACGAGGTGCTGTTGTAGTTCCCGATGATGTTTCCTATCAAGCTGCTGTATGGGATAACAAAGATAATTCTTCAGCAGTTTTAGCCACTCAACGCTCTACTTTCTTTGGTTGGCGCTGGGGAGTGGATACGGCTGCAAATCCCCAATTGGATAGTGCTTGGTTGCAAGCTGCTTTAAAACGACATATAACCCCAACTGCTATTAACACTGTTCCTGGTGGTTCTCCCGAATGTGCTAATTCAGCAGTCGCAGAAGCTCCAATTTCTCCAAGAAATACTACTTCTCCATCTTCTTTCAATATTACCGCCATCATTCCCAATAATGCCCTTCCCAATGTAAATTTTAAACGTTCCGATCAGTTATCGGATGAAGCAATCGACCATTTACAGGATAATGTACGTTTAGATGTCCAATCCAATTCCACTAAACCAATTAGTAGTACCGAAGTAATTGCATTACAACAAGAACTACTAAAATTAATTGGTCGAGTTGAAAGCTCCAACTTGTCAGCTGCAGCCATCGCCGGAAGTTTTCAGTCTGCAAAAGCCCAAACTGTAGAAGTTGCATCGAGTCAACCAGGTGCATTAACTGTCAATAGTCAGCAAGCTTTATCACAAGCAAATGAAATTGTCAAGAGAATACCCCAGTTAGTAGCACAGAAAAAATACGCGGAAGCTCGTAAACAATGGTTAACAGCCAAAACTGCTTTATGGAATCAGTTTCCGGTGAACAGCAAAATAGCTCAACCAGAAATCCGTGCTATTTGGCTTGATCGAGGCACAATTGTCAACGCTAGAAACGAGCAAGGATTAGCACAAGTTTTTGATAGATTATCCCAAGCAGGTATTAATACAGTCTTTTTTGAAACGGTAAATGCTGGTTATACAGTTTATCCGAGCAAAGTCGCACCCCAACAGAATCCCTTAACTCGTAATTGGGACCCCTTAAAATCTGCTGTGAAATTAGCTCATGATAGAGGAATGGAATTACACGCTTGGGTGTGGGTTTTTGCCGCCGGGAACCAGCGACATAATCAGATTTTGAATATTGACTCCAACTATCCCGGGCCAGTGCTTGCTGCTCATCCTGATTGGGCTGGTTATGACAGACAAGGAAAGATGATTCCTCAAGGTCAAACTAAGCCATTTTTTGACCCCGCAAATCCCCAATTACGTCAGTATTTATTAAATCAATACGAAGAAATTGTTACCAACTACGACGTAGACGGCTTGCATTTAGACTATATTCGCTATCCTTTCCAAGACCATCAGCGTAACCGTAGTTATGGATATGGTCAAGCAGCGCGATCGCAATTTAAGCAAAGTTACGGTGTAGATCCGCTACAAATTACACCGAATCAACGGGATATGTGGCAAAAATGGACAGCGTTTCGTACCCAACAAATTGATAGCTTTGTGAGTCAAATTTCGCAAAAAATGCGTCAGAAGAAACCCGATTTAATTATGTCTGTGGCGGTATTTCCACTACCAGAACAAGAAAGAATTCAAAAATTACAACAACATTGGGAAGTTTGGGCAAATCGAGGCGATATAGACTTAATTGTTCCCATGACTTATGCTTTAGAAACCCCAGCTTTCAGCAGATTAGCACAACCTTGGATTCTATCAAGAAAATTGGGTTCTGCCTTATTAGTTCCTGGAATTCGCTTGCTAAATTTACCAACTTTAGGAGCCTTCGACCAATTACAATTAATTAGGGATTTACCAGTAGGTGGTTACGCGCTATTTGCTGCGGAAAATTTACAAAATCAGCAGCTACAGCAAGTTTTTAAGACTACTCAAGGTAGAACTGAAACACAAGAACCAATTCCCTATCGTCAACCATTTAAAACCGCTGCTTTGCGTTATGCTGCCCTACAACAAGAATGGGAATTTGTATTGCAAAACAAGCAATTACAAATGTCTAACAGCAGCATTTCAGAATTTAACGCTCAAGCAGAAATTTTAAATAACGCTTTAAATCAACTTGCAAACTCTCCATCAACAGCGAACTTACAAACTACCAAAGCATCATTAACCCGCTTTCAATCTCAATTTAGAATATTTATGCGTCAACACGCTTTAAATAATTCCTACCAAGTTGGAGTATGGGAAAATCGTCTTGCCACTATTGAAAGATTAATCAATTTCGGAGAACGTACAAGTAAAAAGAGTTAGGAGTTAAGAGTTAGGAGTTAGGAGTTGGGAGTTAAGAGTTATTTTTCAGTGAGAAGTCGGGTTTTTATGATGATTCTCTTGTTTAATAGATAAGTTGTCGCGCATTTAATTTGTATTTTTCTAGCGGGCAGGATGCCCGCACTACAAGATTTTAATAAAATTTGAATATACAAATTAAAGGCTTTTTAGCTTATTTAAGTTAAAAAACCGACTCCTGATTTGCTGAACTCACGAGTAAACAAAGTTAAAAGTGAGCAGTGAGCAGTTATAAATGTTACTTAACGTGACTTAATTTTCCTGCTCTACCCACTCTACTTTGTTTTATGGCAAGTACAAAATACTACGAATTATTTTGCTCATCACTAGAATTTTGAGATTCTTCTGCAACAGTCTCTAATACTTCTTCAGGTTCAGGTTCCACTTTAGCAGGAGGTTTGGAAGGCTTGGGAGGGCGTGCTAAAGCCGGATTCAGCGGGGCTTTGATTTCATCTCTATCAGATGATTTTTTACCTCTACCTTTACCTTTACCTTCTCTTCTACCTTCTCCTCTAGCTTCTCCTCTATCTCTAGGATTATCTTGATTGCGATCTTTTTTTACAGGAGGAACAAAACTCGGTTTTTCAGTACTGCTTTGAGAACTAATTTCAGTACTAATTTTAGAACTATTTTGAGAACTAATTTCAGTACTAATTTCAACATCGGGTTTTACCTGACGCTCGGATTTTTTAATTGGACGTTCTACCATTGTTAATTTCTATTAATTTATTTGTATGATATATGCTTTTGGCGATTAAGAGACTCTTCGCGGACACATTTAAACGACTTTAGCTCTAAACAGAAAATACACCATTGTTAAAACAAGTCAAGTGGTTGAAATCACTGGCTCAATCACAATGAGTGTATGGGATTGTAAAAATCAAATTGTATGATAATTATGGTCAAATGTGTCGGCAGTTAGCAAAAAACTTATTTAAAAGTTGTTTATAATTATTTTCACTACTGAGCCATTACAATCTCACCATCTTTAATATTCAGCAATTTGGAAACAACAACCTTTTCTCCTGGCTGCAATCCTTCAATTACTTGGAATTTGTTGTCTACAGCTTTACCTAATTTTACCTGTTTTTGCTTAACTACTAATTGAGGGGTTGTGAGAGTGGGATTTAATTTTTCAGCTACATATACAAAGGCTTCTCCAGCGATACGAAACACCGCTTGAGTCGGAATTAACAAGCCAGAATCCTGACTCCAATTGATTCTTGCTCTAGCAAATTGTCCCGCTTGCATCTTGCCTTGTTTATTATCAAATAAAGCTTTAACTAATACCGTGCGAGTATCCTGATTCACTTCTGGAGCAATAAAAAATACTTTTCCTGTACCAATATTTTCACTTTGAGCATTGATTAATTCTACCGGCATTCCTTTACGTAGCTGTGTTTTCTTTTCAAAGGAAACCGGGATATCAACTTCTAAAGGTTGATTTTGAGTGACTGTAGCAATCCGAGTTGCAGGGTTTACTAAATCTCCAACTTTTACTGAAATATCTGTGACGGTACCCGCGAAGGGAGCATTAATTTTATCATCTTGAAGCTGCTGCGGTGTTGGTTGTGGAATTTTATTCTGAGGATTTATCTGTGCTTGTTGTAAGATTTTTTCTAAATTAGATACTGTTACTTGCTGTGTTTTGATTTGGGTATCTAAATTATTCAAGTTTGTTTTAGCTGCTATGAGTTGTTGTTCGTATTCATCTTTAGCTTGTCTTGATATAGCTCCTTGTGCAGCTAAGTTAGAATATTTTTCGTATTTTTCTTGATTTAATCTGACATTTTTCAGTAATGATAACTTTTGAGATTCTAATCCTTGAAGCTGATTATTAGCGTTTTCTAATTGTTGCTCCGTGGTTTGTAAACTACCAAGATTACTATTACTTGTATTACTAATTTGAATCGATTGATTCTGAGAATTAATTTGTAATAAAGGTGCTTGTGCTGCAACTTGGCTGCCAGCTTTTACGAATATTTGAGATACTTTACCTTGAGTATTTGCTTGAATACTAGCTGAGCGTAAGGATTGCAAAGTAGCAATGAATTCGGAACTTTCTCTAATTTCACCTGCTTCTACTTCAGCCAGTTTGACTGATACTGCTGATTGTTGTACGGTGGTAGTTGAAGACGAATTATTTTTGTGAGCCAGCAAATACCACAATATCGCGACTCCACCAACGGTTAAGGTTACTGGTAACAATATTAAAAGTAAACGCTGCCATAAACGTCGCGATCGTGCAGGTTTTTCTGGATTATTTCCTTGAAGTTTGGTTTGAGATTCTGGAGTTTTCATGGCTTTTTGATAACTGATGACGATTGAAGCGCTACTAAGTTTAAATTTGAAATTTTATAACAACAAGTTACTATTTTGTATTGGTTCTAACCAAGATTTAAATAATTAATTATCAGCATTCAAGAAATAAAAGGCAATAGTAACAAGAAGGTTGGTTTGTAAGTTGCTTAGAAACTATTGATAAATTAATTACAACAAATAAATATAAATTCTAAATATAAATTCTAAATATAAATTCTAAATATAAATATATTAGAAGATACAGTTAACTTAAATAAAGCATGATAAAACACCCGTCAACTTTCCCTGACGCAAGAGATTAAATATTTTCATAAGTTCATTTTATCTAAAATTGATGATTTATTCGCATATAAATAATTAAAATAATCAAAAAAATAATCAAAAAAATAAAATTATTTGATTGCAATATTCAAGACATTATTCAAGACATGATTTACAGTGAAAGCACTTACTCAGCAAAAAATCAAAAAAAGGTGGAAAATTTCCACCTCTAAAAAATTTTTTAACCTTTAGTTAAGCGAATATGTTCTAATATTTGCTGTTTTCGATCGGCAGAATTGAGCTTAGGTTTAATAAAATCGTTTGTACTACGAGCAAGATGCTCCATAATTCGCACTTGGCGGTCGGATTTATCAGCCATGTTTAGTAAATCAAAAAATCGGTGAAACAAACAATAAATGAAAACGCAACTTATTAATTTAAGATTGCGCTTACACGTTACTTTTATTGTAATGCAAACCTGATAGATTATTTGATAAAAATGCTATTCTATTACTAGAACAAATAGGAATTAGAAAAATTAGAGTAATTAGAGTAATTAGAGTACTTTAAATATGTCAAACAATATAGCTACAATAAACAATAGGATTATACTTCAACTAAAAGAGGTTTATAATCCCCATGTTTGACTTGGCTTACTATGTCCAAAAATAAACTACTAATGGTTTTACCTCCTGGGGAATATCAGCGACTTATTCCTTACCTAAAGCCTGTAAATCTGGTTTTAGGACAAGTGATTTACGAACCATACCAACTAATAAAAGAAGTTTACTTTCCCAATAGAGCAATGATTTCTTTGGTTTCTATAATGAGAAATGGTTCAACTACGGAAATCGGCTTGGTAGGTAATGAAGGAATGGTGGGTATTTCCGTGTTTTTAGGAGGTAATGTGACTACAAATCGTGCCATTGTGCAAATTGAAGGAAATGCCATGAAAATGGATGCTGATGTATTGCGGGGAGAATTTGCTAGAGGAGGAAAACTACAGAAAAACTTATTACTTTATACCCAGGCAAGATTAACTCAAGTATCTCAAATAGCTGCTTGTAAATCCCATCATCTCATAGAAGAAAGATTTGCTCGCTGGCTACTATCAGTTCACGATTGTGTAAACCATGAAGAGTTACCGCTCACCCAAAAGTTGATCTCCGAAATGCTCGGAGTTCGTCGTGCTAGCGTTACAGAAGCTGCTATAGCCCTGCAAAAAGCAGAATTAATCAAGTATAGCCGAGGAATTATTACCATTTGAAGAGAAAAGAACTAGAACAAGCAGCCTGCGAATGTTACAGCTTAATCAAAAACGAGTTTACGCGCTTGCTAAATGATAGCTCGAACTCTTAAATTTTATATTTTCTTAAACTTTAACCCTTGTATGTACGATAGCGTACTGTTTTTTTCGGATATCGAGGTATTCTTTTGTATACGGAGATACGGTGAGAGCAGCGAAAAGTCTGGTTTTAGGGGAATCTATCTGTAGAATTCTTTTTTCAAGCTAGTATTGACAAACTGCGAATACTGTAGTTTCACCAAGGAAAATACCTTTGGACATCAGCAGATAGGTTTTTTTTAGTCTTCTTGTGTCGTTAGGTAATTTTCCAGATGCGACTCAACCAAGAAGATTGTGTTATTTGATATGTCCGAAGATATTGATGGTGCAACAGTTAATCAATTACTCGCAGCCTTACCTTCAGAGGATTACCAACACCTAGCTCCTCATTTAGAGAATATTTATTTGATGGCTGGGGAAGTTTTATCCGAACCTGGAGAAACAATGACGTTTGTCTATTTCCCTACTTTAGCAATGATTTCCTTAGTTTCAATCATGGAAAATGGTTCCACAACAGAAATTGGGTTAGTAGGTAAAGAAGGTATGGTGGGTTTACCTGTTTTTTTAGGGGGTTGTTCGACCATCAGCCGTGCTATTGTACAGATGAATGGTACTGCGATCAAACTAAATGCTAACGTACTCAGAAGCGAGTTCAAAAGGGGAGGAGAACTGCAAAGACTTCTATTACTTTATGCACAAGCATTATTTACTCAAGCTTCCCAAAATGCTGCTTGCAATCGACAGCATAATATAGAGCAAAGACTTGCTCGTTGGTTGCTCACAGCACAAGACTGTATTATGAAAGATGAATTGCACCTCACCCAAGAATTTATTTCTCATATGTTGGGTACTCGTCGTTCTGGTGTTACAGTTGCAGCTGGTAGTCTCCAACAAGCTGGAATGATTCGCTATACACGAGGTAAAATTAGCATTCTTAACCGTGCTGCTCTTAAATCTACAGCCTGTGAATGCTATGAAGCAATTAAAAATGAGTACGATCGCTTACTGAAATCCAAATAAATCCCAACGCTAAGTACGGTAACGTACAGACACCTCGCAAATCATTATGGGATTCTAAAGAAATCATTAAATCGATTTACACCATTAGAAGTTGAAATTTTTAGACTATTCTTGAATGACAAAGAGAGGAAAATAGTTCTCAGTGATGAAAAGTGAGAAATACTTTTAATTAGATAAACTCCGACTGATTAATATGCTGTATATTGAGTTCAAATAAATTCAGAAATAGGCAATATTTTTACAGTAGGTAACATCGAAATAAATCAATAAATTATCAATCAATAAAAATTTTACCTACGTAAAAGAATGAATTTTTGGGCATAGTCAATAGACCATGAAATAGTAGGATGACAACAATCCATATTTCAGTTTATCTTCATGGATGAGATATTTTTAATTAAAATTTTTAATTTAAATAAAATAAAATAAATAAAATAAATAAAATAAAATAATCAACT
>JAAUSO010000218.1 GCA_012033205.1 Richelia sp. SL_2_1 | reverse complement strand
AGTGTCTACCGTCTGTACGGGGAGTTAGGAGTTAGGAGTTTAGGAGTTATAAAATTTTAATCTTTAACCTTTAACCTTTAACCTTTAACCTTTAACCTTTAACCTTTAACCTTTAACCTTTAACCTTTGACCTATAACCTTTAACCTTTAACCTTTAACCTTTAAAAACTTTCTCAAAAAAAACTTTGGCATTTCCGAAACGTTGTGGTACTATTAATAATCGTGAGACTACATGGGTCGGTGTCCGAGTGGTTAATGGAGGCGGACTGTAAATCCGCTGGCTTAGCCTACGCTGGTTCGAATCCAGCTCGGCCCATATCACATCTAGATTTTGGATTTAGTTGATAAAAATCCAAAGTCTAGAATCAAAGTTTTTTGCCGATGTAGCTCAGTGGTAGAGCACACCCTTGGTAAGGGTGAGGTCACGAGTTCGAATCTCGTCATCGGCTTGTTGTGTGTAAATGCATATTGGTTTTTAGGCGATGAAGAATTGGGTTAGGGTTTTGTAGTTGCGCTTCAGCGCCAATTCTCATACAACTTCAACGCAAATTTACCCGCAATACTTTCCCGAAATTTATTGATTTTAGATAACATTTCTGCTGGTAATTCTTCAGAATCAGAAGATTTTATTGGATGTTGCGGTGGTTGCAAAATTGGTGCAGCAAGGGAAGCAAAAGTAATATCAGCAGCAGAAATTTTATCTCCTACTAAGTAACTGCGTCCATCAGCTAATAAACCACTGACTTTTTCAAAAATACTGTTAATTTGTTGATAATATTGCCCTACTGATTCCGCGTTAACATCATATTTTTTTCTAACAAGTGAACGCATTGGTGGATAAACTATCGGAAATAATAACTTCTCGAAATTAGGTACATTCTGAGTCCATTTTTCTTTGATAATCTTGTTATTATCAACTATATAAAAATAAGCCCAGCTTCTGATAGCAGTACCTAATTGTTCGTCAAATAATTCTTCTAATTGTTCAACTTCTTGACGCTGTTGGGAATTAGTTGGATATAGTTTTGCCTCATTAGGAGAAATTGAATCAAGGTATTGCAAAATATCAGTTGAATCGGTAAAAACCTTATCTTCAGTTACAAGTACAGGAACAGTTCCACCACCGACTTTACTAGTTGCAAATCGGTAAAAAGGCGGCATATGTGGTTCTTCTACATATGTTAATTTTAGATAATCAAGCGTCCATCTTACTTTTTCGCAGTAGTGACTTACCGGAATAGTTATTAAACGGAATGGTTTTTGTTGATTTTGCATTTTTTTGTTGCAATTAGGTTGCTTTGATTATGGAATGAGAACGATTTTAAAATTAAATATAATAATTAAATATTAATATTAAAACCGAACGGTTTTTTAATTGTCAAAAAAATCTGTTTTAATTGATATTTATTGAGGAATGGAAAAAAGTATAATCACCTCTTTTGATTCATATCCGCCGGGGAATGTAATTGACCATTTAATAGCATAAGTCCATTAAAATGGACTGAGAAATAGTTTTGGCAACAGATAATAAATAATTGCAATTAATTTAAATCTTATTGCTCAAAATTACATCTCCAATTCAACCTGAATATAATTATTCAAATATTTAATTGCCCTTTCAAGGTGAATCGAATCATCGTACAATTTACTCATCATTACCCCACTTTCAAGCAAAGAAATCATTACAGTTTCGAGTCAAGTTAGGAGTGAGGAGTTAGGAGTTAGGAGTTAATAATGAAGTATTTGTCCCACCATCCCCTTGTCTCCCCATCTCCCCATCTTCTTTTACCAGCTACCAGTATTTTCCATAGAAACCCAAGGTTCCTGTGGTGGTAGTGCGTCTCCTTTTTGTAGCAATTCAATTGAAATACCATCTGGCGATCGCACAAAAGCCATGTGTCCATCTCGTGGGGGACGGTTGATAGTGACACCACCGGATTTCAAGCGATTGCAGGTTTCGTAGATGTCATCAACTCGATAGGCAAGGTGTCCAAAATTGCGTCCACCTTGATAGTCTTCTGGGTCCCAATTATAAGTAAGTTCAACTAGAGGGGATGTTGATTCTTTTACTTTGTCTACATCTTGTGGTGCAGCGAGAAAGACTAAGGTAAAACGTCCTTTTTGGCTTTCTTTTCTTCTTACTTCGACTAATCCCAGCTTATTGCAATAAAAGTCTAGGGATTTGTCTAAATCGCTAACCCGAACCATTGTGTGCAAGTATTCCATGACAACATTATTAATTATCAGCTTTCAATTATCAATTATTACTTGCCACAAGCTGCATGAACACATATCAAATAATTGTTTTATTGTTAAGTAGTTGGACAAAATTAAGTTCATGTCTCACGTTGAGACAGGGTTGGGGGGTTGGGGGGAATAGGGAATAGAAAATCTTGGGATGTCATTAATTCTGTCTGAGTACTTATACCCATTGTCCCACACCCAATTCCCAATATTAAAAAGTAAAGGTAGTTCTTAAGGCACCAATAAAGACATCATTATTATTTTCATTTTGATTAGGAGACTTTAACCAAATTATACCGGGTGTAATTGAGATATTGTCATTTAATGGATATCGGTATAATGCTTCAATATGGATAGGTGTATCATTTGTAAAATTGGCAGGTCGCGGAGAAATATCCCCTGCATAGGGCTCTGCACCAGCAATAATTGCACCTAAACCACCTTTTTTACCCAAATCGGGGAATACTAATGCTACCGCATAATTCCATATTTCTGCATCGCCTCCAGCGTTAAAATCGACATCAGTATAACTACCCCAACCCCGGATACTGAACTTTGAACTGAGATCGAGTTGAGCCTGTACTCCATAGGAATTACTCAGAATTTGTCTTTCTGTTGTACCGGGGAGTAAACCGTTAGCAAGGTTAGTTCCGGTTCCACCAAAAGCAAAGGTTCCATCACCTGGATCATAACCGTTGACATAAGTCAAGCCTAGTTTAAATTTTTTGGCTGGTTGAAAAACAATTTGTCCTAAAGCCGAATAATTTCCATTAAACAAGCCTGCTTTTTCGTCCGGATTGGAACCATTTTTGGCAAGATAACCACCTTCAAGTTTAATTGTATTGCCCAATTTGTAACTAAAACCAGCACCAGTTGTAGAATTGGCAAGTCCCAAGCGATAAATGGGATTTCGTTCGGCAAATCGGGAAAGCGCACCAGTTGCACCACCACCTGTATTTAAACCGGAGTTGAATACATCTGCATAAAAGTGATGTCCTCCTAAACTAGCCATTGCTGTTACTGTGAGATTATCACCAACGGGGAAAACATAGTGCAATCTATCGAGAACAATATCATTACCATCGTTGCCATCATAAGCAAAACGACCTTCATTTGTACCAAGTTCATCTTGAAATGAATTACCAATATTTCCCGCAGTTAGACGAGTAAACAGCTTATCTTTACCTGTGAAACTAGATACTAACTGAAGACGAATTCTATTATTAAACACAAATTCAGTATCTACATCATCTCCATCTGCACCTGCTAAGGTAAACGCGACTTCACCCTGAAGTTTTGTAGTACTAGAAAATTGATTTGCTTCAATTTCAGCAGTACGGGCTTCTAAAGCATCAACTCTACCGCGCAAAGTTGCAAGTTCGGCAGAAAATTCTGATTGTAAGCGTTGTAAAGTGGCTAAGTCTTCTTGAGAAACTATATTAGCAGTAGCTGTAGCGATTAATTCATTAACTCTATCCAAGCAAGCGTTTAAACCAGCAGCGAATTCGTAACGAGTTAAAGCACGATTACCCCGATAAGTTCCGTTGGGATAACCTGCTATACAGCCATAGCGCTCAACTAGCGATTGTAAAGCTGCAAATGCCCAGTCTGTGGGTTGAACATCGGATAATTGAGAAACTGAAGTGACTTGAGATATGATTTGTTTTTTTTGTTGGGAATCTATCTGATTTTCTGAATCATCAGAAATCCCACTTAATTGAAAAGATGTTTCAATAATTTTATTTGCATCTTCGATAACTATAGGGGTAGCATTCAGCGGAATTACTTGAGAATCTAGCTGTGTTGCTGTTGCTTTCCTTGGTATTAAACTTGTCGTAACGGCTGTTATTATAAAAGCAGTACCCAATAAAATAGGACTACTTACCCATAGTTTAAATTTACAAATATTCTGGATCATTTTTACTCCCCACAGATATACTCTGAAGAAACTTCACTAATTATTTATGTAAATTTGCCTTCAAGAGTCAGTATTAATGTAGATAATAATACAGCAAATCAAGGATAAACTTAACTGATTTTTGTTAAGAAATCAAAACATTTCGTTGTAAATTTCTGAATTAAAGTTAAAAAAAGTAGTTTTTAATTAAGACTTTAAACTAGAAATAGACTTGAAATAATTTTTATTTTTGAGGATAAATATATGGGATTCTATTCACAAAAAATATTTCCTTATCTTCTTGATTGGTCTTTATCATCTCCTCTATTCTCTAAATATCGTCAAGAAGTGTTAGCAGAAGTAGAAGGAGAAGTATTAGAAATTGGTTTCGGTACAGGTTTGAATCTGTCTTATTATCCAGAAGAAATTCAGAAAATCATTACTATTGATAATAATCCGGGAGTTCATAAACTTGCTCAAAAACGCATTGAAAAATCTCGTATAACTGTAGATAATCGAATTTTAAGCGGTGAAAATCTACCCATGGCAGATAATACATTTGATAGCGTTGTCAGCACTTTGACTTTATGTAGTATTGAAAAGGTTGAACAAGCCGTCAAAGAAATTTATCGAGTCTTAAAACCTGGTGGAAAATTCTTTTTTATCGAACATGGTTTAAGTAATGAAACTGATATTCAAACTTGGCAAAATAGATTAACTCCAATACAAAAAATCATTGGTGATGGCTGTCATCTAAATCGTAATATTCGCTCTATTGTAGAGCAACAATTTCAACAAGTAAATTTGGAAGAATTTTATCTAGAAAAAACTCCCAAAGTTGCAGGTTATATGTATAAAGGTGTGGCAATAAAAGAGGTTAAAGGTTAAAACTTAAACTGGAAACGAAAACTGAAGTCGTGTTAACTAACTATTGCGTAAATTAGTGGAATCAGAATTGAATAATTATTTAATATATCAGTAAAAAAACTTTGCGTTCCTCTGCGTTTAAAAATATATAATTACAATGTCAACAGATTTGATATTAACTAACTTTCTATCTCAATTAACTATCAAATCAATTATGCCAAATAATTTATTTCAAGAAGTTAAAACCGTTGAAGAATCAAAAGATAGTGCTTATTACTTTCCCTTGCAAAATGGACGTTATGAAGTAAAACCTGGGATGACGCTTTTAGATTCAAACTTCAGTAATCATAAAGTTGATAATCAGTTATTTCAAATTGATAGTAATTTTCACGATTATCGGAGAGTAAAACTTGCAGCGCGTAGCTCAAATTTGAGTAAGTATTATCAAACTTGCAATTATAATAATTCAGTAGCTTCTTCAGTCGCAGAATTAATAATTAACCGTCTTGTTTATGAATATCCACAATATTTTAATTACCTTCGTTATGATAATTATTTAATATTTCATAGTCATCTTACTCAAGAAACTTTATATTTAAATAAAAATTTAGAATTATTAAAATGCGAGTTATCAAATAAAACTATTTTTCCTGCTTACGTTTCTACTTTAGATGCTTTAGCAACACAAATACAGTCTGATATCGTAGTTATTAGTCGTAACGAAAACAATGAAAACTGGATGAGTGCTATTCATCTATGTTATCCTAATCATTGGTCAGCAGGGGATAAAATTGGTAAGGATTTTGCTACAGTACATTTACCAGTAGCAGGTATCGAAAAAATCAATCAGCGTGCAAAAGCCATTGTGAAAACGATGATTGAAAGAAAACCAATGGTGCGTTTTGCTTGGGGTTTGAGTACCGATACCCGTTTAAATCACCATCCTGAAGCACCTAATGGTGTAACTTTAAAAGAATGGCATGGTAGAAAGTTTGATCAAACAAATCCCAAATTGTTCTTAAGAATTGAGCGTCAAGTAATCTGGGGATTACCAGAATATGATACAGCTATTTTTACAATTAGGACTTATTTTAGAGATTGTCAAATTATTAAAAGAGATGCTATTTTAAATGATAAACTATACAAAGCTATTGAATCAATGACACCAGAATCATTAATTTATAAAGGCTTAGTAGGAACTAAACAAGATATTTTAAATTGGTTAAAGGTCAAAGGTTAAAGATTAAAGGTTAAAAATTACTATCAACTAACTCCTAACTCCTAACTCCTAACTCCTAACTCCTAACTGATTCACAAAAGGTGTAATTGCTTCAACAAATTCCACTGTTGATTCATAAGGTAAAACGTTTCTTCCGGGAATTGCAATTGCTCTTCCTTGGGGTAGATGTAATTGATAATCAGCTAAACGTTTTTCAGTGGAATCTTTTTTACCAGATTGACTAATACTCGATGCTGTTTCACCAAATACAGCTAATGTTGGTTGCATGATTGATTCTATATCATTCTGATAATCTTTACGCCAAAATCCAGCTAAAAACGAAAAAACTGCATGACGACTTGCCGGATTTTTCGCATCTTCACTTAAAGTATCTAACCATTCATCGTCAACATCTTCTTTTGCATCAAATAGTTGTTTTATAGAAAAATCTGCTAAAAACTTTTTACGTCTTGCATAACGATAAAATAGATTTCCTGACGGTGAATCAAATAACAGATTCCATAATAGTTTTTGTTGCCATTCTGGTGCTGCTTTAGTCATAATACTCCAAGCAGGAGGTCCAGATAAAATAATTCCAGCAATTAAATCTGGTTGCTTTTTAACTAATTCTATAGCTACAGGAAATAATGCACCTTGAACTACTAAAATTACAGATTTTTGTATTACACTTTCGATAAAATATTGTAATTGTTCTGCCCAATCTATAGGAGTATAAGCTATACGCTGCATCTCGCTTTCACCGCAACCTAATAAATCGGGATTATAAATTAAATTGCCATTACCTTTTTTATCCCATTCATCACAAAATCTGTACCAAAATTTTCGCGATAAACCAACACCAATTGGATGAATTAATAGTAAGGGAATACCATCAGTTGTAAAATTTTTAGGAGTATAAACTTCGTAAGCACAGCGGAAGTTATTCCAGTTGTAAAATTGATTTGTATTTGCTGTTTTGTTTAGAGCAATCATTGGTTTAAATCAATAAATTATTTGAAAAATTACCTAAAAAATTACCTAAAAAATCATCTGTGGGTGAATCAATTTATATCCCGCTTGTTTGATTTTTTCATTAGATACTTTGACATTATAAGCGCGGTTACTTGTTTGAGAAGCATTCCAAATAACCTTTGGTTTATCGTATTTTTGACATAAATTATCTATTAATTCTCGACTCGATAGATGTGCATCATCAACTAGATTATAAATACCTTGCAGTTGATTTTGACGTACAAATTCAATCGCACCGACTATATCATCTAAATGAATCCAATTTGTGGTATTTTCGCCATTACCGGCACGAGTTTGACCAAAAGCTCTACTAAATATTTTAACTAATTCTCTACCCTCGCCGTAAATTCCTCCTAATCGTAAGATACAAACCTGTAAATTGTCACTATTTGCTGAAAGTAAAATTTGCTCGGTTTGATTTAAAATTTTATCATTAGGACTAGCTGGTGCAATTGGTGTTTCTTCGTCTACCCAAGCACCATTTTCATCTCCGTAAATTGAATAACTCGCTGTATATATTAACTGTTTTACACTGGTAATGTTATTTAATACTGAAACTATAGTTTCAGCAGTTTTTAAATAAGTTTCTTCATAGCTATCGCTACTTTTTGCACCAACACTTAAAAGCACAACTTCTTGATTTTGCAATACTGATTTCAAGGCTTGAACATCCGAACCTTTGACAATTTCTACTCTTTGAGTAACTTCTTGTAATCTTGTGACACGACTTGAATTCGTTGTAGTTGCAGTTATAACTAAATCATCATTTTGCTTCCAGTATTTAGCGACTGCATAACCTACATATCCGCAGCCAATAATTGCAATATTCATAAAATAAAGCACCCTTGATTATCAGTTATCAGTTATCAGTTATCAGGTATCAGGTATCAGTTATCAGGTATCAGGTATCAGGTATCAGTTATCAGTAATTAGGTAACGCAGTATATTTTGCTCCTGGAATATTTCCCGAAGCCATATACGACATTTACTCAAATTTTCTCGTTAAATTAGCGAATTTGATATATTAATTCTCCTAAGATATCAGAATTATGGTAAATAAAAATAATCATCGTAACTGATGATTAATTATTGTGCTAATTCCCTTTCTATAGCAGAAATTAATTCTGGGGAATTAGGCTTTACACTACTTTTAAACCGGGCTACAACTTCACCATGCTGGTTAATTAAAAACTTTTCAAAGTTCCAAGCAATCGGTCCTTTTGGTTCTATTGAAGTTGTCAACCTCGCATAAAGTGGATGTTGTTCTTCACCTTTAGCATGAAGTTTATCAAATAATTCAAAGGTTACGCCATAATTTCTGGTACAGAAATCGACAATTTCCTCATTACTTCCAGGCTCTTGTTCTCCAAAATCGTTACATGGAAAACCCAAAATCCTTAAACCAGCTTCTTTGTAATTCTGATGCAGTTTTTCCAATCCTGTGTATTGTGGAGTATAACCGCATTGGGAAGCCACATTGACAATTAAAACTACTTTACCAATATACTCACCCAATTTTCGATCTTTCCCATCCATAGTTTTGACTATAACGTCAGATATTGTAATACTCATATTTTTTCTTGTTTGATATTCACTTAGCCCAAGTTTCTCATATTGCAGGCACTTATAAACAAAATCAAGATCATAGTGATTTTAGTTACAAGCTTTGTGCATTTGCTGTTTACCTGTTTATCTTATGACGTTGGTAGCTAATATATTTG
The DNA here is from genome assembly GCA_012033205.1 of Richelia sp. SL_2_1. GTDB lineage: Bacteria > Cyanobacteriota > Cyanobacteriia > Cyanobacteriales > Nostocaceae > Rivularia. The sequence goes on along the minus strand of JAAUSO010000218.1, from coordinate 1,200 downwards.
TCATTATCAATCTAATTATTGACAAAAAAATCTCTCTGGAACCTTTAAAATAACTGCTCAGAGAGAAAGTCGTAGATACAAATATTGATAATAGTATTGTATTTATCTAAGCCTTTACTTCAATATATATACTTGGACTAACATTGCTAAATGTTTAATTAGTGATTAAAAATATCAGTACTGAATATGTTTATTTAATAACTAATTTAAAACATAAAATTAAGCACTTAAACGTAGTAGAGAATTCAGTTTATTCGTGAATTGAACCATCAGGCATAATTGCTCCAGATAAATTAGCTCCAATCAGTTTAACAAGTAGGCGATCGCCAGAACGAATTCTTGCACCTCTTAAGTCAGCACCTCGTAAATCAGCACCACTCAAGTCAGCACCAATTAAGTCAGCACCCTGAAGATTAACTTCTTTCATATCGGCTAAAAGCAAATTGGCTCGGAATAAATTCGCATCGGACAAATCAGCACCCCGCAAGACAACTTTATGCATAAAAGCATCGCTGAGGTTTGCACCGTTTAATTTAGCATAGCTGAGATTCCTACCAGATAAATCCCTCCCCTTAAGATTAGCGTGGCTAAAATCTTGTCCGCTCAAATCGGATTTCTGTGAAGGAGGTTGATTTCTGTGAGGTGTAGGATTTGGACTCGGTTTTTCTTGATAAGGTGCATAGGAATTAGAATGACTCCTAGGCTCAGAAGCCGCGTAAGTTGTAGTTTTGGATTTAAGATGTGCCTTAAACGAGCGCAACTTTTCCCGAGCTTCATTAAGCTCCTGTAGCTTTCTGCGTGCCTTTTCTTGCAGCCGCTGCTTTTCTTGAGGAATTCTATCCGGGTGCCAAATAAAAGCCAAATCCCGATAAGCCTGGTTAACTTCTTCAAGTGACGCTCCAGGCTCCAACTCTAAAATTCTGTAGTACCGCTCCAGTTCTCTCATAAGGCGAATTGAATGGCAAATATACTGCCATTATGAGTTATTCAGTAGTGTATCTGCTTAATTGTTTGTCAAATTTTGCGATCGCGCTGCCATCTTAGCTACAAGTAGATATTTAAGAGAGGGAAGATGGGGGGATGGGGTTCGGGGGGGACAAGGGGAAGATAACTCCTAACTCCTAACTCCTAACTCCTAACTCCTAACTCCTAACTCCTCACTCCTCACTCCTAACTCCTAACTCCTAACTCCTAACTCCA
>JAAUSO010000217.1 GCA_012033205.1 Richelia sp. SL_2_1 | reverse complement strand
AGACGCATTTCAAATCACTTGAAGGAAGCAGCGAACTATTAAAAACTGTTGCAAGAGTTAAATCAAAAATCAACCGCGATTTACTTGTAGCAGGCTTTGTTCCTACAAAATACGATAGTCGTAACTCTCACGATACCAGGGCGCTGGGAACGATTCAAGAAACCCTATCCCAAGTTGGAAAAGTGTTTCCTCCCGTGCCAAGAAGTACGGCATTTACCGATGCTTCTGAAAAGCGAATGCCCCTCGCCATGCACGCTCCCAAACATCCAGCAGTGAATGTTCTTGAAGAATTAGCTGATGGTATTGAATCAATGTAGGAGTCAGAAGAAAGGAAGGAGCGCACGACTTGAAATGTAATTTTAAGCGCTTTCGGTACGAAAACGTAATTGATAAATGAAAGTACAGTCGCAACCCTCAATATTATGAGAAAAAAACTGATGGCTACTAGTCTTAGTAGTGGACTTGATGCATTTTTAGAATCGAGTCTCAACCCAAGAGATGTGAGTAAGTCTGCTGACAACAATTTGGATTCAAATCAAGATAGTGCAGAAGAATTAGAGAATTCGCAGATACTGAGAACTTTACCCATAGAACAAATATGCCCGGACAAACAACAACCCCGCCGTTATTTTGACCCCGAAAAGCTGGAAAAACTAGCGCAATCAATCCAAGAACACGGAATCCTCGAACCCCTAATAGTGCGTCCCCTGACGGATGACACCTACGAACTAATTTGTGGCGATCGCCGTTTCAAAGCTTCTCAAAAAATTGGTTTAAAAGAGGTTCCGGTTAATGTACTCTTCCTTGACGATAACCAGGTTAAGGAAATCCGCCTGATCGAAAACCTGACTTTTCACGGGATGTAGAAAAGGTAAAAAAGGTTCGCGAAAGATAGTGGCGAACCAGAATTATTTCTTGTACTTGGAAGTTTCTTCAAGTAAATCTTGTAATCCCTGCTTGATTGTTTCCAGAGAACGGTCTAAAGCTTCTACTTTAGTTCGACGATTTATCTGTTCTAATGCATCTAAGTACTCTTGACTACCAGCTTTCCCCAAATGCTTATATTTAGAAGGCTTACCATCGCTCTTTTTCGGAAAAACAGGCTCAGAAGCTTGTAACTTATAGTACCAATAATAACCTTTTCTTCCTTTTGCAAGATAACGAGCAATGCAGCATCCAGATGGAGCAATGCAGCCCGTTGCCAATACAGTTTGTCTTTCTTCTTCGAGACGTTCTTTGAAAGACGTAACTTTTCTAATGCGTTCATACAAATCTTCTTGACGCTTTTGTGCAGTATCTTTGGACTTGTTTTTCATCTTTGTGAGGGAGAACGTAGTTCGCCACTATTTATCGCGAACCATTTTCCCCTACAATAAGTAATTAACTACCTTAATTAATACATATTTTAATAATTTAATTTACTACGGAGTAACCAACCTTGACATAAGTTTTCTAGTTCCAGCCAGCCCCTCCACAATACTTGTATTCCAATTGCACTATTTTTTCTGTGTTCTAAATATCCACCCAAACGTGCAATTGCACGTATAGCCCAGTCAATAGTAAAACTTGTTATTTCTTTTTTTTGTTTGGGTGGACTACTCGCTATCAGCACATCCATTTGTGTTCTTGTTAACACTTCTGTAGCTGGTAGATGAGGAGAAGTACGATGTAAATAAGTCATCCGTAATAGTTGAGCAGCAATTACAGTTAGAAAACCAAGCAAAGAGGTCATACTTTCACCGTTTAAACGGTAATTTTCTGCTTTACATCCAGATTTGAGAATTTTATGATATTCCTCAACACGCCAGCGGTAAGTATACCAACGAAGAATAGTAAGTGCATCAAGGTGTGTTAAAACTGACTCTGTAGTCAGTAACATCCACTCGACAGGTTCACAATCATCTGGTACATTAATTTCTCTTGCGTAGACTGCGTAAATACTGAAATTACTTTCATTTTTTAATCTGTAAGGAGGTTTGATTGATATTGGACAAAACCTAATTTCTAATTTCGCAGTTCTTGCAGTACGCTTCTTAGTTTGTGGTAGCTCTATCTCTTTTATACACTTTACTTCCTGAGAGATTACGTATTCCCATAGATGGGAATTTTCTTCTTCTAAACAACGATTATGAGATGCTCTAACAACTACACCCGTGTTTTTATTATTACTAATTAAAGCAAAAACTTCTGCAATATCACCTTCCCTATCAAAAACATGAATAATTCTCGTTAATAACTCTTTTTCTTTCCTTTTCAAGGGATTAAACAATTTAGAAAGTTTTTCAAACGCTTCAACCCATCGGTAAGATTCTTTCTCTTCAAATGCCTTTTTTCTTTGGGCTTTACGCTTTTCTCTCAATCGCTGTTTTTTCTGCTCTGGCTCTTCGTTTAATGGTGGTTTCTGCTTCTTTTCTCGATGCCAAAGTTTCTCCCACAACAACCCTAATGGCTGACCAAAATCTGGGTCTAAAGCCAAGCAACTGTGTAAAATTAGACCATTCCCACCATTTCCTGTTGGACCATAATCGTCCCGTTTTTGCAATATTTTTCTGTAATCAAGAAAACTTGTATCTCCTACTGCCAAAACAACAGGTATACCCGAAATTTGTTGTGCTGTCTGCTTAAAATGAGGACTCGTCAACTTATCAAATGTTGTTTTAGGATTAGAAAAAAATTCGTAACCGCGTTTTAGGTCACTAGCACTGCCAAAAATCTGAGATAGAGGCTGACCATATTTTACAAATAAACGTTCACTTATTGATACAGCACGTTTTGTTAAACGTTTATCACCAAAATCGCATTCTGTATAAGGATTTTTCTCTAATACCTTCATCTGGTTTGCACCCCCTCAAGCTACATCCACATCATGACTTTACCTGAAATCTGCCAAGTACATAGTTGGTTCGCCACTATTACTCGCGAACTTTTTCTACCTTTTCCACATCCCGTGAAAAGTCAGGCTGGGTGTGTATCAATCATTTTTAAAATGGATTCATGGGCAATATTGTCAAAGAATCCTTTTATGTCAGCGTCTAAGACCCAAATGTGTCTTGCTCCGCGTGGGTTTTCTACTAGATTGTTGAAGCATTGCGCTATAGCGTCAGCTGTGCTTCTAGTAAAGTCAGTGACTCCCTCACGGGAGCCACTGCTCTCCAAAACCGTGCTTGAACCGTTAAATTCACACGGCTCCTCAGTGAATAGGTACTTGTCACGTATACCTCATTACCAACATATCCTCTTTCTCAAGAAGCAATTTAGCTCAGAGGGTGGTTTAGGCTTGGTACTATTACAACCAGATTAAGTGCCAGGACTACTATCATCAATAGTCTTTGTGTCGTGGCAATGCCTGTGTAGAAGTTGCCAATTTTTATACTCATCCTTTCCACCTTGCGATTTTGGGATGATATGGTCAATTTCCATCACATCGTTTTCACGGAAAAACAAACCACAGTGGGTACATTTCCCTTTTTGCCATTTCAAGAGCGAAGCCACCCTTTTAGGCATTTCGGGGTTTGCACCCATTCTTGTACTCCAATACACTAGGTTCCCGTCGTATGGGGATGATTCGCCTTTAACCTTTATGTGCCGCATTATTTTGATACGGGTATGGTCAAGTAGCCTCAGTGGGCTATCCCCTGCTTCCTTGGTTGCGAATACCCAATTATCCCCTTCTATTGAGTGCCAATATTTCTTTGACACCCATGTACATGATTTTTTGGGATGACGGAATTTTGCCCAAGATACAAGTTTTAGGTAAACCAAGTTATCTAAAAATGCATAGATTTCCTTGCTTATGACCGTAGCAAAGTAATTAGCCCAACCCCGAATAATTGGGTTTAGTTTTTTAATTAGCGCCGCTTGCGGTGCTGCTTTATGGGTATCAATTGCCTTGGCTAATTGGTCATAATGTGCCTTAACTTTTTCTTGAGAAGGTTTAATGATGGTTTTAAAACCGAGTTTTTCACCCTTGGTATTTTTACCTGTATGGTGTTTTCCTTTGGGGAATTGACGTATATTAAAACCAAGAAAGTCGAATCCTGGTTTTTGCCCTTCATATGCTGATAGGGTATGTATCAATCTTGTTTTACTGGGCTTTAATTCCAAGCCATAGTCCTTTAACCATTCGGACATTATTTCCCGGCATTTTTGGACGACGGTTATATCTTCATGAAGAATCACTAGGTCGTCAGCGTACCTAATTAACATTGCTCCTGGTTGATAACCAGAATATTTACCTTTCTTAAGGATTGAACCTTTTGGAAAAGCTTGTTTAATTCGGTTTTCCATGCCGTGGAGGGCAATCGAAGCCAAAAGTGGACTTATTGTGCCACCTTGGGGCACTCCCTCAAATGTTGGAAACAACTGCTTATTGTCCATCACCCCCGCTTTTAACCACGCACGTATTTGACGGCGAGTGGTGGGGGATGTATTTAATTTTCTAAGCAGTGCCGAGTGGTCGATGCGGTCGAAACAACTCGCTATATCAGCATCAAGTACAAATTTTGGTTTATACCTGATACAGTTAAATATTGCTTCGATTGCATCATGACATGACCTTCCGGTTCTGAACCCATATGAGTTAGGTTCAAATCGCGCTTCCCATTCTGGCTCTAAGGCGATAAGGACAAGCGCTTGCAAGGCGCGGTGTTTCATTGTAGGTATACCTAAAGGTCTTTTCTCATCCTTTCCAGGCTTGGGAATCCATACACGCCTAGTTGGGTTAACCTTAGAACCCAGTTTTAGTTTATTAATAAGGGATAGACGTTGCTTTGGGGTCAACGATTTAACGCCGTCCACACCAGCCGTCTTTTTTCCCCGATTATCTTGGGTAACTCTACGAACCGCCAATGCTCTTGCTGACCAAGAATTCATCAACGTTTTTTGGAGTCTGCGATATGCTTTTACATCGCCACGTTGAGAGGCTCGATGAATTCTCTGTTGCAGCTTATACACTCTACGCTCCAGCTTTCGCCAGTTGATAGAGCGCCATTCCCCCGTAGTCTTAAAACTCGTATTAGACATATTTACTGCTACTGGAAACTTCATCTTCCTTTTCGCCGTGATTCCGTCTGCTTATCCTCACCATTACAGTGAGGCGTTTGCTTTTGAATCAATCTTGCCTACTCGTAGTATTAGTTAGCACCTACTTAATCATCGAAGACTAAGAACATACGAGAGGTTACTTCGTTTCTGATAGTCATTGTTTGAGTTTTTAGAGCGGTACTATCCACCGGGTTTAGAGGAAGTGCTTGTTGGTCACCCTGGTCCTTGCCAACTCCCCATTATCCTTGCCCTTTTGGGACTCCCAGCGATTCAGCCTGATTGCGCTGGTTATTCCTGACGATGGTTCAAACATACCTTCGTATTCCTACTCATAAACTCTTGCTTGATGTATACCAGGTTAGGCTTCTAGTACTTAACACCTTTCACCCCCGCTTCAAGGATTGATGGCTAGTCGCTACCTTGGGGGACACAGTTCTAGACTGCGCTCTGTGTGCTTTCACTCCTGCACCTGGAGGATGGGACTTGGTTTTAAACTCACCCATATGACTATCAAATTGTCAAAGTTACTAAGTAACTTTGCGGGTAATCCTCCACCTTTTTCAAGGTTCGTTTCTACCCAACGAATCGCACACCAATTCTAAACCCATAGGAGTTAGGCTCAAATTGCGATTCCCATTCAGGTTCAAGGGAGTTTTTAACTATAACTTGCATGACTCTATCCCTAATGGTCGCAATACCAAGGGGACGTTTCTTGCCGTTTGGTTTGGGAATATAAACTCTCCTAGCCGGAGATGCTTTAACTTTTTTCCAACTGTTGACAAGCTTTACTCGTTTTTCAGGAGTATCAAATACCTCCTTATCTACTCCTGCTGTTTTCCTGCCGTCATTATGTTGAGTAATTTGTCGTACTGCAAGTAATAAATTAGCGTAGGATTTTAATAACAATTTCTGCAATCTTCTGAGTTGCTTCCATTGCCCAAGTTTTCTAGCACGAAATATCCGCTTTCTCAGGTTACTAACAATCTTTCTCACTTTCTTCCATTTGATTTGGTTCCAGTCCGAAAGTTGTTTCCTATGTCCATTTACATCAGTTTGATGTATCAAACTTTTCATAAGGATTCGTTCTCAAAGATAAGTTTCACTTCCGTATATGACCCAAGTGAATTCTGCTAACATTCGCTCAGGGGCAAATTTTGAACCCCTATCTACCTCGTTACAAGGTGGCGTTCGCTTTTTCACTCATCCCTTACCCTCCAGAGAGTTCGGCTTTGATTGCTCTAGGCTTACTAGAAAATTCGACCGTTTTTCTAGACTCTGTAGGGCTTTTCCTGTTGTATCAACTAAAGTTTCCGATATAGTTAGGATGGGTACCTATTTCACGATAGGAGTTATGTTTCTACGTTGTTATGAAAGGCAAGCATAACAACCACCTATTTACCATTTTGGTTCGAGCTTCTCAGGAGTTATTTAGCTCGTTGACAAGTGACGTGATTTAATCAATACCTTAGACCGTGTTCATCCTTCTACATCCTTCCCCCTTGCTCCTCACTACCTAACCCTGGCAGCTATGGCTACTTTTAGCGTCTGCACTCCGACTGTTTCGTTGCCTACTTGGTCGTGACGTACCGTTAAAATACGGAATACTCTACGGAGGTCTGGGGTAGAAAACCCAGAGAGACTTCGGAGTCCCAATTTAGTTGACCTTTCAGGTCGCACTACCTCGGTTATCCTGTGTTACCCTGCGAACCGCTAAACACTTTGCTGACCAAGAGTGCAACAACGTTTTTTGGAGTTGACGAACTGTTTTGATATCGCCACGCTGCGAGGCTTTGTAGATGCGAAGAAGGCAACTTAAATACTTTCCTCTCTAGCTTTCGCCAGGGGATAGCATTCCATTCCACCGTAGTCTTGAAACTCGTTTTAGATGTATACATTGCTACTAGTACCTCTACAATCCAATTCACCGTGCCTCCGTCTGCATATCCTCTGGCTTTCCCAAAGGCTTTGGCTTCTGAGGCATTCCTTCCCCGTGTCAGGCTTGCGGTTGGCTACCTACTCAGAAAATCGACCATTTCCTGAGAGCGCATCAAGGGGTTACTTCGTTCCCAATTTTCGTTTAGCGCTGGTTTTAGGATTCTCTCTCTTCACCGGGTTTATTGTGAGTGCTTGTTGGTCTGTCACCAATCAGCCAACCACTTATCCTTTCCCTTTTGGGACAAGCCTGACAGCCTTTTGGCTTGTTTTGCATAACGATGATTCAGTCAAGAGATTTGTATTCCTATCCATGACCAGCTATGCTAGGCGGGATTCCGCATTAGGCTAGTAGTTACCGCCATGATTCCCCGCTTTACCCCAACAAGGAACCACCTTGTTGAAATAGGGGACTCGCTGTCACTCCTGCACTTGGAGGGATGGAATTACACCATCACGAAAAATTGAGTTGTCAAGGTTCAGTTGGGAGTAATCCCGAATATTTACCTTGCCTGTTATCCCTGAGTAAACAAACTCATTTCAACAGAACGAATCACACTAACGAACTGCAAACATAAACGCTTCAAACTGCAAACAAGTCAATTTTGAAACCACATTAAGGGTCTTGTCAACTTTTGGTGATCGAGACGTATCGTGTTTGGCAGAAGGCAGATGGCAGAGGGCAGAGGGAAGGAATAAGGAGGAAGAAAGGAATAACTGTATATTTTTTTGTTTTAAAATAAAATTAATCAATATTTATACTGCCCACCTGGGTTGACAAGAGCAAAAATATGTCCGTATTAGAAAGCCTGTTACCAGGTAAAAATCTACTTCATATTGAAAACTGTGATATTGATGAAGCAGAGTCCACCATAACAGTCAAAGTTTCTTCTGTACAAACTAAAATTACCTGTCCAATTTGTGGTTTTCCAACCACTAAAATTCATAGTCACTACGAACGCAAATTAGCTGACTTATCTTGGGCTAATTATAGTACTTCCCTAGAACTGCGCGTCCGTAAATTTTTTTGCATTAATAATGAATGTTTTAGACGAATATTTACGGAAAGATTACCATCAACTGTTATTCCTTGGGCGCGTCGAACTATTCGGTTAGCATCACAATTAAAAAATATAGGTTTAGCTTTGGGTGGTGCAGCAGGAATACGACTATCAAAACAATTAGGCTTTAATGCAAGTCGTAATACACTACTAAATTTAGTTCGTAAAATACCTTTACCATTATTTGATTCTTTAAAAATTATAGGAGTAGATGATTTTTGTTTTCGTAAATGTAAAACTTACGGAACAATAATTGTTGATTTAGAAACAAATAAACCTGTAACTTTATTAAAAGACCGTTCTGCTGAAACCTTAAGTTCATGGTTAAAAGAACATCCTGGGATTAAGATTGTTTCCCGTGATAGAGCAAGAGCTTATGAAAAAGGAATTAAAGAAGGCGCACCAGAAGCAATTCAAGTTGCAGACCGCTTTCATTTATTACAAAATTTAGCCCAAACGCTTTATGAAGTGTTTGGAATACACAGTAAAGAATTTAAAGAAATTGAAAAAATACGAAATCAAAGTTCTGTAGTTAAAGATGAAGAAAACATCGTTGTTTCGACAATTCCAACATTAGCACCAGCGCCAACAAAGCAACAAAAAAAAGCAGAACAACGTCGGACAAGACGATTTGAAAAGTATCAAAAAATTTGGGAACTACACAGCCAAGGTTGGTCAGCAAAAGCCATTGCTAAAAAATTAGGTATTGGTTGTACAACAGTTTTTCGATATCTTCGTAATCCTACTTTTATAGAACGTAGAGGACGTAGTGATAAGGGTCGAAGTTTAGTAACACCTTATCAAGATTACATTATAAAACGATGGAATGAAGGTTGTCGTGAAACTAAGACATTATTTGAAGAAATTAAACAACAAGGATTTTCTGGTAGCTATACTACCGTCAGTCGTTACACCACACGCCTGCGTGAATGTCAAGGTTTAAAAAAGCGGCAGAGATATTCAACTAAACGCCTACCAAAAATTATTAAACCATCAAAAAAACCTCTTACTCCTTACAGTGCAGCATGGTTGATTTTAGGTCGTTCGGATGAGGAAATATCAAAGTCAGAACAAGAAGAATTAATTGTGTTGCTAAAAGCACAAAGCCCTAGCTTAAAAGAAGGAATTGAATTGGCTCAAAAGTTTATATCTCTTGTTCGTCAAAACAAGTATGGAAATTAGATTCTTGGCTCAAGAGAGGATATAACAGTATTTTATCTCCTTTTAAACGCTTTGCTAAAAGCTTATTTGAAGACTACAGCGCAGTAAAAGCTGCTATCACAATGTCTTGGAGTAATGGACCTGTTGAGGGACAAATTAATCGACTTAAAATGTTAAAGCGACAGATGTATGGTCGTGCAAAGTTAGATTTACTCACTAGAATATTTTTGTTACAAATCTAAAATAGAACATACTCTTCATAACTCATATAAGTTGATTTTTATAAATGATTATTTCGAGACAATAATCAACATTAAATAATTTATTAATGATATTAATAAATAAGCTTTATTGTATATATTTAGTGATACTTCAAATCTTCAAACCTTCTGCTTTCACCCCGAACGATTATGAGTTACCGAAATCAATTTATATGGAAAAGGGCAGTTCAACTTGCCATTCATTGTTATAAGTTTACCCAATCATTTCCAAAGCACGAATTGTATGGTTTAACAAGTCAGATACGACGCGCATCAGTATCAGTAGCATCCAATATTGCGGAAGGTTATGGGCGGCAATCTAGACAGGAATATATCAAATTTGTTTATATTGCTTTAGGCTCTTTAAGAGAATTAGATACTCAATTCATTATTGCTAAAGAAGTAGATATTCTTGGCGATAAAAATCTCTTTATTCCTATTATGAATGAAGTTGATGAAATGCAAAGTATATTAGTCTCTACTTTAAACAAACTCAAGAGTTAAAATAGTAACTTCCTTCTCCCTTATTCCTTCCCTCTGCCCTCTGCCATCTGCCTTCTGCCAAACACGATACGTCTCGATCACCAAAAGTTGACAAGACCCCAATTAATCTGCAAATGATTCTGAATGCTAAAGATAAGATATTAAAACATAGTCCTAGAAGATACTATATACTTTCTTCGGCTGATATTCTACAAGAAGATCAAGCAAAAATTCAATCACAAATTGAATCCATTGCAAATAATCATGGTTGTCAAGTTATTATTAATGGAATTATCCCGACACTTAAATATTATTAAGATTAATTACATCAGTGGAAAAATTTGTTGAAGATTATTCTAATTTTGTAGAACAAGATAAAGAATTACAA
>JAAUSO010000216.1 GCA_012033205.1 Richelia sp. SL_2_1 | reverse complement strand
AGTCCGCTATTGGTTGATGTACCCACCCAAAGGATTAACCAAATTATTACCCAAAGGGGATGCGAACTCCACCACGCCCCATAGATGATATTGTTGCCATTTTGCTAATTGAAAGATATCTTAATCGCTTGACTGAGTAGGTTAGGAGTTAGTTTTGTAGAGACGTAGCATTGCTACGTCTGTACGGGAGTTAGGAGTTAGGAGTTAGGAGTTAGGAGTTAGGAGTTAAGAATTATGAATTTAAAACTTCTAATCAATAATTGATCGTTGTTGATTTTTGATTGATTTTAAATTTCAGAGCGAATGATAAAAATATAATCTCCTCCCGGTTCGAGTTGATAATCTTTTTGTTCTAAAAAGCGGCTGAGAGGTTCTTTGATTAATGCTCGACCTTGAGAGGGTGTAATTGACAACTCAGCTTGACTAAAATGCCACTGAAATTGCCATTCAAATTCACCCGCTTTGACTTCACCTTCTAATAGACTGTTTTGCCAGGATTGTCGGGTAATTCGCACGTGGGCTGTAGTTTTCGGTAGTCGTTTAGAACTCACGATTGATTGCAATATTGACTGGTTAATAATTTTTACTATAAAAGGATTTACACAAAGCCCCCATTTTTCAAGCAGGGTTAGGGGGATTTTTTCACTAATGTTGTCTAAATCCTATAGTTAACATAACTTAAATCTAAAGTATAAATGGCTTTAGAAAATTTATGAAGTAATTCAAGCCGCCCAGGTAAGAAAAGAAAGTAAATTTAAAATGCCAACATTTTTTTGATGTAATCACTCGATGATTTTTCTGGCTTACCCCACCTAAACTTCATTGTAGGTGAGGACTCTGCCTGATGTTTTCTTGCAAATTACGGCGCGGATTTTAGATTTGTGATTCCGGACACTTAGTACAATTGTCCTTAAAATCTAAAATCCCGAACTTTTAACAGTGGACAGTAAACAGTAAACAATAATCTATTGAGCCGGAAAAATCCCGCATTTCCTATTAATAAGGTGGTATGCGTTGGTAGCGGATTTAAATCTGCCACCATAAGTCGCTCAATAGTGATAACTGTTAACTGATAACTGATTTAAGCGTTAGCGGCTGCTTCTCGCGCCGCAGCGGCTTGTTCTGGATGAATGCCTAAGCGGGTAAGGTTTATCCTTCCTTTGCTGTCAAGTTCCCGAACTTTGACAATTACTTCATCGCCAACAGCAACTTCATCTTCAACTTTTCCAACTCGGTAGTCGGCTAGTTGGGAAATGTGAATCATCCCTTCTTTACCGGGTAAAAACTCGACAAAGGCACCAATTGGGATAATACGAGTGACTCTACCAGCGTAAACGTCGCCTTCATTCAGCTTGCGCGTCATTGATTGAATGATCAAGCGAGCCTTTTTAGCTTTATTCTCATCCACGGCGGCAATTGTCACGGTACCATCGTCTTGTATGTCAATTGTGGCACCTGTTTCTTCAGTAATTCCCTTGATGGTTTTACCTCCGGGACCAATCACCAAACCGATCATATCGGAATCAATTTTGATGGTTAATAACCGTGGAGCAAAGGGTGACATTTCTTCACGCGGTTTATCGATACAGACAAGCATTTTTTCCAAAATGTGCAATCGCGCACTTTTAGCTTGATGAATGGCTTGAGCGATAATCTCCAGAGATAAACCAGAAATTTTCATGTCCATTTGCAGTGCGGTAATACCAGTATCGGTACCGGCGACTTTAAAGTCCATGTCACCCAAGAAATCTTCTATACCTTGAATATCCGTTAAAACGCGGAAGCCATCTTCTTCTTTTATTAAACCCATCGCCGCACCACTGACGGGTTTACTAATAGGTACTCCTGCATCCATTAACGCTAAGGTCGAAGCACACACCGAACCCATTGATGTAGAACCGTTAGAAGAAAGCACCTCGGATACTACTCGAAGTACGTAAGGGAATTCACTCTTTGCTGGTAATACAGGCAATAAAGCTCGTTCTGCTAGGGCACCGTGACCAATTTCTCTTCTTCCGGGGGGACGTAAAGGTTTGGTTTCCCCAACAGAATATGGTGGGAAGTTATAATGGTGTAGGTAATGCTTTTGCTGGTCTGGTTGTAGGTCGTCGTTTAAGTTTTGAGCATCTCCGGGCGTTCCCAAGGTACAAATAGAAAGCACTTGGGTGAGTCCTCGGTTAAATAAACCGCTACCGTGAACTCGTTTTGGCAAAATATCTACTTGACAGGATACTGGACGAACTTGATCGAGTTTACGACCATCAACGCGAACATTATCTTCAACGATTTGACGGCGCATCAACTTTTTAGTTATGGCTTTAAAGGTATTATCGAGTGCTTTACTATCTTCGGTTGCTGCAACTCGAATCGAGTCTTCTTCTGGTAACTCCTCAATTGAAGAGGAAATTTCAGCTTTTACCACATCCAAAGCTTCATCACGTTCGGTTTTAGTAAAATCGAATTGTGACAGAATTTTTTTGATGCTATCAGTAGCACGATCCCGAATAAATGTTTCTAAAGTGGTGTCTACTTCGGGTCGTTCTTCCCTAACAATTTCGATACCTAGTTCTGCTAGTAAATCAAGTTGTGCTTGAATTAAATCTTGTACGGCTTCATAACCAAATTCAATTGCCTCGATAATATCTTGTTCTGGTAACTGATTGGCTCCCGCTTCCACCATGATTACACCATCGGGGGAACCTGCGACAATTAAATCCAAATCTCCAGCACTAGCTTCTGCATAGGTAGGATTAATCACAAAATCATCTCCTACCAAACCAACCCGTACCGCAGCCATCGGTCCGTTGAAGGGAATTTTTGCTAATAAGGTCGCAATACTTGCACCAGTAACTGCTAGCACATCCGGCGGCACTTGTTCATCTACCGAAAGAGTGACTGCTATGACTTGCAAGTCATCTCGTAACCAAGAAGGGAACAAAGGACGTAAAGGACGGTCAATCAAACGACTGGTAAGAGTTGCTTTTTCTGGAGGTCTTCCTTCTCTTCTGAGAATACCTCCAGGAATTCTACCCGCTGAATATAATCTTTCTTCGTAATCTACAGTTAAAGGTAGAAAATCAATTCCTTGTCTTGCTTGCGATCGCGTCGCTGTCACTAATACTGCTGTATCCCCAGATTGTATCATTACAGACCCGCCAGCCTGGGGAGCTAACAAGCCAACTTTCAGCCGAATATCCCGTCCGTCAAAGGATATTGACTTTTCAAATTCTTCCATTCAGTTTTTTTTCCTTCTATGCACTATTCGCTCTCAGTGGCAATCCTAACATTTATGCTCTCTTGCTTGCCGCAGTAACTTATAAATCAGTTGCCTTAGTGGAAGAGTATATATCAATCTATCGTTTTTTTACTTTACTCCTAGGAGTAAATCCATTTTTGTTAACCTCGATCGAGTTATGCTTTACAACAGTAGGCTTAAATTGAACCGAAAAAATAGCTTTTTGATGTATGTTATACAAATAAGCGCCAAAAAAATCAAATCGGACGAGGTTAAAGTTTGCACTCATTAGCTAAGATTATTATTTGAGATCAGGGATTGTTTATTGCGATCGCGAAAATAAATATTGAGTTTGATTGGATCTTAGAGGATGGACAAGCTCAGCGAAGGCGACTACACAAGCTTTTCCAAAGGCAGATTCTAAATCCACCTGACGGTGGGTTTTGTTTCTATAGCCGCGACTTCTAGTCGCCAAGAATATTGATTTATTTTGTATTTAATAAGTTTTTATAAGCTCTGATATAGGCTGAGAATATCAACTAAAAAATCACATTTTTTTGAGAATCATCAGAATCAATTGGTTAAAAGTATTAGTTCTACAGTAATTTAACTGTTGTTGGCATATGGCAATTTTACACGGTAGTTGGTTACTACGAGGTCAAGGTAGCTGTTTTTTTGTCTGGGGAGAAACTTGGCGTTCTATAAATACCGATTCTAATGAAGATGAATTAATGGGTGTGCAGTCTCATCATGGAGCGATGACACCGTTAGAATTATTAGAGTTATTGCGTTCTCGTAATCTTGCAATTCCTGACGAATGGGTAAAAGCTCAGACTGAAAATTCAAACGTCAAGCCAGCAAAAAAAACCAAATCTACGGCTACTGATGATCTAACTTTGCCTGCATCGTCTATTGTAGTTGCTTTACCGACTCATATTCCTCAACAAGAAAAGAAAAAGAAAAAGAAGCAAGATATTGATTTTATATACCCTCTACATTCGGGAGTTAATCAAGGAGAAATAGGGAAACCGCAATATTTGCAACCTTGGCAAGTGAATGGTTTTTGTTTGAACCCCAGGGAGACAATCAAATTTTTAACTTCCTTACCGATGAATGTTGCCGATGATGAGCAAACTTTTATCGGGGGAGACTTGCGTTTTTGGTCGCAAGTTGCTCGCTGGAGTTTAGATTTAATTGCTAGATGTAAATTTTTGCCCAAAATTGAGAATAATGTCAATAATTCTACTGATAAGTCTAAACTTGCTAGTTGGGAAGCACTTCTAGATAGTGCCGTTGACGGAAGTCGGTTGGATAAATATTCGCGAGCAATGCCTTTGTCATGTCGGGTATATCAAGGAGAAACTGGGGAGAATGATTACCCATCAATTAATTTACCACCGGATTCCGAACAACTACTGCTAGATTTTCTGAATAAAACCATAGATGCTCAAGTGCGAACCATGGTAAATTCTCTGGATGCAGGAGAAACTCGATTGCTAGCATCTGTACCATCTGTAGTCCGACAATGGTTATATGCATTGACTAGCGATAAAAACTCAATTAGTGCAGATACCTCCGAAGTTGAAAGGCTAGAAGCAGCGCTGAATGCTTGGACAATGCCTTTACAAAATCAACTCGGACAAAGAAGCTTGTTTCGTACTTGCTTTGTATTACGAACTCCAGCAGCGGGGGAAACTGAGTGGTTATTAGAGTATTATTTACAAGCGATTGATGATGAAGAATTTTTATTAGATGCACAAACCATTTGGAATCATCCAGTTGAACGGTTAGTTTACCAAAATCGGATCATTGACAAGCCCCAAGAAACATTTTTACGAGGTTTAGGTTTAGCTTCGCGGCTTTATCCAATTGTTACACCCAGTTTAGATACAGCATTACCTCAATTTTGTCGTCTCGAACCGATGCAAGCATATGATTTTATTAAGTCGGTAACTTGGCGCTTTGAAGATAACGGTTTAGGTGTAGTATTACCTCCAAGCTTAGCAAATCGTGATGGCTGGGCGAATCGTTTAGGTTTAAAAGTTAGCGCTCAAACGCCGAAAAAAACCGAACGTTTGGGTTTACAAAGTTTGCTTAATTTCCAATGGGAATTAGCAATCGGGGGACAAACTCTTTCTAAACAGCAGTTTGACAAACTTGTAGCCTTAAACAGTCCCTTAGTAGAAATCAATGGTGAATGGGTAGAATTGCGTCCCCAAGATATTAAAACAGCACAGACATTCTTTGCTGACAGAAAAGATAAAATGGCATTGTCCTTAGAAGATGCACTGCGATTGGGTTCCGGAGATACCCAGACTATTGAAAAATTACCTGTAGTCAGTTTTGAAGCATCTGGAGCATTGCAGGAATTAATTACAAATCTCACAGATAACCAAGAGATAGAATCGCTACCGACACCTACGAATTTTCGCGGAGAATTGCGACCATATCAACGACGAGGAATGTCTTGGCTGTCATTTTTGGAACGTTGGGGTTTAGGTGCTTGTTTAGCAGATGATATGGGTTTGGGGAAAACCATCCAATTCATCGCTTTTCTACTGCACTTACAAGAACAATCAGCCTTAGAAAAGCCAGTATTATTAGTTTGTCCGACTTCTGTATTAGGAAACTGGGAACGGGAAGTCAAAAAGTTTGCGCCAAACCTCAAAGTTTTACAATATCACGGTGATAAACGTCCCAAAGGTAAGGCATTTCAAAATGCTGTTAAAAACACAAATATCGTAATTACCAGCTACTCATTAGTTCATCGTGATTTAAAGTCATTACAAGATGTATCTTGGCAGATAATTGCTTTAGATGAAGCTCAAAATATTAAGAATCCAGAAGCAAAACAGTCGCAAGCAGTACGACAGTTAGAACCAGAATTTAGGATTGCTTTAACGGGTACACCAGTAGAAAATAGACTACAGGAATTGTGGTCGATTATGGATTTTTTAAATCCGGGATATTTAGGAAATCGACAATTTTTTCAGCGAAGATTTGCCATGCCAATTGAAAAATATGGTGATACTTCTTCCTTATCACAATTGCGTTCTTTAGTTCAACCTTTTATTTTACGTCGTTTAAAAACAGACCGCGATATCATTCAAGATTTACCAGAAAAACAGGAAATGACTGTGTTTTGTGGTTTAACTCCAGAACAAGCAAAGCTTTATCAACAAGTAGTAGAAGATTCTTTAAAACAAATTGATGATGCAGAAGGATTGCAACGTCGAGGAATGATTTTAGGTTTACTTGTGAAGTTGAAACAAATTTGTAATCATCCAGCCCAATACTTGAAAAAGATAAATTAGAACACCATGATTCTGCAAAACTTCAGCGTCTTGAAGAGATGTTAGAAGAAGTAATATTAAATGGCGATCGCGCTTTAATTTTCACTCAGTTTGCAGAGTGGGGTAAGTTGCTTAAACCCTATCTAGAAAAGCATTTTAACCGAGAAACATTATTTTTATATGGTAGTACAAGTAAAAAACAACGCGATGAAATGGTAGACCGTTTTCAACAAGATCCACAAGGTCCCCAAGTAATGATTCTTTCCTTAAAAGCAGGTGGTGTCGGCTTAAATTTAACCCGTGCAAATCATGTATTTCACTTTGATAGATGGTGGAATCCCGCAGTAGAAAATCAAGCTACAGACAGGGTATTTCGTATCGGTCAAACAAAAAATGTACAGGTACATAAATTCGTTTGTACTGGTACTTTAGAAGAAAAAATTCACGATATGATTGAAAGTAAAAAACAATTAGCAGAACAAGTTGTAGGTGCAGGTGAAGAATGGTTAACCGAAATGGATACCGATCAACTCCGCAATTTATTAATACTTGACCGCGATGCAGTTATTGAGGAAGATAATTAGTTGACAGTTGACAGTTGACAGTTGTTGACCTTTGACCTTAAACCTTTGACCTTAAACCTTTGACCTTAAACCTTAAACCTTTGACCTTTTAACCTATCATGCAAGCAAATTACGATTTTCAAGCATCAAGAGAATGGTGGTCACAAAAATGGTTAGAATTATTAGATTCTTACCGTTTTAAAAAGCGTTTAGAACGTGCTAGAAATTATGCACGTCAAGGAAATATTCTGAGCATAAAATTTGAGAATGCCAAAGTCTTAGCTGATGTACAAGGAAGCGAACCAGAACCTTATAATGTTTCTCTTGCTCTTGATTCCTTTAGCGATGAAGAATGGGGTTTTATTGTGGAATCAATGTCCCAAAAATCAATATTTGCGGCTAAATTATTAGCGGGAGAAATGCCGCAAAATATCGAAGAAGTATTTACAGCAAATGGCTTGTCCCTATTTCCTTTTACATTGTCCGAAGTTCATAGTAAATGTTCTTGTCCTGATAAAGCTAACCCCTGCAAACATATTGGTGCGATTTATTATCAATTAGCCGACCGTTTTAGTGAAGATCCATTTGTATTATTTCAATTAAGAGGACGCACTAAACAGCAAATTATCAGCGATTTACGTAAATTACGTAGTGCTAAAGTTGCAGATACAAAAGTAGAAATTTCCGAAGTTGAAGAATCAATTAACCAAACACAAACTCCGTTAGAATTAGACAATTTTTGGCAATATAATCAACCTTTAGAATCTTCTTTAGTAGTTATTGCACCATCCACCAGCGAAATAGTTCTAGATGTGTTAGGTTCAATTCCTTTAGCAAAAGAAGATGAAAACCAAGCAAATTTAAATTCTACAGATATCGTCATGAAATATCTGAATTCATTATATAAAGATGCTAGTCAGAAAGCATTTTTAGCTGCAATGAATGTTGGATGAAATAAATAATTACTAATTATTAATCAATAAACAGTTATTTTTTGGGCAATTATTTGAGCTTCCCATTATTTACTGGATAAAAAAAATATGAATTATTTTCTCTGAGCAGAAAATATTGAAGTAAGTTTAGATGTAACTCTTAACTGAATAATTAGTAATTGATAACTGATAACTGATATTTTATTGTCATAGGGTTATGCAGTTAAACAAAAATGGAACTTCAAAGAAAAATTATTACTGTAGAATTGAGTGATGGTACAAATGTAAGAGTTGAAGCTACTCTTATTGGAGAACGTAAATTAACTTTTCAAACTCGACCATTTAGCGAAATCACTGGCGCTATAGAATCTCTAACAAAAGAAATTGCCGAAACCGTACAAAAGATAAAACCTGATAAAGCTCGTGTCAGATTTGGGATAGACGTTAGTATTGAATCGGGTAAACTCACACCTTTGCTTGTCAAAGATGCTTCTACAGGTAATATCGAAATTACTTTGGAATGGGGTAATTAAAGATTAACTAAAAATTAACTAAACTAAATATTAATTATATATTAATAACAATCCTAGAAGTCGGATTTTTTAGATAACTATACCGTAGCAGCAGACAATCGTCGCAAAAACCCGACTTCTTGATCTAATTATAAAAAAAGCCCCCGCTTTTACACGGGAGCAACTGATTGTCATGTAACTAAACTTCTAAAACTAGGTAAACTAGTCTAGATTTGGCATAAACATTACTGGTTCGCTTTCGCGGTCAATACCTTTCTCGAAGCCACCAGCAGCGGCACGAGCGCGACCTGCGTGCCATAAGTGACCGATTAGGAAGAAGAAACCTAATACGAAGTGAGATGTAGACAACCACGCACGAGGAGATACGTAGTTAAAGGAGTTAATCTCGGTCGCAACACCACCTACAGAGTTCAAGGAACCCAAAGGTGCGTGGGTCATGTATTCAGCAGCACGACGAGCCTGCCAAGGCTGAATGTCATTCTTAACTTTTTCTAAGTCAAGACCGTTAGGACCACGTAGAGGCTCTAACCAAGGACCACGGAAATCCCAGAAGCGCATGGTTTCACCACCGAAGATGATTTCACCACTAGGAGAACGCATCAAGTATTTACCTAGACCTGTAGGACCTTGAGCAGAACCTACGTTCGCACCCAAACGTTGGTCACGAATCAAGAAGGTCAAAGCTTGAGCTTGAGAAGCTTCAGGACCTGTAGGACCAAAGAATTCGCTGGGGTAAGCGGTGTTGTTGTACCAAACCATAATGGAAGCGATAAAGCCCATTAAGGATAAAGCACCTAAACTGTAAGACAGATACGCTTCACCAGACCAGATGAAAGCACGACGAGCCCAACCGAAAGGCTTAGTCAGAATGTGGAAGATACCACCAAAAATACACATGATGGCAACCCAAATATGACCACCAACAATATCTTCTAGGTTGTCAACGCTGACTATCCAACCTTCGCCACCGAAGGGGGACTTGAGCAAGTAACCGAAGATTCTTGCCGGGTTCAAGGTTGGGTTAGTAACGACACGGACATCACCACCACCGGGAGCCCAAGTATCGTACAAGCCACCAAAGAACATTGCTTTAAGCACCAACAATAAGGCACCGCATCCCAAGATGATTAGGTGGAACCCAATGATGTTGGTCATTTTGTTTTTATCTTTCCAGTCATAACCAAAGAAAGAAGAGTATTCTTCTAAGGTTTCTGGACCGCGAACGGCGTGATAAATACCGCCGAAACCTAATACTGCGGAAGAAATTAAATGGAGTACACCAACCACAAAGTAGGGGAAGGTGTCAATAATTTCACCACCAGCACCAACACCCCAACCAAGAGTTGCTAGGTGAGGTAGCAAAATTAAACCCTGCTCGTACATGGGCTTTTCCGGAATGAAGTGAGCAACCTCAAACAAGGTCATTGCTCCAGCCCAGAAAACGATTAAACCAGCGTGAGCAACATGAGCGCCCAGTAGTTTACCGGAAAGATTGATCAAACGAGCGTTACCAGACCACCAAGCAAAGCCAGTGCTTTGTTGGTCGCGTCCGCCCGCTCCCATTACCATCTGTCTATTAGAGAGCGTTACCACGTGGCAATACCTCCTCGGGGAATATAAACTGTTCGTGGGGTTGGTCTTGAGGAGCCATCCAAGCGCGGATACCCTCGTTGAGCAAAATGTTTTTCGTATAGAAAGTTTCAAACTCTGGGTCTTCTGCGGCTCTCAATTCTTGAGATACGAAGTCATAAGCACGTAAGTTCAGCGCTAAACCGACTACACCGACTGCGCTCATCC